>CAZDHT010000229.1:0-8918 GCA_964505325.1 uncultured Planctomycetota bacterium | reverse complement strand
CACGGCCCCACTCCACTGGAACTGAGGAGTCTCCGGCGATATGCAGGCATTGTGCCTGGTATGGCTTGGGCGGTTCGGCGCCCCTGATTGCTGGAAGACCGCTGGTGCGGCCCGCTACCGCCGGGCATCACCACGGCGCGCGGCACGGCCTGACGAATGGGCCCGCCGAGGCCCGTAACGCGCCGGCCCCCGGAGCCAGTGGCGTGCGTGCGGCCGGTTGACCTGTTGGGAAAAAGAGGAACGAGAGAGTTCGTGTACGAAGGGCACAGGCATTGAGAAACGGAGGACCGAGGGCCACCCCAGCGAGTGGATAGGGCCCGCCGAGAAGTCGAGAGTTCATACTGGCGTTATGGAAGGAGCGAAGTGGTGCGAGACCGTGAAGGTGTTGCAGACAGGAACGTTCAATGGGGCGCTGCACGTGCAGCAAACGAAAGGAGTGGGGCAATGTTGAAGAGGGCAATGGTTTTGGCGGTAGTGTTGGGGCTGGTCGCGGGCGCGTTTCCGGCACAGGCTGCGCCGCTCGACGCGACGACCAGTCTGAACGGCGGCACCAACGCCATCCCGCTGGCAGTCGGTACGCAGAACGTCGACGACAACGCGTCCGGCGTTTACGACTGGAATGACAAGAACGGCGACGGGACCCCGGGCGACGCCGTCACGCCGGCCGGACTGAACCTTGGCACCTACATGCTCTACACCAACGACGGTACGAAGACAGTCACAGCCACCGCCATCAAGCTCGACCTCAACGGCGGGAACATCACCGGCCAGGGCGTCTGGAACGCCGTCACCAGCCGATTCGACGCCATCACCACCGAGCGAACGTCGTTCTACCCGACGTACACGGGCGACATTGTCATCAAGAACGTAGGCGACATTTCGTGCGGAAGCATCACAACACACGCGTACTTCCAAGCCGAGAGCGGCTGTGCCGCCGGCAACATCTACATCGGCGAGGCGAACGGCACAGGCTACGGCGAGGCCGGCAACATCCGCGTCGACAACCTGGACGCGGAGAACAGCCGAGGCCCGACGTCCGGCAGCAATGTCCGCGTCTACAGCACCGGCTCCGTCAAGATCCAGAACCAGGACGCGGACCTGGGAGCCACGCTGGGCACCGTGTCCTCCAGCAAAGCTGGCAGATACCCCGGCTACATCCGCATCTACCATGAGGGCGCCTTCCGCGCCGGCGACCTGCTCGCCCGCACCGGGACCAGTACCTACGGCGCGGACGACCACGGCGGCGAGATCACCCTCGATGGCGACTACGACAACGACACCGTCGGCACCCCGCTGGGCGACTGCGAGATCAACAACATCGATGCCTCGTACAAGCGTAACGGGTACGGCAACCCCAACGACAAGGTCAAGATCGAGAACTACGCGAGCGTCACCATCAACGGCTATATCGACGGCCATAACAACGGCCCCCAGTCCGACTGCGAGGCGACCGACGTCACCATCCAGGGCGTGGCGGGTGACATCACCATCGGCGGCGCGATCAACCTCTGGGCCCGCAACAGCGCGAGCGACTACGGTGACCTCAAGCTCTACACCACGTCGGGCAGCGGCGGCAGCGTCGCTCTTGACGGCGGCCTGGACTGCGGCAAGGTCAAGTTCGCCGCCCTCGACAGCGACAGCGGCACGTCGACCATTGGCGGATCGCTCCTCGGCTTCGACACGGTCACCAGGATCAAGCTGCGCACCCCGAGCGGCGACGTCATCAAGTATGACCCGTTCGACGGCGGCAATGCATACCTTGGTGTTCTCAGCTACGTGGTCGCCGACCTGAGCGGCGCGGCCGGGATCGGCGGCACGCTCATACCGGATGTCGCCTCGCGCACGTGGGACGGCGGCACGTCGGGCACGTGGGATGCCGACGGGTTCGATGACAGCGGCGCCGACGCCCCAACCACCGCCACCGAGATGGCGAAGTTCGAGTCCGGCGCGACGACCAAGACCGTGTTGGTCGCAGCCGGCTCGGGCGCGGGCCCGGTGGCAGGCATCGTTCGAATCGATGGCGGCAGCGCCTATACGTTCAGCGATAGCGGCGGAGCGCTGGGGCTGGGTGCCGGCGGCGGCACGGCCTACATCATCGTGGCCGACACGGGCGCGGCGCATGTGATCGACGCAAACGTGACGCTCAACTGCGGCACCTATATTGACATGCAGCAGGCGGGCGGCACGCTGACCGTCAACGGCGACATCAGTGGCTCCGAAACGCTGACCAAGATCGGCAGCGGCACGGTCACGCTCTCGGGCAGCAACAGCCACAGCGCCACAGTGGTCGACGCGGGCACATTGGTGTGCGGCGCGGTCGATACGCTGCCCTCGGGCGGCGCGGTCACGGTCAACGGCGGCACGCTCGACGCGGGTGCCAACAACCAAGACCTCGGCGCCGGCGTGCTGATGATCAGCGGCGGCACGGTCAACGGCACCGCCACGATCAGCAGCAGCAGCGCCTTCGACGCTCGGTCGGGCACGGTCAACGCCGTCCTCGGCGGCACGGGTGGTCTGAACAAGACCACCAGCGGCACCGTCTCCCTCGGCGGCACCAACACCTACACCGGCCCCACCGCCGTCACCGCCGGCCGCCTCAACGTGAACGGCAGCACCGCCGCCGCCAGCACGGTGACCGTGAGCGGCACCGGCGTGCTGGGCGGCACGGGCACCATCAATGGTTCGCTCATCGTCAACAGCGGCGGCACCGTCGCCCCCGGCACCAGCGTCGGGGCCCTCAACGGCGTGAACGCCACGTGGGGCGCCGGCGGCGTGTATGACTGGGAGATCGACCACGCGACGGCCGGCGCCGGCACGGGCTGGGACCTGCTCAACCTGAGCGGGACGCTGGACATCGCCGCCACATCCGCCGATCCGTTCACCGTCAATCTGTTCACGGTCGGCTCGCTGGGCGGCAGCCACCCGGCTGATTCCGGCGACATGGCCAACTTCGACAAGGACAGCAGTCATAGCTGGAAGATCGCGTCGGCGGCCGGTGGCGTCACCGGATTCGACGCCGATGACTTCGTGCTGGACTATCGTGAGTTCCGCAACGCCTACGACGGCAACCTGATGGCCGGGTTCGGCATCCGGCAGGACGGCAACGACGTCTACGTCGACTACACGCCGCAGAAGCTGCTGGACATCCGCATCGACTTCGGCGGCTCCCTGGTGCCAGGGTGGAACGTCCTGCCGGCCCGGACGACGGGCACGACCCTCGCCCTGCTCACGACTGACGGCCTCGCCAGCGACCTGAAACTGGAGATCACCAATGGGTTCGCCAGCGCGGGGACAGGCGACGGCTGGTCGGGCAACAACGTGCCGTTCTGGCTCCCCTGGAGCGCCTCGGACGACGAGTTCTATGAAGGCTCTACCGGGGAGGTGGGCGAGATCACGATCACCGGCTTGGTCCCGGGGCTCACGTATTACTTCGAGTTGATCGCTTCGATGGACGGCATGACCTACTGGCGGGCCGACTACCTGCTGAACGACGAGTTCTCCATCGATGGCAACTCGGACGACTTCTACAACGACACCGAGGGACACAGGGACCACGACATCATGCTCTGGACGTTCGTGGCGGATGGCAGCGGCCAAGCCGTGCTCGAGATGACGGTCCGCTCCTACGTGTCGGGCATGAACGCCCTGCGCATCACGGTGGAGCCGCCCGCGCTGGCGCCCATCCCCGAGCCGGCCGCGCTGGGGCTGGTCGGAATGGCGCTGCTCGCGTTGAGGAGGCGGCGCCGATAGTGAACGACTGAACGGGACTCCCCACGCGCTGGCGTCTGGAGGCGTCAACCCGGATTTGAGGCGCGGGGCTTTTTCTTCAGCTTCCGCGGGCGCGAGGCGATCGAGTCGCCGAGGTCGATGACCTTCTTCGGCTTCGGCGGCGTACCGTCTGCGGCCTTTTCGTCGCGCCGTGCGGGCTTGCCTAAGAAGTCCGTCGGGCGCCGGTGCGGACGTTGTGGCCGTGGATGGCCATCGCCGCCGTGCCGGGGTGGGCGTCTGTCTCCGGCAGCAACAGGCACGCCGGGACAGACAGGTCGGGATGGACCGTCATCGTGAGCGCGGCCACGGTCACGCCGTAGGCCACCAGTTCCTGGATGGCGCGACGCACGGTCATCAGCGCCGCGCGCAATTCTTTCGCCAGGACCCGCTCGGGCGGCACCGGTTTCTCCTCCGTGTAGTCACGGTTCGCGATCCGGTCCATCAGCTTCCGCTTGATCCTCATGTACTTCGGAGCCGAGGCAGGCGTTCCTGCCGTTCGTTTCCCCGTGTGTCCAGTCCTCCCAGTAAATGACCTAGAATAATACTGCCATGGCCTGCATAATTATGCAGGCGAAAAACACCTTACCGAGGCGGCAGGAGTGTAACCTCGTGCGGCCACACAGTGCGCCGGACTACCGGTTCTCGATGGCGTTCGCTGAAGGCCGTGTCCCTGTCGGTTCCGCTCCGCCCCGGCTCCCGGGACTTCACATTTCGGTGCAGATATGAAATCAGCACCTCCGCCACACGGCGCACCAGACACCAGGGGGGAACTGGCCCACATGTGTCTGCGGTCAGCGCACTTGGCGGGATGGTGAGTCAGGCAGCAGCGAGGGCCGAGGCCGGGTTTCTCTCCGTGACATTGTACGGACACCGGGAGGGATTCTGTCGGAAAAAAGGAGACAGGAAGAAAGGGAACAGGCAACTGATTCCCGCAGCCACGCAGCTTGGAACTGCTGACGCTCGAG
Source organism: uncultured Planctomycetota bacterium (assembly GCA_964505325.1). Lineage (GTDB taxonomy): Bacteria > Planctomycetota > PUPC01 > PUPC01 > PUPC01 > CAZDHT01. The sequence goes on along the minus strand of CAZDHT010000229.1, from coordinate 4,185 downwards.
GACGTGCGGGAAATTAGTTGCCTGTTCCCTTTTTGAATGACACAAAGTTGAACTAGTCGGGCATCTTGATGTTTTCGAACAACTTGCCCAGTTCGGCCCCTCCTTCGATGGTGGCGAGCCGCGTCATGTTCTTCATCATATTGCCCATCACTTCTTTCATTTCTTTGTCGTACTTCTTCTTGAGCTCGTCCTCCCTCTCCTTCGGGGGCTTGTCCATCTCCTTCGCGCGCTTGCCCAAGGCTTCCATCCTCTTGGCGATCTTCTCCATTTTGGGCTTGGCCGCTTCGGCGGACTCCTTGTCCTTGACACCGTCGAGGACCGAGTTCATGTCCTTCATGCAGTCAATCATCTCTCTGGCGGCCCGGTCATACTTGTCGCCGCCGCAACCGCCTATGACAACCACAAGAGCCAACAGCCCCATCAACACCGCTACCTGCTTCATACCAACTCCTCCTACAGAAAGTGCCCCAGGCAGAATCTTGACACCGATGCCGACGAGGGCCGAGCCACCGACGACTTCGATCTCGCTTCCGAACTGGTGACCAACGCGGTCACCCGTGAAGGATCCTACCAGTGACAGAACGAATTGCCACAAAACCGACGGGGATTATAGAGGGTACAACAGCCGCGCGCAAGGAAGATAATTCCGCCCGCGACGTTCCCCGAACGTCCGTTTCTGCACCACCTTCCATAGAAAATGCTTGTCAACAGGCGTGGTTCTCGGCAGAATTGCCGACGTCTCCAGCGGGCAGGCAGAACTTCTGAGATTCTTTGCACCCTTTTATGGAGTTTCACGGACTCATGGGTGAGGACGGTCGACCACCCAGGGCGGCACGTGTGGACCATGGGACGCTCGAAATGCTCGTCACTGAGCATCAGGCGGAGTTGTACAGGTATGTGAAGTACCTGGGCGCGGACCACGCCCTTGCGGAGGATTTGGTGCAGGAGACGTTTCTGGCCACGTTCAAGGGCGCCTCGCCGCCCTCTCTGACCGACGTGCCGCGGCGTGGGGCGTGGTTGCGGGGGATCGCGCGCCACCTGTTGCTCAGGCATTGGGAAAGAGAAGTGCGTAACCCGGTAACGCTGGACAGCCGCGCCCTGGAACGGGCCGAGCAGGTGTGGACGGACACGTTTCCGGGAGGGGAAGACGGGGTCCTCTATGTGGAGGCCTTGCGCCTCTGCGTGGAGCAAATGCCCGAGCGCAGCCGTGAGATGCTGGACTTCCGCTACAGCCAAAGGAAATCTCGGAGCGAGATGGCGGCGGCCTTTTCGATGAGCGAGCACGGGGTCAAGTCCGCCTTGCAGCGCATTCGTGCGCGCCTGTGGGAATGTGTGCAGGCGCGCCTGAAGCTGGAGGGAGCCTGATGAAACGAGAGGAATGGACTGACCGTCTCGTGGATTCGTTCCTCCAGGAAGCCGTCGCCGGCGAACGGCCGTCCGATCAGACTCGACAGATCCTGGCACGGGCCGCCTTGCGGGAACGGCACCGCGTGCGGGTGTGGGCTCCTCTGGCCGCCGCCGCGGCCGTGCTGGTGCTGACGGCCGGGGTGTGGACGTGGTGGCCGAAGAAGGGTGTGGAGCCGGCGGTGTACCCGCCGCCGACCGCCAGCGGCGCCTACACGGTGGAAGGCGACGCCCAGGTCCGCCGTGGCGCCGTGATAGAGACACACGAGGGTGAGGCGAGACTGCTGCTGGGAGGATACGCCCGCATCACGATGAGACCGGGCAGCACGGCCGTGATCGCGGGCCGGGAGAACGCCGAAGAGATCTTTCTCACCGGGGGGGAAGTGGAGTGCGAAGTCGAAGGCAGGAAGGACAGATTGTTTTCCGTGCAAACCGAGTTGGGGACGGTCTCGGTCGTGGGCACACGTTTCACCGTCCAACTGACAGGAGAGGAGAATGACATGAACGCCAAGACCATGGTGGTCAAGGTGATCGTGGGCACCGTGATGGTTACCAGCCTGGGCGCCAGCCCGTCGGTGCTGCACGCGGGCGAGCGCGGTACCTGGGGCCGACGACGGCCGGGATTGGGCACGGAGCGCCCCGCGATTCAGGACGCCAAGACGCCGCTGGAAAAGGCACGGGCGGCCTGCTCACTTCAGGAGCGGGCGCTCAAGGCGCAGCGCCAGCAGATCGAGGACGAGGTGCTCCAGGACGCCGAAGTCGCCGCTGCCATGAAAGCGTCGCAAGCCGCCGCCCGCGCCTATTACACAGAACTTAACGACCACCCCGACTACGGCGACCTGAAACAGGCCCGGGAGGCGGTGGCTGCCGAGTTCCAGAAACTCACGGCGCGGTTGCGCCGAGGCCGGCGAGAGGACTGGCAGAAGAACCGGCAGGAGTTCGCCAAACTTCGCACCCGCTCCGCCGAGCTGCGGGGCAAGATGCTCAAGTTGGCCGACGCGGTGCCGGAGCTCGCCGGGCTCAAGAAGAAGACGCAGGACGCGCTGATTGCATTCCTGACCAAGTACCAGGAGAAGCTGAATGCAAACAAGAAGTACGCCGACCTGGGCAAACAGCTCGAAGAAATGGCCGGGTGGGTGAGTGAGATCGATGACCAGATGACCGAAGAACGGCGAACGCAGAGGGAGGCGGACAAATGACGGCGCAGAGGCATCTAGGCAAGCGGGGCCAGGACGGCCGTCTGACAAGTAACGCGCCATGCGCAAGGGGAACCCGAGTAGGAGGTAAGGCCATGCTGAGGAAGTCATGTGTGTTGTTGGTGTTGGTCGCACTGACGGTCGGCGTTGCGTTTCTGGCCCGGCCGGCATCTGCAGCGGAAGAGCGGAAAGACGGCGACAAGGGTCCGGCCGTCCGAGAGAACCGCAGGGACGCGCAGGGTCGCGACCGGGGCGACCGCCGGCGCCGGTTCGGCGTGCTGATGCAAGCATTCCGCAAGCAGCGTGCCGGCGAGAAGCTGACCAAGGAGGAGCAGGAGGCCGTGGATAGAATGCAGCGTCTTCGGGGGCGCGACGGGAACCGCGATGCGGGCCGCGCTGACGCGCCGGGCCGCGGCCCCGCGGTGGGTCTCGTCGCGCCGCCCGGCCAGAAAGCCGGGATCGGCGCCCTTCAGCGCTTGAAGCACGACGAGCGGCTGAACGTCATCGACGACGCCTATTACCGCATCGCCGAGATCCACATCCACAAGAAGGAATACGCCAAGGCGGTCGAGGCGCTGCAGCAGTTGCTCAAGACCTCTCCCGACAAGCTGGCGATTTCGCTGACCCACCTGAACCTCGCCGAAATCTACCGCAAGGAGCTGGACAACAAGCAGCAGGCCATCGCGGAATACCGGAACGTCACCGGCGAGTACGCAATCGACGCACAGAAGCGGCTGGCCAGCCTGTTCGAAGAGCTCGACCAGATCGACGAGGCCGTCGACCAGTTCGAGGCCATCATCAAGGCCACCCCGGATAAGATGCAGAAGGTGTTGGCGCTCAGGGAACTGGCAGAGCTGCTCTTCCGCAACAACCGCGAAGACGAGGCGGTGGGCGTTTTGCAGCGCCTCACCAAAGCCGTCACCTACGACGAAGCCAAGGAAGTCTCTAAAGCTCTCGTGGCAATAGTGGCCCAGCGCCAGGAGGCGGAAAAAGACCGCCGGGAACGGGAGCGTGAGGCGCGGATGCGAGCAGGGCGGGACCGCTTCGCTGGGCGAAGACGTCGCCCTGCCGCCGGGGACGGCGGAATGCGACCCGAACAGGTCCGCCCCGCCGAGCGGAAGAAAGACGAGGCCCAGCCGGAGGAGCGGCCCATCGAGCCCAAGCCGCGCTGACGTCGAACAGCGTCCCGCGCCCCACCGCCGGGCCCCGGCCTAGGATTCGGCTTGCCGATCCGAACGCCCGGGGTACAATGCAGCACCAGTTGCATCCGGCGGGAGGAACGGCGCTGGCTGAGCTCGACGGAAAGAGGATCAGGGTGCGCCGGTACCGGCGCGTCGCCGAGATAGGGCTGGCGCTTCTGGTGCTGGCCGGCTGCTACGCGGGCTACCGGCTGTACTGGATTCACCAGGTGCGGCTGCGGCTGGACCCGATCCGCGAGGCCGGCTATCCCACGACCCTGGAAGAGTTGGATGCCTGGTACGAGCAGCCGGCGGGGGAGAACGCGGCGGCCCTCTACGTCGAATCCTTCCTGAGCTTCGTGCCGCTCGACAAAGCCAGGCGGGAGCAACTGCCCATCACCGGCACC
>CAZDHT010000228.1:0-8927 GCA_964505325.1 uncultured Planctomycetota bacterium | reverse complement strand
TCCGCATTCCGCAATCCCCAATCCGCAATCGAATCGTTGCCGTATAGGGTGCGAGCGGTTACAATGTGGCTTCTCTGGCGGAGGGAATCCGTGAGCAAGAAGAGCGAACGCGGAAGCTATCGCAGCGTGGTCGCCACGCGCTACGCGGGCGCGGCGATGTCGCACGTGTTCTCGGACGACTTCAAGTTCGGCACCTGGCGGCGGCTGTGGATCGCACTGGCGGAGGCGGAACGCGAGCTCGGCCTGCCCATCACGCAGACACAAATCAACGAGATGAAGCGGGCGGCGAACAACATCAACTACGCGGTCGCCGAACGGATCGAGAGGCAGACGCGGCACGACGTGATGGCGCACGTCAAGGCGTTCGGCCTGCAATGCCCCAAGGCGAAGGGGATCATCCACCTCGGCGCCACGAGTTGCTTCGTCGGCGACAATACGGAGCTGATCCAGATCCGCGAGGGGCTGCGGCTCCTCGGGGCCAAGCTGGCGAAGCTGATCGACCTGCTCGGCAAGTTCGCCGCGAAGTACAAGGGCCTGCCCACGCTCGGCTTCACCCACTTCCAGCCGGCGCAGCCGACCACGGTGGGCAAGCGGGCGTGCCTGTGGGCGCAGGACTTCGTCCTCGACGTCGAGGAGATCGAGACGCGGCTCGACCGGCTCCGCTTCCGCAGCGTCAAGGGCACCACCGGCACGCAGGCCAGCTTCCTCGCGCTCTTCAACGGCGACGAGCGCAAGGTAGTGCGGCTGGAGAAGCTCATCGCGAAGAAGATGGGCTTCGCCAGCACGTACCCGGTCACCGGCCAGACGTATCCGCGAAAGGTGGACGCGCAGGCGCTGGCCGCGCTGTCGGGCATCGCCCAGTCGGCGAGCAAGATGACGAACGACATCCGCCTGCTCCAGGGCCTCAAGGAAATCGAGGAGCCGTTCGGCAGGAAGCAGGTCGGTTCGTCCGCGATGGCGTACAAGCGAAACCCGATGCGGAGTGAGCGCATCTGCGCGCTGGCGCGCCTGGTGATCAACGGGGCGCAGAACCCGGCGATGACCGCGGCGACGCAGTGGCTCGAACGGACGCTGGACGACAGCGCGAACCGCCGCCTCGCCATTGCGGAGTCCTTCCTCACCACCGACGCGATCCTGAACATCTGCATCGACGTGGCGAGCGGGCTGGTGGTGAACAAGGCCCAGATTGCGAAGCGGCTGGCGGCCGAGCTGCCCTTCATGGCCACCGAGGAGATCCTGATGGCCGCGGTGAAGGCCGGCGGCGACCGGCAGGAGCTGCACGAGCGGATCCGGGTGCACTCGCAGGCGGCGGCAAAGGCCGTCAAGCAGGAGGGCGCGGACAACGATCTGCTCCAGCGGCTGGCGGGCGACGACGCGTTCGCCGCAGTGCGCGGGATGCTCAAATCGATGACGGAGCCTCGGCGGTTCGTGGGCCGGGCGCCGTCGCAGGTGTCGGAATTCCTGCGCGACGTCGTCGGCCCGATTCGAAGGAGATACCGTGCCGCGATGACGCGGCTCCAAGAGGAGAGGATAACGGTATGAAATGCTTGCTCTTCCTGCTCCTGGCGTGCTTGCCGATCGCAGCCGGCGGCTGTGACACGATGCCCGAGGAGGAGCCGGGCTACTACGTCCGGGCGGGGCGCGCGGGCGCGGGAGCACATGGGTGCGTGGGCACATCGCGCCGAAGAGAGAAGGCGGACACGCCCTGTCACTCTGAGCAAGGCCGGGAATCTCCCTTTCCTTTTCGCGCTCTTCGTGGCGAGAGAACATCATGACGCGCATCGTCGCCCGCCGTCTGAAGCAGCTCCGCACCCAGCTTCGGCGACAGAAGCTTGACTCGCTCCTCATCAGCGACGAGTCGAACGTCCGGTACCTGAGCGGGTTCACCGGCGACAGCTCCGCCCTCCTGCTCACCGGGTCCGACGCGCTCTTCCTCACGGATTTCCGGTACGTCGAGCAGGCGGCCGACGAGTGCAAAAGCTACCGGATCGTCCAGCGGCGGGACAGCATGGTCAAAGCCATCGTCCGACAGGCCAGGAAGCTGGGCGTGACCAGCCTGGGCGTCGAGGCGGGCGTCCTCACGCTCGAATCGGCGGAACGCCTCCGGGATGCGCTGGGCTCTTCGTCCCGCAGGGGCCGGCGCAAGATCGAGATGGTCAGCACGACCGGTCTGGTGGAGCGGCTGCGGGCGGTCAAAGACCGGGAAGAGACCCGGGCTATCGTGGCGTGCCTGGGCGCGGCGGAGAAGTGCATCGAGCACGTCAAGCCGTTCCTGGTGCCGGGGATCCGCGAACACGACATCGCGACGGAAATGGAGTACTTCGTTCGCGGCCTTGGCTTCGACGGCATGGCGTTCCCAACCATCGTGGCGTTCGGCCCGCGCGGCTCGCTGCCCCACGCCCGGGTGACCGGCCAGCGAATGAAGGCCGGAGATGCCATTCTGATTGACTGGGGCGTGGCCGGCTGCGGATATGTTTGCGACTTGACACGGGTGTTTTTCCACCATAAGATTCCGTCTAAGTTTGAGCGGATTTACCGCGTTGTGCTGGAGGCGCAGCGGCGGGCGATCCGCAAGACCCGGCCCGGCGTGGCGGCAAGAGAGATCGACGCGGCGGCCCGGCGGCATATTACCCGCGCCGGGTTCGGGCGGAAGTTCGGCCACAGCCTCGGGCACGGCATCGGAATGCAGGTGCACGAGGCGCCCACGGTCGGGCCGAAGTCGGACGCCGTGTTGAAACGAGGCATGGTCTTCACCGTCGAGCCGGGGATTTACATTCCAGGGTTCGGCGGCGTGCGCATCGAAGACGACGTGCTGGTCACCACCAAGGGCGTCAAGGTGCTGTCGAGCGTGCCGAAGACGCTGAAGGATATCGTCCTGTGAGGCTGGAGGGTGAGACCGCGTGATTGGCGGCAGTGACCTCAGGAACGGAATGACCATCCTCTACAACGGGAACGTGTACCGGGTCGAGTATTTCCAGCACGTGAAGCCTGGCAAGGGCGGCGCGTTCACGCGGACGAAGCTCAAGAGCCTGGAGACCGGGGCGGTCATCGAGAACACGTTCAAGTCCAAGGACAACATCGAGACGGCGCTGGTCGAGCGGAAGGAACTGGAGTACCTCTACCGCGATTCGTCCAACTACCATTTCATGAACCCCGACACCTACGATCAGGTCCCCTTCCCCGCCGAGCGGTGCGAGCACATCGCGGCTTACCTCAAGGAGAACATGCGCGTCACCGTGGTGATGTACCAGGATCGGGTCCTCGACATTTCCGTTCCCAACTTCGTAGAGTTGCAGGTCAAGCGGACCGATCCGGGGGTGAAGGGCGACACCGCGGCCGGCGGGAGCAAACCGGCCGAGCTGGAGACGGGGGGCGTGGTCAACGTGCCGCTGTTCATCAACGAGGGGGACGTCATCCAGATCGACACTCGGACCGGAGAGTACCTGGGAAGGGTATAAGGGGCATTCTCTGCCGGAGGCCAGGATGGATATCGAGAAGATGCGCGGCCTGCTCGACGAGCTGGCTGCGTTTATGAAGGAACACGACCTCGCCGAACTCGAGGTGAACATGAATGACACCAAGGTGAAGCTGAGGCAAGCCGGCGATCGGGTTGAGTCGCGGGGGGTTCCACATGCCCAGATGCCCGCGCCGCCGCCCGCCCGGCCCGCGGCGCCCGCCGGCGCGGACGCCTCGGCGGAGCCGGAGCACGAGCCGGGAACCGTCGCCGTCACGTCGCCGATGGTCGGGACGTTCTACCGGGCGGCGAAGCCCGAGGGCGATTCGTTCGTCGAGGTCGGCGACGAGGTCAAAGAGGAGACAGTCCTCTGCATCATCGAGGCGATGAAGGTCATGAACGAGATCAAGGCGGAGCACGCAGGCCGGGTGGTGAAGATCCTGGTCGAAAACAGTGAGCCGGTGGAATACGGCCAGCCGCTCTTCCTGATCGCCGCTGGAAGTTGACTCCTTGTTCGGTATGGGTCACAGGATGGTCCACGTTCGGCAGCCGGGCGCACGTAAACGACAGATGACGCAGGGCAGGTAAGCAGGAGTCAGCGTGTTCTCACGAATCCTCATATGTGCCCGCGGGGAGATCGCTCTCCGCATCATCCGGGCCTGCAAGCAACTGGGGATTTCGACCGTCGCCGCGTACTCCGAGGCGGACAAGGACGCCATCTACCTTGACTTCGCCGACGAGCGCATCTGCATCGGCCCCGCGCCCAGCGAACAGAGCTACCTCAACATCCCGTCGATCATCTCGGCGGCCGAGGTGGCCGACGTCGAGGCCATCCACCCCGGCTACGGATTCTTGTCCGAGGTGAGCCGCTTCGCCGAGGTGTGCCGGAGCTGCAACCTGGAGTTCATCGGCCCGTCGGCGGAAGCGATGAGCCAGATGGGCGACAAGGTGAGGGCCCGCGAGATCGCGACGAACTCCAAGGTGCCCGTCGTCCCCGGCAGCAAGGGTGCGGTAGGAAGCGGCGAGGAAGCGGTGGCCCTGGCGCACGAGATAGGCTATCCGGTGCTGGTCAAGGCGGCGATGGGCGGCGGCGGCCGCGGGATGCGGGCGGCGCACAACGACATGAGCCTGCTCAACTGCTTCGCGGTGGCCGAGTCGGAAGCGGGGGCCGCGTTCGGCGACCGGGCGGTGTATATCGAGAAATACGTCAGCGGCGCCCGCCACGTGGAGATCCAACTGCTCGGCGACCATCACGGCAACGTCATCCACCTGGGAGACCGGGACTGCAGCCTCCAGCGCCGGCACCAGAAGCTCATCGAGGAGGCCCCATGCCCCGCCCTCGAAGACGGCCTCCGCCGGCGCCTGGGTGAGTCGGCCATTGCCATCGCCAACGCGGTCAACTATTACGGCGCGGGCACGGTCGAGTTCCTGGTCAACGGCGACGGCAATTATTTCTTCATCGAGATGAACTGCCGCATCCAGGTCGAGCACCCGGTGACCGAGATGGTGACCGGGGTGGACATCGTCCGCGAGCAGCTCCGCATCGCCTCCGGCGAGCGGCTGAGCCTGCGGCAGGAGGACGTCAAGATCGAGGGGGTCGCGATCGAGTGCCGCATCAACGCGGAAGACCCCGAGACGTTCCAGCCGGCGCCGGGAACCATCACCAAATACTACGCGCCCGGCGGGCCGGGGGTGCGGGTCGACTCGCACGCCTACGCGGGGTTCACCATCTCACCCGCCTACGATTCGCTGGTGGGCAAGCTGATCGTCCACCGGCGAAATCGGCGCGAGGCGATCGCGTGCATGCAGCGGGCGCTCGAAGAGTACGTCATCGAGGGCATCAAGACCACCATCCCGCTGTACCTGGACATCTTCGGGCACAGCGCGTTTCTATCCGGGCGGATCGACACGAAGTTCGTCGAGTCCGTCCTGGACAACGGCGGATTCTCAGACACCGGACACGCGGGAGAGGAAGCGGAAGAGGCGCTGGAACAGGCCGGAGGCGGCTCGTGAACGAGGAGGGCGATACCATGGCAAGCCCGTTGAGAGGGACCCGCTACATCGAGTACCTGTTGGTCATCGCGGCCGGCTTCCTGTTGTGGGCCATCGGCATTCGGCACATCGACAGCGAAGGGCACGACGCCCTCGAGATTGTCTGTCTCATCGCCGGCGTCGTCCTGATCTTCTGGCAGTTGCTGAAGTTCAGCAAGACGTGGCGGCGCGACGTGAGCAAGTTCGTCGTGCTGAAGAGCGAGACGGGGAGCGTCCGGGTGCACGCGTCGGCGGTGGAGGAGGCGCTTCGGCGCACGGCGAAGTCGCTGCCCGAGGTGCACGACATCCGGGTGAAGCTGGTCGTCGACAAGCAGACCAGCGTGCCGTCCGCCGGGCAGGTCGACGCGCGGATCAAGGACATCACCAACATCGTCGCCGTTCACGACGCGTTGTCGCGGGTGCTGTCGGAACGGTATCAGCAGATCATCCCCGGGGCGCCGCCGATCGAGTTTCACCTGACGATCAAGCATCACTTCCGGCCGCCGAGCAAGCCCAAGAAGGGCGACAAGAAGAAGAGGAAGATCGTGCCACCGGAAGAAGACGAGACCAAGGCCATCCGGGCGCCACAGTATCCCGTGCCGGAGTAGGGGATTTCACTCTCACCGAAGGTCAACGCGGTGGCCGAGCTATTCCACGTCATTGCCCGCGGCGAGCTTTCAGTGCCGATCCCTGTGGTAAGCCGCACTCTCGCACAGGCCACGGGCAGGGTCGCGTTCGACGTGACCCGCGAGATACGCGAGCGCGTCGGCATACTGGCCTCAGAACTTACCGAGGCCCAGGCCGGCCGGGCCGTCGCCGCGCTGTCGCAGGCGGGTGTCAAGACGTTCGCGCTGCCGGAGGGCGGACTGGTCCGCTTCCCCGACCCTGCATTCCTCGAGACGGCGCGGCTCGGCGAGAGCGCGCTCGAAGTGTCGGACCTGCGCGACGCCGACAGCCGGCGCATCGGCGCCGTCAACGTCCCATACAAGGACATCGTCCTCCTCGCCACCGCGCACGTTCGGACGGAGACGGAAAAGCGCATCATCGAGGACGCCGCAAGCTTCGAGGCGACGCCAAGCACCATGATGCCGCCCGCAGGCTTCCCCATCTCTGATGCGCTCGGCCGCGTCGTCCGCCACGAGAGGCATACCGAGTATGACCACTACCTCGACGTCCTCGCGGTCGAGCCGGCGCACCATCTCCGCCTGCCCGCCGGCACGTTCAACTTCGTCCGGACCGGCCTGAAGATGCAGCCGACCTCGCTGGCCAACCTGTGCCAGTTCATCAAGGCGCTCGGCCCCCTGTGCACCCAAGCGTACATCGACGCCAGTGTCCTGCACGTGATGGACGGCAACCCGCAGACCAACCTCAAGCTCAACAGCGTCGAGCAATACGACGCGTACCTGTTGTGGCGAATCCAATTGCTCTACCATCCGGAGGGGTAGTGGCGAGCGGTGAATGATGGGTGGGGGAGCCGGTGGCGAACGGCATGGGCAAACTCCTCAATTCACCGCCGCGCCAGTGTGAGGCTCAATACCAGTAACTCAGCGGACGTAACCCGTGCCCCAGAGCTTCGCTCTTGGTCTTACTCTATGCTTCTGCTCTTACTCTTGCTCTTGCTCGTACTCTTGCTCGTAATCGTAATCGCTGCTTCGCAACTTCCCCTGACAGAGAGGATTACGAGTACGAGTAAGAGTACGACAGAGACGGCGGTAAGCCCCTTGTACTCTCTGGCCGCCGCTGACAGGGCTCAAGCCACTGGTGTTCGGGCTAGCTGTCTGACAAATGTTACTCTCACCTGCCCAAGCGCGATTGGCAGGCAAGAATGCCTGCCCCACCGACTGACATGCACGACACGGCGGGGCGGACATCCGCCTTCGCGAGAGGGACATAGCCGCTTCGGCGGAGTCCCTTCCTGTCTGCCGGTTTGTCAGACAGAGCCTAGATCCGCACGAGCGCGGCGAGGCGGGCGGGATCGGGCATCCGCTTCTGCTCCTCGTCGGTGTCGAGGAAGTCGAAGATGTTGCGGCTCTGGGCGAAGAGCTTTTCGACGGTTCGGACGGCCTCGATGAGGATGTCGGTGTTGACCATCACGTCGCGTTCGGCCGCGGTGGTGGTGGCGACGAAGCGGATAAGTGCGACGAGGCAAGCGACCGCGTACACGCCCTTGTACACCCCGCCGCTCAGCATTTCGCGGCTGGCGAAGATCCGGCAGACGATGTAATTCCCCAGGACGTGCTCAAACCGGGAGGCCCTGGGCTTGTATCGTGTGGCGTACAGGTGGCCGAGCGCCGCGCCCAGCTCGGCGCCCTTGGTCGCGGTCCGCCGCTGGCGGACCTGGCGCATGGCCCGGTCGATCAGCGTGCGGAGCTGGGTCCGCGTCCGCAGCCCGATACGCCGGCCGAAGATGCCGGCCAGCGCCTCGTAATGGGCCTCGTGGTCGGGGCGGAACGAACGGGCCGTCTTGATCATCTCGCCGAGCTGGCGGCCCGCATGGGAGACGCGCCCCCGCAGCGCCGCGTCCGACTCTGGGCCGGCGTAGTCGCGCAGCAGGTGGTTCAGCATGACCGGCATCACCGCGAGCCGGTCGGTGGTGTTGATATCCCAGTCCCGCGCGATGGCGAGGAGCATTCCTTCCACCAGCCGATAGGCCGGCCAGTCGAGCTTGGGGCGGCCGCGGACGGTCGGGATCCGGTGCTTGGAAGAGAACGGCCGCTCGGCGCTGGGAAGCTGCTCGCCGGTTACGGTGAGGGCAAGCATGTTGAGGGGCTTCCGGGCGCGCAGCATCTCGGCGGTCTTGGGGCACGCGAAGGAGACAGCGTAGTTGACCCCGCGGGGGGTGATGATGGGCGATACGGGAAAGGAGATGCACCACAGCCCGCGGAGCCCTGGCACACCGACATCGCACAGGTGGCAGTGGCCTTCGGGGGTGAGGAACACGCACTTCTCGCCGACCAGCGCGAACGACGCGGCCCCCCCGGGGGCGCGCTCGTCTCTCATCACCGCGTCCCGCACGGGGAAGCGGAACCCCGATTCCTGCAGCGCCCGCGCGAGCCGTTCGTACTTGGCGGACGGGATGGCGATCCGGGGGGGCTCATCGCAGCATTGGCCGCACATGGCGCATTCGAAGCCGGTGAACCCCTCCGGTACGAAGACGGTGAGCGTTTTCTCTTTGGCCGGGCGCTTCGCCAATGCAGGTTCCTGGGTGCCGAGTGGTCGCGGCGCAAGCCAAGTTGGGCTGGTGCCAGAGGTGGGACTCGAACCCACATGCTCTAAAAGAGCACCGGATTTTGAATCCGACGCGTCTGCCAATTCCGCCACTCTGGCGCGGCGGTCATTTTACCGGTTCGGCGCGGGCAAAACAAGCGTCGTGGAAGCCCAGCAGCCGTGAGGAATAGACGAACGAGGTGGGGAGGGTGGAGGGGGCGGAGTATTTTTCGGG
>CAZDHT010000227.1:0-8956 GCA_964505325.1 uncultured Planctomycetota bacterium | reverse complement strand
CGGTGATGGAGTCTACTCGCTGGACGATCTCCCCCTTGCCGTCCGACGTCACCTGACGGATCGAGCGGCGCGGCCCGTCCTGGTACGAGTCGTGAAAGGCAATCGTGCCCCCCTCGACCACGAAAGGAGACCAGCCATCGAAATCCGTCTTGACCGCCTCGTATGTGTGCCCGCCGTCTATCCACAGGAGCCCGATGGGACGCTGCCAGATCTTCGCGACGTCCACTGACGGCAGATTGACCAAGCGAACGATTTCGCCGACACCTGCGCGGAGGACGTTCTTGAAGAACGCGACCCTGTCTTTCGGGCCGTATTCGCCCCCGTCAGGGTCGCTAAGTTCTTCATGCGGTTCGATGGCAAACACGGGGACCTTCTGATGGTCCAGCGAGCCCAGCCCCAGCACGACCGCGGACCTGCCACGATAGCTCCCGATCTCGACAATACACCCCGAGCCCACGGAAGAGCCCAATTCGTAAAGGAGGGTCACCTCCCGACTACTGATCTGCCCCTCGGCCAGCATGGCCTGCCGCAAGTATCGGGGCAGAAAGGGCGACAACCGGCACTTGAGCCGACGCAGAAAGAGCGTGGCGCGCATCCCGAAAGACTTCACATGCCGCGCCTTGTCAAACATCAATTGATCCGCTCTGGGCAACCAGCGTTTCTTTCGCGCCATTCCCGCGTGCCTCTTGGGGCGAATACTTGCCCGGCCCCGCTGAGCGGCGGCCGTCCTGGCATTGTCGATGCGGCTGACGAACTCCACCAGCCACCTGTCAACCGTATTCTACGCCACTTCCGCACGTTGGGCAAGCTTTGGCAACGTGCCTCGTCTCTGGGTAACACTTCAGCCAAGTGAGAAGAAGGTGTGCCCTGAAAGGGCAACATTCGACAGCCCAGGGCAACGCCCTGGGAAACCGTCATGAATCGAACCCAAGCCCTGTAAGGGCGAAACCGAGACGTGACGCCCCTTCAGGGCTCCACGGTAATCTGTCCCTGGTTCCTGGGGCGTTGCCCCCCTTCGGCCGTGAGCTCAGGGCCGAACGGCAGGCTGTCGAATTGCGCCCCTTCGGGGCTTGGCCGGAAGTCAGCGGAAAAGCGCCTTCTCACTTGGCTGAAGTGTTGCGTCCCTGGAAACAGGAGGAGCACCGGGCGCGTGAGCTACGCGCCCCGACTGGGCAGCGTGGGGCGCTTTCGATCACTTCCATGACTTCGGCAAGGCGAGAACGCGCAGCTCTCCCTCGTAGTTGGCGCAGAAGAGACGTCCCCCGGTCAGAAAGAAGCCCCGGTAGAGCCGGGCGCGCGGCTGGCGGGGGAGCGGGGTGTGGCTGAGCACTTTGATGTTCGACGGGTCCTTCACGTCGTAAATCACGATGCCCATTTCGTCGAGCAGTGCGTACGCCCGCCCGCCATCCACCAGCAGCGCGGCATCGTACCGGGCGCGTGCGGGCGCCCTCCCCAACAGCCTGCCCGTCTTGAGGTCACGGACGATCAGCACGCCGTGGTCCAGGCAGTAGAACCGGCTGGCGTCCGCCACCGCCGTGCCGTTGGGCCAGACGCGGCGCTGCACGGTCCGCATCGGGAAGCATCCCTCCGTGGTGATCTCGTTGCCGGACCAGTTGGCGGTGGTGAAGAAGCCATCCGTCCCCGAGACGCTGTGCTGGCGGAGGTCCGCCGCGTCACATACGTCGAGCAGGCGCGGCGCGCCGCGGCCGGAGATGTCGTAGAGGGCCGTCTTCCCGTCGTTCAGAAAGACGTAGTTGCTCACCAAGAGCCGGTTCCCCGCCATCCGGAAGTAGCCTTTGTACTTCACTTCGCGGTGGGACGACACGTGCTCGAGGTCGCCTTGGGGCGTGTACGCGTAGACGTGCAGCCCCTTGGCGTGGGTGGTGAGGAAGAGCCGGCCCTTGGACGCCGCGAGCTGGTCTATGCACGGCGTGCCATACCGGCCGATGCGCTCCGGCCGGGCAACGTCCGTGATGTCGTAGAGCTCCAACCAGCTACGACCCGCGACGAACATCAGATGGCCGTCCGCCGCGACGTGTTCCGCGGCCGGTGCGATCTCAACGTTCGCCACCTCTTTCAGCGGATTGAACGGCGCGACGAGCGGCGATTTCTTCGGCAGGTTATTCCGGTTCGCCTCCCACCATTTCGTCCAGCCCGCGTGGCTGTCGAAGATCCGCACGGCGAGGATCCGCAGCGCCCAATCCACGTCCACGATCTCGTTCGGCGTGATCGCCCGCATGTCCCGGTCGCCGTAGTGCACCAGGAGGCCCGGGATGGCGGCGGTCTCGCCGAGCGTGACCAGATCGGGGAGCATCCGCCGGGCGTTGCTCCCGTTCAGCGAATCGGCCAGGATTTCGTGACGCTGTTTGCGCTGAGCGTCTTTCCACCACGCGCGCCAGTGCTGGATCGCCTTCTTCTGCGCGGCGCTGCCGGTCTTGGTGCCCGCTCCGTATCCGAAGCTCTGACCGGTCAGGCGTTTCAGCGCCTCGTAGCTGTTGCGGCGGATGTAACGCTGCTGGTGGCTCAGCCCGTCGATCAGGACCGGGACCGCCAGCTTGAACGGAAACCCGTCCAGCCAGCCCGGCGCCCAGTAGCCGGCGTAGTCCCCCTTGTCGGCCTCGATGACGTTCTTCAGAACCGGGATGGCGCGCACGTCCCTGTGCCGGGCCAGCGCGACCGCCACCTCCTTGAGAACCGCGGGGTCCTTAGCGTTTGAAACGCCCGCGACCGCTTCCAGAGCTTCCTTGCCGCCAACGTACCCCAGCGCCCGGACGGCGCGGGCCCGAATTCTCGGCGTGCCATCGGACAGCGCGGCCCTCAGCGCCGACACCGCCTTCGGACTCCGCGTCAGCCCCAGCAAACTGGCGGCGATGTAGCGCGTCTCGGCATCCTCGGCCTTGAGCTTTTTGAACAGGACCGGGATGGCGGCGTCCCCCAGCGCCCTGAACTGGCGGACGATGTCGCCTTGAGGAAGCCGAAGCTCGGTGTCACTCTCTTCGACGCGGCTGATCTGTCCGTAATGGCCGGGAAGTTTTGGGGACAGCTCCTCGGCCAGTCGGTCGTAGGCCTGACACACGCCGCACGGAAGAATGAGCTTCAGCGCCGCCTGTTGGACGTTCGTGTCTTTGTGCTGAACGCAGGCGAGGACCGCCTGCTTGAAATCCTTTCGCATGATTCCGGCGCCCTGGGACAGCGCCCGGATGCGTTCGGCCGCATCGGCGGAACCGAGCGCCTTCACCAGTGCGTCCACCTCGCCTTTCGAGCGGATGTCCCTCAGCACGCCCTTCCGGATCGGCAGAGCGTTCTCGGCGCCGAGAAAACCCGGCGCCATCCACCCGGCGATCACGACCGCAAAGCACAACGCGGAGGTCTTCATCCCCACACTCCTCTCCTGCGTGCTGGCCGTCCGCTCCGTCACTTGTTCAGCTTCCACTTCACATACTGAAGGATGTGCCCGTTGCGGATGGTCTTGCACGTCTCCTTGGTCCACGCGCCGCTGCCGATGCGGTACGCCGGCGGGCTCTTCGAGCCGGAGACGTAGCCGGTGAAGTAATCCTGCGCCGTCTTTATGTACTCCGGCTTGCCTTTCTTGTAGCCGACGTAGGCGTAGATGTTCGACAGGAAGATGGGCCACTCGGAGTAGGTCTTCTTCGGGAACTGCCCGGCGCAGCCCTCCTCCAAAAGCTTCATCACGTTCGCGTCGCCGGTGCGGTGCTGCAATTCGCAGAAGCCCTGCGTCGAGTAGTAATACTGCAAGCCCTTCTGGAGGTACGGCCCGTCCTTCTTCCACGTCGGCACGACGTGGTTCTTGAACAGCACCATCGCGTCGTCGAGGTATTTCTTGTCCGCGGTGAGGTCGTAGAGCGAGCAGAGGTTGAGGATGGACCAGCCGGTCGAGCGCATCTGTCCGCCGGTGCCCGGCGACTTGCGCTTGGGATTGACGGCCCGCTCAAGGAGGCCCTGGTAGGTCCGCATCGCGCATTCGTACGCCTTCTGCTCGCCGGTCAGCATGTAGTAGAGGACAACGCCGCTGACCCAGGTGTGGGTGGTGGTGGGCCGGCCTCGCACGCCGCGGCCGTGGTGGATGTCGGTGTAGCCTTTCTCGTACGCGCAGCAGGCGCGGTAGGCAAGTTCGTCGCGGTCGGACCAGCATTGGTCGACGTCGATGCGGTGGCGGGCCATCTGCGTGCCCATTTCAAGAAACTCGGGCTGTCCTTGCCGCATCCAGTTGAGCAGCATCACCCAGGTCCAGTCGTAGTGGAGCTGGCAGGTGCCCGGCTGCCAGAGCAGGTCGCCGAAGTCCATCCAGCCGTACCAGAATCCGCGTCCGTCCGCGCCGCCGTTCCGGGCAAACGCCAGGCTTCCGCGGTTCTTCGCGTTCGGATCGACCGCGTTCCACGCCTGGCGGTTCCAGTTCGCGACCTTCTGGTCATACGCGGCGTCGCCGGTCTTGAAGCTCGCCGGTGCGAACCAGCCGGGCGCCGCCTCGGTCGTCGCGTAGTACTCGGGCGTGGCTTGGGCGCGGAGCGGCGCGGACAGCGTTGCCACGGTCGCCCTCGGATCGCGGCCCGAAAAATCGAGGATGATCTCGTGGCCCTTGTGCCGCGAGCCGGGCAGATGGTACATGCCGGGCTTCTTGAACTGCTTGAACAGGTCGCCGGCCGACGAGGCGCCGCGGCGGACTTTGCTCCGCGGCCATTCGCCGCTCCGCGGCCAGAGCCAGACCGTGAGCGTCGACGTGTCGACCTCGATCGCCTTCTCGTAGTTCTGCCAGAAGTGGCGGACCGCCGCCGTCAGCTTCCCGTTCGGCCCCGCGATGGCGACCACGCCGTCGGTGCGGGCGCCCCGCTTGAGCGTCTTGCCGCCACCCGTGATCGTGTAGGCGAAGCTCTTCCAGTTGCCCGTCGGGCAGAGCTGCTCGACCTTGAACGGCGCGGCGCCGGAGACGCCCTCGCAGCTTGCGGTTACCTTGTCGCCGAGCAGCAGGCCCATCTCGACCGCCATCCCGTCGAAGCCGAACCACTCGCGCTTCGGCTCGCCGTGGCCGTAGCCGTACGCTCCCTGGTTCTCGAGCCACACCTGCAGCTTGACGAACTTCTTGCCCGCGTAGGCCGTGATGCGGACGGTGTACCGGAGCAGGTTGTTGTGCACGCCGGGATAGACGCCCCGCACGCAGACCGTCGCCCGCATTGGCCCGGCGTCTTCGACCTTGACCTCAGACGGTGCGATGGAGGCGACGTCGCCGCCGCCGGCCTTGTAGATCACGAGCCCCTTGCCGCCCGTGATCAACTCCACCCCGTCGACCTTCAGCAACTGGAACAGGTTGAACTTCTTGCGGCTAACCACGAACTCGAGCGGCCCGGTCGAGACCTTGACCGCGCCCATGCGGCCCTGCTCGATCTTCACCGGCGCCTTCGGCGCTGGGTTCGTGCCCCGGTCGCTGACGGCCAAGCCAACCTTACCACCCGCGGGCACGTCGGCCTGCGTGTCCAGCAGCGCCCAGCGGACCGAGCCGTCCGGCCACGGCACCGTCTTGATGAACTGCGCGGGAATCGGTTTCCCACCCACGCCGACCGTCAGCGTCGACACATCCTTGACGACGCCCTTCGCAAACGGCACGCCCGTGGTGACCACGTCGCCCTTCCGCTCGACGCCCGCCGTGTCCCTGACGGTGAGCTTCACCTCGACGCCGAGGGCGGACGCCGCACACGCTAAGCAGAAGACACCTGTTGCCAGAAACGAGTTCGCACACCTGACCATGCTGTCCCCCCTCCTGCCGGGTCTGACGTGTAGGGGCGTTCGATTGAACGCCTATGTACCAACCGCGCTGACACCACGTTACGGAAGCGGAGACGGGGTGTCAACCACATTCCGCCAGGCTTTCAGGTGCAGCGTTCAACGCAAGCTCCCGGTGCCAGGCGGCCTGTTGCGCGCGGGGATTCAGCGTCTGAGACAAACAGATCGAAGGAAGGATCGCGCTCCCCTACAATCCCCTGCGGTCTCGGATCTCTGCGAACAGGACGACGCGGTTGTTCAAGATGTCCGCCCACGTGTTGTCGTCGTTCTCCTCGCGGTTCCCTGGCCGTGCCGACTTCCCATCCCTCCCCAGCGAGAAAAGCTGGAAGCTCTTCGGATTGTAGTTCCCCTGGATAGGCGGGCCGGCGAGGCTGATTGCCCCCACGTCGTAGTACTTGCTGTTCACATACACAAGGGGCTGCAGGGACCAAGCATCTTTGTATACCTCGTCGTCTTTGTTGATGTAGTTCTTCAGTTCTTCCTTCAGCGGTTCCAGGTTACCGTCGCCCGCGGGGCTGCCGGCGGGCCACGTGTTGTAGCACAGCGCATAATTCTGACACGCGATCATCACCTGCCGGACGTGATTCAGGTCACGGGTCCCGGTGGCCGTCATCTTGGCCTCCCGCACGCTGGGCAGCAGCAGAGCTATCAGGAGGACAAGAATGCCGATTACGATCAGCAGCTCAATGAGTGTGAAAGCCTTGCGGCTGTTTCCACGTCCCACTGCCGCCTGACATCCGCCCGAAAAGGTCGTCATCTGCCTGCACCTCAATTCCTTTGGCTCTCGGCGCCATCCCTGCACAGAGGGCCTACTAACATAGTCGTGCTTTTCTGGCAGGGTTTACCGGAAATCGGGGGGATTTTTCGAGGACCAGTCCTCGCGGCAGCGCTCGTAGACCGCCAAGAGCGCTGAACTGGATGGTCACGGCCTGCCGAAGTTGTCAATCGCCCGGATGATGGCGGGGAAGCTCGTCTTCCAGGCTTCGGGCGGAATGTCCTCCGAAATCTGAAGGGCAAGCTGTCCGGAGTGTCCGCCCTGCTCGAGCAGATCAGCAGCCGTCTCTTCGACCGCCTCCGGTGACGACAGGTGTACGGACGACGGGAAGTTCACCAAGAGCCGCGTATCGGGCCACCAGCCGAGCGCGTCGTCCACGCGGTTCTCCGTGTCGGGCTCGGGCGTGAAGGAATCGATGCCGCGAACGCCCGAATCCGCGATCTGCTCTCGCAGCGGCCCCAGCTCGCCGTCCATATGGCAGAACAGCGGGAGACCATGCGCCTCGAGCATCGACGCCACCTCACGATAGAGCGGCACGCAGTACCGGTCGAAGTACCGCCTGCCGATGACCGGCGCGGCGATGTTGTCCGGGAAGTTGACATAGTCGACGTCGAGCGTCTCAATCGCCTTCGCGACGACCTCATGGACGCGGCGGCAGACGTCCGTCCAGAGCAACACGCAGTTCTCGACCGCGTCGGGGCAGTCAGCCAGATGAAACGAGAGGGTCTCGAGGCCGACCCAGCGGACCCACATCTGCTGATACGGCGTCCTCTCGAGGGTGACCATCGCCAGGCCGTCGTCGCCGAGCTCGGCCTGGTCCTTGCGGAAACGGTCAAAATCCTCCACGACCTGGATGTCGTGGAGGTACGCAGTAAGAACTGCATAATCCGCCTCCTCGTTGACGAAGCGCCGCACCGGGAAGTAGGCGCCGGATTGCGGGTCGCGGTGCTGGACCTGGGTCAACGTGCCGGCGGGCGTGGCCAACGTCGACTCGGAGATCGTGAGTCCGTCACGGGTGGTCCGGATCGTGTCCGTGCGGCAGTTCGGCGCCTCGAGCCGATGCACCGCCGACCAGCGGATGATGCCGACGTTCTCCCGGCCCACCTGCGCCCAGATCTCTTCGTTCGGCGCGGCGAGCCCGTCGTACTGGAGGAACGGAACGTGGTCCAGCTCCGTCCTGTGAATCACCGCCTTGACCCGTTCGTGGTTGGTCATTCGGTCCGCGTCCGGCCTCCCGGAACCTACTTCAGGGTGTCCGGCCGGGCCTGCTTGAGGATTTGCGCGATCCGCTCCTTATCGACGACCTCGCCGGCTCTCGGCACGTAGATCACGTCGCCCGGCTGGAGCACGTGATCCCCCTTCTTCCTGACCAGGATGCCTCGAATGTCGACGATCAGCACCTTCGGCGGCTTCTCTGCCGCTCGAATGAGGTGCACCCTGTCCCACGCCGCCGACTTCTTCACACCCTTGGGGTTTTATAAGGTGCCTGGCACTTTATTCGGGCACCTTATTCGCCTTTCGCCAGCTCATTTCTTGGGGGCGGGGCCGCCCGGGGCTGTGGCACTGACCTCGATGAAGCCGGCGACGTCCTGGAGACTGTCGCGGACGGGCGCGAGGACGGTCAGCACGTCGCCGTCCGTCAGCTCGACCGGCTCGCCCGTCTCCATCACCTGTTTCATTGGCGGCTTGATGTCCACGGCATCGGTGCTGAGCCCCCAGCGGGTCGGGCCGCCATTAAAGATCTCCTGCACGACCTTGTCGGAGGTCCCGGTGACCGGCGCCCAGAGGATGCACTGGACCTCGAGCCCGTCGGGCGCCAGACGCTGGAACCGGAGCAGCAGCTTCTTGGCCCGCTCGAACCGCGGCGCGTCGTAGTCGATGTTGTCGCCCACCGCATACTTGTTGCCGGGCACAGCTCCCGCCGCGAGGAACTTCATCGCCCGCTCCGTGAGCAGGGTGCCGCACTCCTCGCCGTCAAAGACGCCGGACGCCACGCGGGCGATGTCGCGGAGCACGTCCACGATCTGTTCGTTCGTATACTCATCCACCGGTCACCTCCTGATTGTAAATAAGGTGCCAGGCACCTTCAGAAATGGCGGTTTCCTGCCCGAATTCTGCATCTCTTAAAGGTGCCAGGCACCTTATTCGCCTATTCGCCTTATTCGCCCTATCAGCGCACCTTATGCGCCTCGGTGCGGATCTGGTCACGGATGGGCAGCCACCACTGTGGGTCGACGGGCTGGACGCGCTGCTCGTCGGGCTCGTGCGGCGCCGGCACGTCAACGGACGGGTTCCACTCGTATGGCGGCTTGTCGAACATGGCTTGGCTGGGCTTTTTCCACAGGCCGATCGGAATGCTCTTCGCGCACGCCGCTTTGTACTCCG
>CAZDHT010000226.1:0-8961 GCA_964505325.1 uncultured Planctomycetota bacterium | reverse complement strand
CGGCGTGCGCCGCGAGGGAGGGGAGAGAACGAATCCGCTGCAATCGAGGCCCGGGCGCACTTTCGGCGCCGTCACCGGCGCCGACGTCGACCGGAGGGCGGCAGGAAACCTGCCGCCCTCGCGTTCCTCGATACAAACCTAGCTTCGCTTCCTGCGGACCAATCCAACGAAACCGCCTGCGAGCAGGACCAGGGCGCCCGGCTCGGGGATTGTCCCGTCTTCCTTCTCGAAACACATCGTTCTCAGGTCGTATTTCAGCCGCAGCTTCTCCTCCACCTCGATGCCGGAGTACTGAAGGAACACCGTCTCGGAGTCGGGCTGCGGATCGATTCGGTACTCATACTCCCAGTGGAACGGAGGACCGACGAGGTCATCTACGTTCAGGGTCATCGGCACCGTCCCGGGGCCGCCGGGCCAACTGATCGTGACCACCTTGTCGACGTCGATGCTGTTGTTGTCGTCGTCGATGGTCTCCCACTCCAACACGAGATAGACCTCCTTGTACCTCTCGGGATCGTTCAGGTTGTCCAGGTAGATGGTATAGGTCCCTTCGCTCTCGCCGGACCCGGCCACGTTCTGGATCGTCACGGTATCGGCACGGGCCCTCTTGTTGATCGGATCGTCGACGTCCCACCAGTCCGGCGGGTCGATCGGGATCAGAGCCGCCGCCGCCGAACTCGTGAAGCCTGCCAACACCACCGCCACCACTGCTGCCTTCAACGCTTTCTTCATTGCACGGCCTCCCGTGGCACTCATCTTCGAATTCGTCCCGGACGACCTTGCGTCCGACAGAACAGTGTTCGGCCGATGTCGGCCGCGCTTGAGTAAAGGATGGCGGAAAGCGGGTCCTCTTGCCGTCCTTCGGGCCGCACCCGGCGGAGACGGAGCGTTAACTATTGTATGTCAAGAACTTATGAAATCCCCGAATCCGTGTAGCCGTCGGCGACGCCTGCGAAATCTTGCCGCGCGATGTTGATTCTTTCGGACTCCGCCCGGCGGCGGAGGGGGCTCCGCTCCCAGCGGATCGCCCCGAAACCACGCCGAGGCCGGGGCTCCGGGTCCGAAGCCACGCATCCATTTTGCTTGACTCGGCAAATGGCGCGCCGTATGCTCGGTCGCGAAGGTGGCGGAGGTCGCCGCTCCTGTCCGAACGACCCACCGGACGAGAACGCCATGGCCGAAGGACGGCGCTGCTGGAGGTGCGGGACCGAGTACGGCCCGGATACCGTCATCTGCGTGCGGTGCGGCATCGATCTGCTGACCGGCGAGGAAATCCACGCCGACGCGGACGAACAGGAGAGGCCCGCTGCGCCCATGCGGGCCCTGCTGTTCGTGGGCGAACTGGTCCCCGGGCTTTTCCGTCCGGCGCTGTTGATCGTCTCCCTGTTGACGGCCTGCGTCGGTCTGGCGGTGATGCGTTTTGCCCTCCTGTTCTTGGAGTGGGGCGCCGTGTTGGCCGTGTGCGCCATCGGGGCGGGCGGCCTGATCATCTACGCGCAAGCCATCGCGCTCATTCTCAACGGCAGTTTCTGCCTGCTTCACGACGCCCTGGCCGAGTTGGATGGCAAGCGCTGGATGCTTTTCTTCCTCCTGCTCTCCGTCCCGTTTGTGATCCTGCTGGTCGGCCTCCAGTTTGCAGCCGCCGGGGAGTGATCCGCATCCCCGACCCGCCGACACGCAACCGCACCCCGCAAAGCCTCGCTCCGGGCCCGCCGCCCATCGCCCTTGACTCGGGCACCCGGCCCGCGTATCCTGAGTGCGCCGAGAGCGGCGGCGCCGAGAACGGCACGGCGGCTCGGCAGGATAGACAAGGGCCTCGGGCAGATGATTCATCACCCGGTCATCCTCATTCCCAAGCTGGTCGTCCTGGCGGTCATCGCCGTCATTCTGATTATCCTCCGCGGCGTCCTCACCCCGCGGGACTTCACGATCGCGGTCGTGGCCGGCGCCGTCGTCTTTGTCGTCTTCTGCATCGCGCTCTGGATCTTCGTACTCAAGGCGCTGAAGAACCCTCGGTCGAGACTGACCCGAGCGACCGTCCTGTCTCACCAGGCCAGTTCGGACAAAGGCTTCACCGCGTCGTCAGGTGAGTTCGCCTCCCTGGTGGGCAAGCACGGGATCGCCGTCTCGCCGCTCAACCCGTCGGGCAAGGCCGTGTTCGACGGGAAGAGGATCTCGGTCCAGGCGGACGGCGAGTTCATCGACACCGGCTCCCCGGTCGAAGTCGTCGCCGCCACCGGCCTCAAGGTCGTGGTCATACCCGCCCGACGATCAGGCGAGCAGAAACCGGAAACCGGGTCCTGACCCCCCACTTGGAGACTATCTCAGAAGGTCGTTCGTGCTCGTGGCACGGGCGTCCCGCCCGTGAGAATCACGGCCAAGCCTGCCCTGAGCAGAGCCGAAGGGATGGCCGTGCCACGGTTTTGAGGTGGTCTCTTAGCCCTCTCCGCCCTCGCCGGGGCTCACTTGGCGGGCCTGCTGGATCCCGCCGGCCGGAGCACACGCCGAGATGTCCGGCGCGCCGGCCCGGCACCGACGGCGAGCGGAAAGCATTTGACAACGCGGAGGTCGCGGCACAGAATGGCCCGGCGCCGAACCGGCGAAAGGACGGACATCCTGGGCGAACTCCTGGCGTGCTGCCTCTAAGCCGCGGCCCGGACAAAGACCCCAAAACCGGCATAAATGGCTCCGGATTTGAGGCGGCGACACAAGGCCCTGTCCTGCAAAGGGATGCAGAAACTCATAGTGCCAGGCACTTTGACTTGACTGACTGACGGAGGGCGCGGATCATGACCACGGCGAGAATGCGAAAGCTCTGGCTGTTCCTTCTTCTTATCCCGGTGGCGGCCGCGGGATGCCAGCAGGTCGAGTGGTGGACGATGCCCCGCGCCAGAACCACCCCCCCGCCCCAGACGTTCAATGAATTCGCCTCGTTCGGCTGGTGCCTGTGGTGGGACATGGGGCAGTCCGATCTCGACCGCCAGGTCGAGAACCTCAAAGCGCAGGGCTATCGCCTGCACGACCTGGAGGTCTATCGGAACGTCGAACACCACACCCGCTTCGCCGCCATTTTCCTCAAAGACAGCCGCGCCTGGTACGGCCGGTGGCGGTGGCGGCGGAAGGCGTTCGACAAGGACTTCAGCGTCCTGCGCGATAAAGGCTACCAGCCCATCGACCTGGAGGTCATCAACGAGCAGGGCGACATCCGCTACTCCTGCGTCTGGATCGAGAACCCCGGCGGCCCCGGCTGGGCGATGCGCTGGGGCCTGAGACACGGCGAGTTCCTCGACGAGCTGGAGCAGTGG
Source organism: uncultured Planctomycetota bacterium (assembly GCA_964505325.1). Lineage (GTDB taxonomy): Bacteria > Planctomycetota > PUPC01 > PUPC01 > PUPC01 > CAZDHT01. The sequence goes on along the minus strand of CAZDHT010000226.1, from coordinate 5,656 downwards.
CGCGGGAAAGGCTATCGGCCCATCGATCTGGAGGTGTACGGCTTCAATGGGAAGACGCGCTACGGCTACGTGATGGTGCACGACCCGAGCGGCGCCGGATGGGTGGCGCGATGGGGCAAGACCGCCGAGGCGATAGACCGGGAGCTGGCCTCCTTCGCCCGGCGCGGCTACCGCGTCGTCGATCTCGAGCCGTCGTATCCGGGGGGCGAGTTGCAGGTGTCGGCGATTTTTGTAAAGGACGGCCGGGCGAGCGACTGGCGTCTCACCATCTCCCGCAGCAGCGGGCAGATCAAGCGCGAAATCAGCAGGCTCGGCAACCGCTATCGCCCCATCCACATGGCCGTCGCTCCGCACAAAGAAGGCGGCATGGCCTACCTCATCATCTGGCAGCGGAACTGAGCGCCCGGCGCGCCCGGACAGTCTTTTTGACAGGATTCACAGGATGAACAGGACGGCGAGGCCACGTGCCATCGGCGGCGACGAGGTAGCGCTGTTCTGGCCGAACCACGTCGCCACGCACACCGACCAGCGGCTGTTTATCGCCGGCCCCGGCAACGCCCGCATCCTGGGCGTCAGGCTCGGCTATCACGCGACGGAGAAGGTCACGCTCAAGGACGTGCCCGACGCCGCAGACAGATAGGAAGGAGGCCCGCCCGTGACTCGACGGATGTTCGCCCTGGCTTGTCTTGCTTGCATCGTGGGATGTGCGGCGGCGCCCCCGCCGCCCACGCCGGCGCCGTCGCTGGACGCGGCGACCCAGCCCAACCCGCAGCGGATCGAGGTCGAGTTCCATCCGCTCGTCACGCCGAAGGACGCGAAGCTCGCACTGCCCAGATGGTTCAGCGTCTTCTTCGGCATGCTCGGCCACTCGAACGGCAAGGTGTACGTCGGGACCTGCTACCACGTGGCACGCCTGGCGGAGTTCGATCCGAAGACGAAGCAGGTGAGGGTGGTCGCAATGATGAGCTCGCGGGCGCAGGAGGGCGGCGGGCCGAAGCTCAAGAATCCCACGCTGCTCGGTGACCTCGGCACCGGCGCGTTCCCGATGACGCGATGGCAGTTCGCCCAGGACAAGATCCACACGCAACTGATCGAGGGGGCGGATGGTCGCGTCTACGGTGGCACGCACACCAAGATCGAGAACGCCGACGCCACGCGCAAGTATCCCGGCGGACACTGGTTTGCCTATGACCCGAAGACCGGGGTGACCGAAGACCTCGGCTGGGCGCGGCGCCACGAAGGCATCATCACCTGCTGCATGGACAAGAAGCGGAACGTGCTTTATGGCATCACGTGGCCGACGGGGTACTTCGTGCGCTGCCGGCCGGGCGAGAAGTCCTACTACAACCGGCTGAACACGCTGGGGCTCGCCTGCAGCGAGCTGGACTGCTCGCCGCGTTACTTCGACGTGGTCGAGGACGGGCGCGTCTACGTGCCCGACGGCGCGACGGGCGACATCAGCGTCTACGACCCGAAGACCGGCCGCTTCCACCGCGTCACCGGGATGAGCACGCTCACCTCGCCGGACACCCCGACCGGCCGCTACCCCGGAACGCTCCGGGCGACGCGGAAGTGGCGCAACTGGTGGATGCTCGGCTGCAAGTCGCCCGACGGGATGCACCTCTTCACCACGGCCCAGCGCGCCGGGCACCTGATGGAGATCGACGCGGCCAAGGGGCAATGGGGCGCGGTAATCGACCACGGCCGCACCGTGCCGTGGGCCAAGCGCGACTGGTCGGGGCCATGGTGCGGCGTGATGGTCTTCGGCGCCGACGGCCTGCTCTACCATACCGTCGGCAGCCAACTGCTCACGTTCGACCGGAAGACGGGCCGCGTGCTCGACTGGGGCCGCACGGTCCTGAAGTCGCACCCGGACGTGACGCTCAAGCTGGGCGGCGGCGGGGCGCTGGCCGCGGACGGCAAGCTCTACTGCATGGCCGGCTACAAGAGACAGAAGGGCCTCGCCGTGATCGATCCTGCTCAGCTCAAGGGCAAGAAGCCGCAGCTCCTTCGCGTGTCGCCGCGAAGGGTCGTGTTTCCGCTCGCCAAGTCTGCCACACTCAAGAAGTAGAGGCCGGCAGCCGGAGACACGGGAACCGCAGACCGCATCAGACCAACGATGTTCGCCGTCTCCGTCTTCGCCGTCGCCATCAGGAACGCCGCGGCGGTGCGACGCCCGTCGGCGGAAGGTGCCCGCAGAAAAGGTGCCGGCAGAAACCGCTTGCCGCCCGCGCACGCCGTCGGCTATACTCATGGGCGTGGACGCGGTGCCGGGCCGCCTCGGCCGAGGAAGCCGCACCGGCGCCCGGCATCTCGAGGCCAAAGTCAGCAGCACAGGGAGGCGCGATGGCACACGTTGACGGCGAGTTCACCGCCGAGGCGAAAGCCTTGTGGGACAAGGTTCCGCCTGACATTCAGGACCAGTTGCTTACCAACGTCTGGTGCAGCAACTGCTCAAACACGACGATCGTCCGCTTCAAGGGTACCGTTGACCGGGGCGAGCTCGTGCTCCGCGGGCACTGCGCGCGGTGCGGCAAGCGGGTGGCCCGGGTGATTGACTGAGACTGACGCAGGGCCCGCTTCACCGTTCGCCGGTCGCGGAAAACACCTGCCACACAGCTCACGGCTTGCCCGTCGACGCCACACCGTGTTCACTGGAGTTCGTTTCTCGACTGCCCCGTCGCCGCCCGTGCGGGCCGCCATCGGCAATTATTCCCGCGCCAGCGCCGAGAAAGGCTGGCGTTTTTTCCGCGCGCGGCCTGACCCGTAAGTGCTCGAAATGGCGGGGGAAACGACCCAGAATCGCACCCTGATACCACGAATCGCCGGAATTCAGCGCTCCTGCCCTTGACATCGCGTCTTCCCGAAGCCTACTATTCGAGTAGGGGAGGAGAGGTGGGCGCCCGGGCGGCGGGCCGTGTCGGCAGGCCGTCTCAATTTCCAGCAGGGGATTGGCATCGAGGTCAGGAGGGACCGGTATGAAGTCTGTGATTGTGTCTGTAGCTGTGTTCGCCGTTGTGTTGGGGATCTTTGCTGTCGGGGCCTTGTCGAACGACAGTGGACTCATCGTCGGCATCAAGGTCTCGCCCCACGTCATCGTGATCAAGTCCAAAAGCACCTGGGTCACTGTCCATGCGGACATCCCGTACAGCCAGGTCGCCGCGGGCACGGTGACGCTGAACGAGGTCAGCGCCAAGCTGTGCTTCGCCGACGACCGGGGCGACCTCGTCGCCAAGTTCGCCGCGAAGGACATCAAGGCGATCGTCAGCCCGCCCAAGGCGACGCTCACGTTGGCCGGCGCCACGAAGGACGATGTTCCGTTCTCCGGCTCCGAGACGGTTGCGGTGAAGAAGTAGCGCCGAGCCGCCGACGAACGAGTTACGAGAAGAGGCCACGTTCGCGTGGCCTCTTCTTTTCTCGCGCCCGGGTCCCGCGCGCGCGACGCCCCAGATGCTTGCGGCTTGCCGAGGCGGACGAAGGAGTCCACCCCGGGCAGCCGCTTCGCAGCTTTGCCGGCCACCGAGAGCGCCGTACGGATAAGTGCGACGGCGCCAACCCATCCGCTCTTTGACATATTCCCGCTAATTTGGTAGGATTGCGCCGTCAGGCCGGTGCAACTCCCTTTGCGAGGGCAGGGCAGATGGCGGAAAACTTCCCACTGTCGCTCGACGCGCTCCGCGAGGTCCTCGATCACCTCAACCTCGGCGTCTACATCACCGACCTCGACCGCCGCATCGTGCTGTGGAACCGCAAGGCACAAGAGATCACCGGACATCGCGCCGCGGACGTCGTCGGCACCGCTTGTCACGACAACATCCTCGTGCACGAGGACAAGGAAGGTCACCCGCTCTGCTCGACCGACCTCTGCCCTCTCTATCGGGCGATGACCCTGAACAGGGAGAGCGACGAGCCGGTCCTCATCTTCGCCCGCAGAGCCGACGGAGAGCGACTCGCCGTGTCCGTAAGCGTCGCCCCCCTCCGCGACGACGCCGGCAACGTCATCGGCGGCATCGAGACCTTCCGCGACGAGACCCTCCGCATCCTCGATCTGGAACTTGCCCGCAAGGCCCAGCGCCGCTTGCTGCCGAAGTCGCTGCCGCAGGATCCCCGTGTTCGGTTCGAGGCGCGCTACTATCCGTGTGACCTGGTGGGCGGCGACTTCTACGACGTCCGAGCCCTGGGACCCGGCCGCTACGGCGTGCTGGTGGCGGACGTCTCGGGCCACGGTGTCTCTGCCGCGTTGTACAGCTCCTGGTTCAAGGGCTGGTGCAACGGCGCCGGCGAGCTGGCGAACGCGCCCGCTCAGTTTGTCTCCGCGATGAGCCACGAGCTGCGCCGGGTCACCACCGAAGAGACCTATGCCACCGCGTTCTACGCCGTGGTCGACGCCGACCGCGGCGAGGTCACCTACTGCAACGCCGGCCATCCGCCTCCGCTTCACGTTCGCGGCGCCGGCGGCGCGGTGGCGGAGCTCGGCGGCACGGGCGTGCCGATGGGCCTGCTCGAGGGCGAAGCCTACACCGCCGCCACCGCCGCGCTGGAGCCGGGCGACCTTATCCTTTGCTATACCGACGGCGTCACCGAGGTGACCGGCGGCGGCGGCGAGATACTTGGCGGGACGGGGCTCGCCGCGCTGTTGAAGGACGAACTGCCGCGAACGGACGGCAGCCTGCTCGACCGCCTCTATCGCCACGTCCTCAATCTGTGCGGCGAGGTGTCCCTGGCCGACGACATCCTGCTCCTGTCCATCGCCGGCACCCCCGCCGCGGCCCAGTTCAACATCTAGTCCCGCTTATTCACCGGAGCGAGCGCGGAGGGCACAGAGAAGGACCGTCAGCTTCCATTTCTGCGCACGGACCCGACCACAGATTGCGGCGATAACGCAGAAGACGTCTTGACAGGATGCACAGGAAAGACAGGCGTAACAGGACGCAGACCGACGCAGATCGACCCGGATTCACTTCGTCTTCTCCGTGACCTCTGCGGCAGCCTCTCCCCATTCCCGCCACGCGGGAGTTGATTTCTTACGGCCCGCGGGGATAATAGACAGCATCGGAGTCAGGCGAGGAAATGAGACCAATGAAGTACAAAGTGGTATTGATCAAATCGGAAGAAGGGTATGCGGTCAGTTGTCCCGCGCTCCGGGGGTGCCGTTCGCAGGGCAGCACAAGGAAGGAAGCCCTGGCGAACATCGAAGACGCCGTCCGCGAGTGGCCGGCGGCGAAGGACGCGGTTCAAGCGTGAGGAATACGGCATGAAGGATTACGCGTTTACCGTTGTCATCGAACGCGACGAAGACGGGCGATTCATCGCAATCTGTCCGGCACTCCAGGGGTGCTACACCGAAGGGGAAACGGAAGCAGAAGCGCTCGCCCTGATTGAGGACGCCATTCGTCTTCACGTCCGGGACCGCCTCGACGCCGGTGAGCCGATCCAGCAGGAAGTCGGTGTGACCAAGGTCCAGGTCGCCGTATGAGCCCCAAGCTGCCTTCCCTCAGCGCGCGTGAGGTCATCCGACTGCTGGAGGCCCGAGGCTTTGTGCAGGTCAGGCAGAGCGGCAGCCACGCCATCTTTCGCCATCCGGATGGGCGACGTACCACCGTACCCATTCACGGCAAACGAGACATCGGCCGGGGCCTGCTCCGCCAGATCATGC
>CAZDHT010000225.1:0-8974 GCA_964505325.1 uncultured Planctomycetota bacterium | reverse complement strand
GGGGTGACATTTTCCCTTTGGCGTTAAGGGGTGACATAATCGCTTTGGCACGACACGACAGTTTTCACTTGACAAAGGCCAGAAACAGCCGAGAATGAAGCTGTATTCGGCATGTGAACGTAAGTTCAGGCGATGAGCGTGCCTTCGAAGGGGCCGAGAATGCAGAACGGCGATCTGAGCCGAAGGGAACGGGAGAAGCTGAATCACCGCAGGGAGATACTCGAAGCGGCCGAGCGGGCCTTCGTTCGAGACGGCTATCAGCTCGCCACGATGGAACGGATTGCGCGTGAGGCAGACTTTGCGGTCGGCACCCTCTACAACTTCTTCAAGAGCAAGGAGGAGCTTTTCGATGAGGTAATTGCCAGCCTTGGGGACGAAGCATTCGCTGTGCTGGAGAAGCGCGTATTTCAGGAGGCGGACCCTCGGGCCGCGGTCGAGGCCCTGATCGAGGTCCGCCTGCTCTATCCGCAGCAGCACCGGGACTTCGCTCGGGTCTTCTTCGAGGTGGCGCCGTCTTCCCCGCCCGCTGCGCTTTCCGGCTCGCTGCCCGAGAAGTGCCAGCCGCTCTATCGGCGGTATCTGGAGTCGGTGACCGAGGTGTTAAGCCGGGGCATCACTGCGGGGGTATTCAGGGAGGAGGACCCTCTGTACATGGCCCTGTGTCTGGAGGGTGCCTTCGGGAGCATCGGCACCCACTGGATACAGGAGGAGTGGGCCGAGCCTTTGCCGGAACGGGTGGCGAAGGCGAGCAGTATTCTGCTCGGCATGGTTTGCAGGTCTCAGCACAATTCTCTGGAGGGGTCAGCGGAATGAGACACATGACGGCCGGACCAGGCGGTGGCGGGATGAGAGTCCTCTGTGTCGCCGCCGTTCTTGCTTCCGTGGGCTGCGTCACGAGAACGGGGGTGTACGACGACATCTACCGCAACCGCAACGCCGCCTACCAGGCGTGGAAGAGCGCCAAAGAGGGTCGGGAGGGCGCTCAGCTCGTGCTGACGGGAAAGCTGAGCGTACAGAAGGCTGTCAAGACCGCCTGGGAGAACAACAAACTACTGGGGACGATTCGTGAGCAGAGAGAGAACGCGAAAGGACGGATCATCGAGGCGTACTCCGCGGCGCTGCCCAAGTTGGACTTCCGGGGCGGCTATACGCGGCTGGACAAGGTCCCGACCTTCAAGGCGGGGGGCGTCTCGGTCCCGATGGGCAATCGCAACAACTACTCGGGCAGCCTGGTGCTGACCCAGCCGTTCTTCCGGGGCGGCGCCATCGCGGCCGGGATCCGCGGTGCGAACATCTTTGCCTTTCTGACGGACGAGGAGGTGGCGAAGGTTCAGCAGGATGTCGTCTATCAGACCCGCCTGACGTACTACGACTCGCTCCTCGCCCGCGAGCTGGTCAAGGTCAGCGAAGGCGACGTGAAACTCGCCAAGGCGCACCTCGGCGACGTCCAGAAGAAGAAGGCGGCGGGCGTCGTCTCGCAGTATGACGTTCTTCGCGCCAGAGTGGAGGTCAGCAATGTTGAGGCCCAGCTCATCGAGAGACAGAACGCGTCCCACTTGGCGATGACGACGCTCCTGAAAACGATGGGGGTGTCGCAGGAGAGCCGCGTGGAACTGACCGACAAGCTCGAATACAAGGCGGCCCTCCCGGTGATCGAACAGGCGGTCAAGAAGGCATTTCACGAGCGGCCCGAGATTCTCAAGGCCGAACTGGCCGTCAAGCTCAACCAGGAGCTGGTGGTCGACGCGCGGTCCGGCTTCCTGCCCCGGGTCGAGGGCACCTACACGCGAACGCGAGCCAAGCCCGACCCTCACAATCAGGCCCGGCAGGACTGGGGCAACGAGTGGTCCGCAGCGATGACCATGATCTGGCCGATCTTCGACGGACTGGCCTCCGTCGGTCGGATGCGACAGGCGCGGGCCGACCTCCAGCGCTCGGTCATCGAGTTGGCCGAGGCAGAGGAACAAGTGCTGCTCGACGTGAAGCAGGCGCTCTTCAGCATCGAGGACGCAGAGAAGTTCGTGAAATCACAGTCCGACAACCGAAAGCGCGCCGAGGAGGGGCTCCGCCTTGCCAAAGCGGGCTATGACGCCGGCGTCAACACCGAGATCGAGATGTTGGACGCCCGCCAGGCCCTCTCCGAAACCCACGCTCTTTACTACCAGGCGGTCTACAGGCACCAGACGGCGAAGCTGGCGCTCGAACGCGCCACCGGCGCGCTCAAGAATCCGAAAGGGATAGGAGGCCCGAATAAGTGACAGACGCACCCGTAACGCAGGGCGAAATGCAGACCCCGCCTGACCAGGATGCTGGGGCGGCGCAATTCGACTCCGACCGCGGTCTGGGCGGGGCGATCATCGGCACCTTCAAGAGCCTCCTGCCGCTGCTGATCCTCGGCGTGGCGCTGGTGGCGGCGGCTCAGCTCGCCCGCTGGGTGATGCTTTCCAAGAAGCCGGAGTCGGCCATCGGCGGAGAGGCGCCGCCGGTTAACGTCGAAGTCCGCGTGGTTCGCGCCATTCGCCAGCGGGTGGACGACTTCGAGGTGCCGGCGGCGGTCAAGGCCAACCGGGTGGTGCGCGTGTCCGCCGAAGTGGCTGGCAGGATTGAGAAAATCAACTTCAAAGAGGGCGACACGTGCGTCGCCCGCGCGAAAACCGGCAGGCGTGCCAAAGAGGACGGCCCGCCGCCGCTGGTCGAACTGAACACCGAACTGCTCCAGGCCGAGCTTGACCGGGCGAGGGCCGCGGGGATCCTGGCCAAGGCCGACTACGAGAGAATCTCGCAGCTCGAACGCCAGGGCGGCACGACCAAGCAGGCCCTGGACAAGGCGCGGGCGGCGCTGCGCACCAGCGAGGCGGAGGAGGACCTCGCCGAGGCGAGATTGAAACGCACCAGAATCTTCGCCCCCATCGACGGCGTGTTGAATGACCTACTCGTCGAGAAGGGGGAGTACGTTAAGGCCGGCAGTCCGGTGGCGGAGATCGTCGAGATCGACAAGGTGAAGGTAGTCGCCCCGGTCCCCGAACGTGACGTGCCCTTCCTGAAGATCGGCGACCGCGCCGTGGTGCTGGTGGACCGCAGGACGAACGGCCAGGAGGAGGTCGAACAGCTCATCGGCGGCGTCACGTACATCAACGAGCTCGCGGACGAGAAGACGCGAACCACCCCTGTCGAGATCGCCCTCGACAACCGGCGGCGCCGGCTGCGCAGCGGCCGGATCGTCCGCGTCCGCTTCACCCGGCAGATCCTCACCAACGTGATCATGGTCCCGCTCGACGCGGTCATCCCGCTGGAGAAAGGAAAGGCGGTGTACGTCGTTGAACGCGCTCCCCGCAACGTGGTGGAGGGCGGGGTCGAGAAGGTCGTCGAGGAGGAGGTGGCCCGACGCCGGGAAGTTAAGGTGAACACCCGGTTCATCAAAAACCAGGAGTGGGGCGGCCCGCAGAACGGGAACCATCGCCGACGGGTGCAGATGATCCAGGTCCTTCCGTGGCCGAACGGCGACCGGCGTAAGGGCTTGAAGGACGGCGACCGCCTGATAGTGATCGGCCAGCATTTTGTGGCGCCGGGCCAGCGCGTGAAGGTCACATCGCCGCAATCCGGGTCCAAGCCGAAGTCGGAAGCCACGCCTCGCACCAGGCTCAAGAGCGGTCGTACAAAGTGATACTGAGTGACGCGGCCATCAAGAACCGATCCACGGTCGGGGTGCTGGTCCTGCTCATCATCGTGGTCGGCGCATACAGCTACGCGACGCTGCCCAGGGAGGCGGCGCCGGACGTGGCCATCCCGTTCGTCCTGGTCACAACGGCCTATGAGGGCGTCTCGCCCGAGGACATCGAGTCGTCCATCACCATCAAGATCGAGAACGAGCTCTCCGGCCTCAAGGGCGTGAAGGAGATCACGTCGTCCAGCGCCGAGGGCATGTCGTCGATCCTCATCGAGTTCCACCCGAACATCCAGATCGAGGACGCCAAGCAATATGTCCGCGACCGGGTCGACCTGGCCGAGCGGGACCTCCCGCCTGACGCCGACGAGCCGTTTATCAAAGAGATCAGCGTCGCCGAGTTCCCCATCATGCTGGTCAGCATCTCCGGGAATATCTCGCCCGTGCGCCTGAAGCTGATTGCCGACGCGCTGGAGGATTACATCAAGCGGATTCCCGGGGTGCTCAACGTGATCATCTCCGGCGACCTTGAACACGAGATCCGGCTGGAGATCGACCCCCACCGGGTGGCGGCATACAATCTCACCGTCCCGGAAATCCTCCAGTTGATCCCCGCCGAGAACGTCAACATCTCCGCCGGCGGGCTCGAGACGGAAGGCATGACGTTCAACGTGCGCATACCCGCCGAGATCGACAAGCCCGAACAGGAAGTCAACCGCCTCGTGCTGGCCTATCGCGACTCCAAGCCTATCTTCCTCCGCGACGTGGCCACCGTGGTGGATACCTTCAAAGACCGCCGGACCTATTCCCGCCTGGACGGGACCGACAGCATCACGCTCAGCGTGCAGAAACGGGTCGGCGCCGACATCATCCCCATCTCCGACACGGTCAAGCGCATCCTGGAAGAGGCGAGGAAGAACCCCCAACTGGTGCCCGCCGGGGTGCGGCTCGAGATCACCCACGACGTGGCCAAGTACATCCGCATGATGGTCAGAGACCTGGAAAACAACATCCTGTCCGGCCTCATCCTGGTGGTGGCGGTGCTGATCCTGTTCATGGGCTGGCGCTCCAGCGCCGTCGTCGCCCTGGCCATTCCGATGAGCATGCTGATGAGCTTCGCCGTGATCCAGGCGTTGGGCTACACCCTGAACATGATCGTGCTCTTCAGCCTGGTCCTTTCGCTGGGCATGCTGGTGGACAACGCCATCGTGATCGTGGAGAACATCTATCGCCACATCCAGATGGGCCATCCGCGGGCGCGGGCCGCGATCCTGGGCGCCCGCGAGGTCGCTTGGCCCGTGATCACCTCCACCGCCACCACGGTCGCCGCCTTCTCCCCGCTCCTGTTCTGGCCGGGCATGATGGGTGATTTCATGAAATACCTGCCGGTGGGGGTGATCATTACGCTGTCCAGCTCGCTGTTCGTCGCACTGGTCATCAGCCCCACCGTTTGCTCTCTGGTCGCCAACGGAAAGACGAAGGAGCCCGGCCACAAACGGCCCGCATTCGTCCGCGCGTACCGCCGGATCCTCGAGCTCGCCCTGCGGCACCGAGGGACCACGATGGCCCTCGCCGGACTGCTCCTTGTTGCCCTTGTCCTGCTGTACGCCAGGCTGGGCAAAGGGGTCGAGTTCTTCCCGGATATCGATCCCGACCGGGCAATGGTCAACCTGCGCCTCGCCCAGGGCTCCAACATCCGCGAGACCGACCGGTTGACCCGCATCGTCGAAGAGCGCGTCCGCCCCTATCTGGGTGAGCCCGAGGGCGGCGACCGACAGGTCGGCGAGGTCGAACACGCGGTGGCGAACGTGGGCGCGTCGAGCGAAGGGATGGACGCTGGCATGATGGGCGGAGGCAGCAGCGGCCCTCACGTGGGCGGCATCACGCTGGTCTTCCGGGACTACGAGGACCGCGTGCGGCCCTCCGCCGACGCCGTCGCCGAGATCCGCAGCAAGCTGTCCGACCTGGCCGGCGCCGAGATCAAAGTGGAGAAAGAGAAACACGGCCCGCCGTCGGGGACCGCGGTCACCGTCCGCATCGCCGGAAAGGATTTCGAGCGGCTCGCCGAGCTCAGCGAACGCGCCAAGCGGCTGATCGCCAACGTGCCCGGCCTCGTCAACCTGCGCTCAGACCTCGCACTCGCCCGGCCCGAGCTGGTCTTCGTGGTGGACCGCTGGCGGGCGATGTTCCTCGGCGTTAACACCGTCACCGTCGGCCAGTTCCTCAAGACCGCCATCTTCGGCAGCAAAGTCGGCACCTACCGCCAGTTCAACGATGAGTACGACATCACGGTCCGGCTCCCGCTCTCTGAACGCGAGAACATCGAGAGCGTGTTTTCTCTGCGGGTCCCCAATGCGTACGGCCGGTCGGTGCCGCTGAGTTCCCTGGGCGCGCTCGACTACCGCGGCGGGTTCGGGACGATCAACCGGCTCAACCAGAAACGCGTGGTCACCCTCACCGGCGATGCCGAGGGCCGGATGAGCGAGCAGGTCCTGGCCGACGTTCAGAAGCGGCTAGCGAGGCTCGATCTGCCGAGCGGCCATGAAATCACCTACGCCGGCGAGAAGGAAGAGCAGGAAAAGGCGCAGGCTTTCCTGGGCAAGGCGTTCGTCATTGCCGTGCTCCTCATCATCATGATCCTGGTGACCCAGTTCAACTCGTTCCAGATCCCGGTGATCATTATGACCACCGTGCTGCTGTCAATGATTGGTGTCCTCGGCGGCCTGCTCGCCTGCGAGATCCCGTTCGGCGTGATTATGACCGGCATCGGGGTGATCAGTCTGGCGGGCGTCGTGGTCAACAACGCCATCGTGCTGCTCGCCTACACCCGGCAACTCCAGAGGCGGGGGATGGACCTGCTTGCCGCCGCGCTCCAGGCGGGCCAGACGCGCCTGCGCCCCGTGCTTCTCACGGCGGCCACCACTATCCTGGGCCTGATCCCCATGGCCACCGGCATCTCGTTTGACTTCCACAAGATGGCCTGGTCGCTGGACAGCATGTCCAGCCAGTTCTGGAGCGGCATGGCCACGGCGGTGATCTTCGGGCTGGCCTTTTCGACCGTGCTGACGCTGGTGGTCGTCCCCACATTGTACGTGTTGCTCTACCGGGTCGCGTTCAGCATCGGCCTGGGCGGCCTGTTCACCACCGTCGAGGCCGAGGTGGTCGAGGCCGAAGGGACCGCCGACGGCGCCGCTCTGGCGCAGGCGCACCCGGAAGTCGAAAACCTCCCGCCGCCGTAGTGGGCACGATGCATCTCTCCGCTACTTGATCTCGAGCATCCGATCGATGGCGCCGCGGGCGCGCTCCGCGACCCCGGCCGGGACCTCCACCCGATACTCCATGTCCTCGAGCGACCACACCATCTTCTCGATCGTGGTGAGCTTCATGTCCGGGCAGTCCGCGAGGCCCGTCACCGGAAAGAACTGCTTTGCCGGATTCTGCGTCCGCAACGGATGAAGCATCCCGATCTCCGTCCCGATGATGAACTGCCTCGCACCCGACTCCTTGCAGTATCGCAGCATTCCCGACGTGCTCGCGACCTCGTCCGCCTCCGCAACCACCTCGTCGAGGCACTCCGGATGCACGACGAGTTCCGCCTCCGGATGCGCCCGCCGCGCCGCCGCCACGTGCTCGGGAAGCATCCGGTGGTGCGTCGGGCAGAACCCCTCCCACAAAATCAACTCGCGCCCGAGCTGCTTGGCGACCCACGACCCGAGCGACTGGTCCGGGATGAACAGCACCTCTCGATCCTCGGGGATGGATCTCACCACGCCCACGGCGTTGGCCGACGTGCAGCACACGTCGCTCATCGCCTTGACCTCGGCGGAGCTGTTGACGTAACACACCACCGCCGCGCGGGGATGCTCGGCTCTCGCATTCTCGAGCTCCCGCGGACCGATCATGTTGGCCATCGGGCAGCCCGCGTTCCGGTCGGGGATCAAGACCGTCTTCTTCGGGCAGATGATGGCCGCGGTTTCGGCCATGAACTGCACGCCGCAGAACAGGATCACGTCGGCGTCGGTCTTTGCCGCCTGTCGCGAGAGGCCCAGCGAATCGCCCGTGTAATCCGCCGCGTTCTGCACCTCCGGGCGCTGGTAGTTGTGCGCCAGGATCACGGCGTTGTGTTCACGCTTCAACTCGGAAAGGCGCGTCAGCAGCTCATCCGGCATCGGCCTGCCTCGTGATCATCAGTTCGGCCACCCGTTCGTCCGCCGCGGGCGGCGCCGTCAGGATCGAGCTCTCGTCCGTCGTGGCGTGTCGCACCGTCACGCGGGCAGACGCCTCGTTTCTTGCTTTGCCGTACTTCACGGTCAGGCGCGCCGCAATGGCGACGTTCGATTCGGACGCCTCGCCGCGCAGCAGGGTCGTCGGGCCCATCACGTCCGCCGCGTCCAGCAGCAGATCGCCCTCGCGCGCCAGCCCCTCGATCTCGCAGTTCTCACCTTCGTCGCGGCCGACGACCGCCTTGGTCCTGTCGTCCAGTCTAAAGTGTCGGCCCAGCTTCAGCAACTCTGTGTCATTGACATCCGGGTCGCAGTGCTCCATCAACTCCGCCAAGCGCCGGCTGAAGCCCGGATCGGTCAGCAGGCAGCCGCCGGCAGGAGAGGGGTACTCCGTGATCCCGAGCTTCTCCGCCAGCGCCATCTGCTCCTTGCGCGAGCGGCCCCGGATCGCCAGCAGCTTCTCGCGGTCGACCAAGCGATCCTTTTCCGGTATCGTGGGCTCCAGCAACTTCGCGCACAGCGGCCGCACCACCCGGCCTTCGACGCCCGCCTCGCGTTCGATCAGCGCCATTGCATACTTCCTCTGCGACATCGGCCGCTGACCGAGTACCTCGCCCGTCACAATGAAGTCCGCGCCGTTCTCCCGCACCTTTTCGCTCGCCTTGCGGAGCAGGAAGATGCGGCAATCCACACAAGGATTCATATTCTTGCCCACACCGTGCTTCGGATGCTTCACCAACTCCAGCATCTCGTCGTCCGTGTTCAGCACCGTGATGGGCACGCCCAGCCGTTCCGCGGCGGCGACGGCCGGATACTCTTTCCCTTCGTGTGACCTGTGCTGGTGGAATACCGACCGCGAGGTGAGGCACTGCACCTCGATCCCCTGGTCCAGCATCAGCTTCACGGCGAGCTGACTGTCCAATCCGCCGGAGAACAGGGCAATCGCCTTGGCCACGACAATCTCCTATCAGATGATGTTATTTTCTCATTCTATCAGCGAACGACCCTTGCCGCAACGGCTGCCTGGCGCCGGCAGCTGTGAGGAATAGACGAACGAGGTGGGGAGGGTGGAGGGGGCGGAGTATTT
>CAZDHT010000224.1:0-9018 GCA_964505325.1 uncultured Planctomycetota bacterium | reverse complement strand
ACGGGCTGGAAGCCCGTGCCACGCTCGCCCGTGCCACGCTTCGGCGGTCGCTTCCGGCCGGTGGCGAGGAGGCGCTCCAGCGTCGCGCGCAGCTCGTCCCATTCGCGGCGGAGTGGCTGCATCACCACGGGCTCGACGAGGGTCTCGATGTCCTGGCGGCTGGTGTAGTGCGCGCCGAGCTGGGACCGCTTGTCGGGGTCCAGGCCGCGCTCGAACAGCGTGCCGAAGATGGACGGATCGATGGCGGACCAGTCGAGCCCCGCGGCGCGGTGGATGCTCTCGATCTCTTCCTCGGTCAACTCCAGAACCGTCACGTCGTCGAACAGGTTGCCGTTGAAGTGGCGGATGGTGTCTGCGCCGAAGTCGCCGCCGTGAGCCATCGCGTGGAAGAGCTGGCCGAGCAGCTTGGCGAACCGGGCGGGGTCGTCCTTCGACTTCTCGACGATCCGGGTGAAGAGGTCCTTGGGCAGGAGGGCAACATCCTCGGCGAAGAGGCAGAAGATCACGCGGTCGAGCATGTGGGCGACGTTGACGGCGGGGAGCCCGCGGGTCCGCATCGTCTGGGCGATGGCGGCGAGCCGGCTGGCGGCGTCGGCGGTGATCGCTTCGCTCGGGGCGCCCGGCCGGAGCTTGTCGGGATCGTGGAACACCGCCCGGATGATCTCGATGTGGCGCGGGGCGGCGAGCTGTTCCAGCGGGATGTCGTGGACCTGAACCGGGGTGGCGGTGAAGTTGGTGTGGACGACGATGCGGTCCATGTCGCAGACGACGAGGAGCGGCGGGTTCTCCAGCGCCTCGCGGTATTGGAGCAGTTGATCGTAGGCGGCGTCGAGGTCTTTGTGCTTGCCCTTGTACTCCCATCCGAAGAAGCCCTTCTTCCAGACGTCGGCCCAGCCGTCACCGCCGCCGTGCTTGGCGGCGCCTCTCTCGAACGTAAAGGTGTCGCCGGTCGGGTCGGCCTCGGCCGGCTTGGGGTGCTTGACCAGTTCGCACAGGTCGAGGAAGTGCTGCTGTGCGGCCGAGCGCTCGGTGAGATCGACCTTCCGCCACTTGCCGATGAATTCGGGAGCATTCACGACCTCAGGATACATCGGCAGACGGGACCGAATCAAGGCTTTATCGGGGCGCCGCCGTTCCGGCGCCGACTCGGCCCGGCCACCCATTTCCGTGAATCCATTTGACCTGGCCGGCCGGGGGCGCTAGCCTCTGTTTGGCGGATGCTCACGTGGCCTGTCCGAGCGCGATGGGCAGGCGAGAATGCTCATGCGGCGCGGGCGGAATCGGCCGCCTCGGACGAGGCGGGAGAGGGCGGCTGTGTCGCATATTCCCCGCCGCCGGGAAAGGATAGAAGGGGCAAGGTAAGTCGTGACGGCAGAAGTGCAGATCCGGCTTGACCCCGAGGAGCGGCGAGTCTGGGCATGGCTGGGCGACAAGCAGATCGCGGGTGTCACGGTCGAGCCGATCGACTTCGACTGGGGGCGGGGGACGATTGTGCCGATGGGCGGCGTTGCCGCCGTCGGCACCGGCGAGGAGCACCGCCGACAGGGCATTGCCGGCCGTGTGATGCGGAGGGCTGTGGAGTTCTCCCGCGAGCAGGGGTATCCCGTCGGCGGAGTGTCGACCGGCTACGGGAACGTGGCGCGGCGGCTCTACACCCGGGGCGGGTACGTCTATTTGTTTTCGGTCGGCCAATACGAGAAGGCGGTGGCCCGGCCGGAACCGGCGCCGCCGCCAGGCGGCGTTGAGGTCCGCCCGTATCGCCCCGGCGACGAGAAAGGAATTATCGAACTGTGGAACCGGTCCTATCCGGCGAAGGATTTCTTCGGGGGACGCCCCGCGGATGCGTCGACGTGGGTGGCCCGGCGAATCGAGCTCCTGACGACCGATCCGCACAGCGTATGGGTGGCCGTTCGCGACGGAACGGTCGTCGGGTGGGGCGAATATTACTTCCACTGGGGAAAGCGGGAGAGATGCGCGTTCCTTGTGGACGAAGACGCGGACGGACCTGACGTGGCCCGCGCGCTGCTGACGAGATTGGAACGTTCGCTGGCCGATGCCGGGCTGACGCAGTTCGTCTTTGATGCGTCGCGCCACCAGGTCCAGACGAGGAACAGTCTCCTGGAGGCCGGTTGTCAGCGAGCAGACGGGTACGTTTTCCACGTGGCCGTCTTCAATCTGTCCGAGTTGCTGAACCGTTTACAGCCGCTGTATGCGAAGCGATTGCGGGGCAGCCAACTGGATTCATGGCCGGGCATCCTGCAGGTGGATATGGGCGGGCAAACGGCAGAGGTCGAGCTTCCCGGCGGCGATGCCGGGAATCGCGTTGAGATGGCCGGGCCTTACGAGACGGTGGTCCGGGTGCTCTGCGGGCGCAGCAGTGCGTGGCAGGAGTATCTGCGCGGCCGCCTGAGAATCGCGGGCGATCTTGACCCGAGCGCCAACGCAGTGCTGGATGCCTTTCTCGGCCAATACCCGTGGTTCCATCCGCGGCGCGATCAATGGTGACGCAAGAAATGAGAGACCTCGGGCGAATGGAAAGAATCATGAAGATGACAAGGCTTCTTGGGATCCTGTTGATCTTCGCGCTGTCGGCTCAAGCGCGCGCCCACGCCAGCGACGCCGACAAGACAGCCGGGGAGGTCCTGACGTTGTCCGGCGCCGAGGCCGGGCTGTGCGTTCACCTCGAATGCGGCGACGGGCGACTGCTTGAAGCACTTGCCCGCGACGGCGGGTTCCTCGCGCACGGCCTCACGTCCGATGCCGCATCCACTGCGGCGATCCGCAAGCGGTTCGCTGATGACGGGCTCGCCGGCGTGGCGAGCGTCGAGTCGCTGCCGCTCGACCGCCTGCCCTACGCCGACAACCTGGTGAACCTGTTGGTCGCTGATGACCTGCCGAGGCTGCTGAAAGGGGGCCTGACGCCGGCGGAGATCCTGCGCGTTCTGCGCCCGAACGGCGCTGCGTGCCTTGGCGTCCCGCCGGCCAAGCGAAAAGAGATCGAATCGCAAATGGCCACGGCGGGCGTCAAGGGTTTCCGGTTCGAGCAGAAGTCGCGCCTCTGGCTGATCCTCAAGAAGTCACAGCCGGCGGGGATGGACGAGTGGACGCACTGGAACCACGGGCCGGACGGCAATCCGGTGTCGATGGATCAGTTGATCGAGCGGCCGAACCAGATCCAGTGGATCGCCGGACAGCACTGGAGCAATGATCGCATTAACGCCGTCCCGGGCCGGGGCGCTGCATTGGGCGTACGCTCCGCGGGCGGGAGGAACTACTACGTCATGGGGAAAGGCCCGTTCTCCAAGGCGGGCGACCAGTTGGTGGCCCGGGACGCTTTCAACGGCGTGATGCTGTGGGCTCAGCACATCCTGAATCTCAGGCACCGGCTGATGGTCGCCTCAGGCAACGAAGTCTATCTCTGCCGTGGGGACGAGGTCGTGGCCCTCGACGGCGCGACGGGGAAGCTCGTTCGGTCATACGGCAAGGCCGCAGGCTGCCAGTGTCTCATCCTCGCCGAGGGCCTGCTGCTGTCTTTCGAGTCGAAGGAGCTTCGCGCCTTCGACGCCGCCACCGGGAAGCAGAAATGGTCGAGCCCCGCCGCCGCCGGCGTCAAAGCCGCCGTGGTCAAGGGCGGGAAGGTGTTCTTCACGCGGGGCGACTTGGTCTGCATGGACCTGGCCGACGGGGCCGTGAAATGGAAGAAGAATGTGCGCCGTATCGGCGGCGTTGTTTTTGCCTTCAACGACATGCTGCTTCTGCGCGGGGGCCGGAAGGGGGCCAAGACAAAATACGGGCTGGAGTACACGGCCCTCTCCGCGAAGGACGGAGCGAAGGCGTGGTCCTTCACCTGCGACCGGCCCGCGGGCAGGTACACGGAGGCGTACTTCGCCGGCGGCCTCGTCTGGGTCCAGAGCTACGATGACAGGGCGAAGCGGAAGAACGACGGGTTCCACAACCCGAAGGGCGGCGTGTCGTACAAGTGGGACGGTCTCGACCCGAAGACCGGCACGGTCAAGCGGTCTTTCCTGGCTCCCGTCATGTTGTCCTTCGCCTGCTACCCCCATTTCGCCACGGACCGATTTCAGATCGGCATCCGCCCGCTGTATTTCACGGAGTGGAAGACCGGGAAGGTCACCCGGTTCGAAACCACCCGCCAGGCGTGTCAGAGCAACTGCGGTCTCGCATACGGCATGTACCTCGGGCTGTACACGGAGAGTCCCATGTGCAACTGTGTCCGGGCGGCGCTGTCCGGCATCAGCGCTCATGCCTCCGACGGCAAGACGATCGACGGCGCGGTGAAGATGGAAGAGAAGGGCCGCTTGGAGATAGGGCCAGCCGCACCGCCCAAATCGGGGTCGGTGCCGGCCGGCGGGGATTGGCCGATGTACCGGCGCGACATGCGGCGCCGCGCCGCAGCCCCCGGAAAAATCCGCGCGAAACAACTGGCCGTCCTGTGGACGAAAAAGCTCCTCCCGGCCCCGAAGGACGCGCCGGGCGACGACAGCGTCCTCCGCAACGACTGGCTCCTGAACAAGGTCTCCGGCAGCCCGGTCACCCAGCCAACCGCCGCCGGGGGCAAGGTCTTCGTGTCGTTCACCCACGCCAAGCAGGTCGTGGCGCTGGACGCGAGGAGCGGCGAGATGGCGTGGCGGTTCCTCGCTCCCGGCCGGCTCGACACGCCGCCGTCCATCCACCGCGGCTTGTGCCTGTTCGGCTGCAATGACGGATCCGTGTATTGCCTGCGGGCGGACGACGGCAAACTGGTGTGGCGGTTCCGCGCCGCTCCCGCCGAGCGGCGGATCGTCGCCTACGGTCAGGTCGAGTCCGCCTGGCCGGTCGTCGGCGGCGTGCTGCTCGTGGGGGACCTCGCCTACGTCGTCGCCGGCCGGACGACCGAGTCCGACGGTGGGCTGTATGTCCATGCCCTCGACGTGACCACGGGCAAGTGCCTCTGGACCGGCCGTCGCGTCAAACCGGACGACGGCCCCATCGGCGCATGGAACCTCAGGGCGCATAAGAACGACTACAACGGCCCGTCGGACGTCCTGTCCAGCGACGGCGCGACGACGCTGGCCATCGCCGGGCACCCTCACGGGCGCTTCGACCTCAAGAGCGGACGGAAGGTCTCCGGCGCGCGCGGCGGGTTCGGCTGGATGCGGTCGCAGCACGCCGGGGTGATGGGGACCCACCACGCGCCGCGGGCGTCGTCCGGCCTCGGAACGCTCCACTACCGTCAGACCCGAGACAAGAAGACCAAGGTCCGTCACTACTACATCGCGATGAGCGGGAAGCGGGGCTGGAAGATCGAGCTGACGAAGCCGGCGATCTACGTCGAGGCGCTGGTCCTGGCGGACGACGTGGGGCTGGCCGCCGTCTCCAGCGGCCCGGCCGCCCCCGGCGGCGAGCTGTGGGCCCTCTCGCCCAAGGACGGCTCCAGGCTGGCCACACACCCGCTCCCCGCCGCGCCGGCGTTCGACGGCCTCGCAATCGCAAAGGAGAAGGTGTTTCTCACCCTGCAGGACGGCACGGTCATGTGTCTGGGGCGGAAATGATTCCAAGAGAATGCCGCTGCCGCAGAATCGGGAGGGCCGCCCACTCTTGTGAGTCCGCTTGACCGGGCGGGCGCGGGGGGCTAATCGTCCGGCGCGCGATGGGCGACCGCCTGTTCGTCAACCCAGTCCTCTTCCACGTAGACCATCCCCTTCCGTCCCGGCACCTTGCGGTTCGGGCCGGGGCTGTACGAAGGACAACGCTTCGGACCGTAACAGAACGTCTCAAACCGGTACTGCTTCACGGACGGGTTCCACTGATCGATGGTCATCTCAACGGGCATCTTGCAGCCCCAGATGCAGCGGGTACATTTGGCGGCGTAGGTCCTCGGATCAAGCCGCCGGTGTCCCCGTTGGCGATAAACTTCGAGTGCCGGCGGCACCCCTAAAAACGGCGGCGACGTTCCCTCGGATTGCCTCGCCCTCCCCCTGGCCAGGAACTTGATGCGGCTCGTCTTGTAGAACTCAGCCACCTCCAGCCGTGGGTCGGCAACCGGGACCGATTCGCCTGACAACTCATCGCCGGCTCGGAAGGAGTGTTTGGCGTGGGCGCCCTTGCCGACCGCAACGGTGAACCCGCGTTCCTCGCCTTTCACGATCCCGTCAATCCACAGGACATAACCCGGGTAATTGTGCTGTCGCTGGTCGAACGAGCGGAGCAGCCGAATGCGCGGCTGAACGGCGACAATTCTTCCGTGCCAGGGATGCTTCTGTTGAGGAGCCATGCCGCTATGTTAGCTGAACTGTTGCGTTATCTCAATGGACTCCCGGCCCCAGTCATCCCCGGCTGCCGGGCGACAGGCCCGCCGGCCGGCCTGAACTGCGGAGTCCTACTCCGGCACGGTGACCGTGGCCGTCGCCGTCCGACCGGGCAGGCCGAACGTATTGACGCCGCGGACCTCGAGCGTGTTCTCGCCCGGCGTCAGCGTCCAGCGTAACGGCGTTTTCACCGCCTTCCACTCGCCGTCGTTCCGCCGCGCCTCGAACTTGGCCGGGCTCGGCATATCAGTCGCCATCTGAACGGCGAGCGCGTTCGGCTCGCTCGTGCGCGCGAGGTGCAGGTTGACGGTGTTGCAGGTGAAGGCCAGGTCGCCGTCACGGCTGGTGGTGAAGCTGAACCAGGGGAGCGGCTCCTTGCGCGGATGCAGCCAGCGAAGATGGCCGTCGTACTTGAACGAGTACTTGCCGTGTGCGGGCTCGCGGGGCTCGTCGCTCTCCAGGAAGTTGCTCCGCATCGGTACGAAGTAGCGCGTGTACCACGCCACCTGCCGGTCCTTCAGCACGCCCGACGTCGTCTTCTCGTTCCACGCGCGGCGGACCTCGAGCTTCGGGTCCTTCCACGCCTTGGCCGCCTCGAGCAGGCTGGCGGGCTGGCCGTTGACGAGGAAGTAATGCCCGCCGCTGGGGTCGAAGGCGACCCACTTGCCGAGATCGTCGACCCACGCCTCCGCGATGGCGTGGCTCCAGATGCACGGGCGGGCGCGATAGCCCAACGCCGTGGCGCACTGGACGAAGAACGCGCCGCGGGTCGTGCACATCCGGCCGATCTCGCCCGGCCGCGCGACGTTCCAGAAGAGAAGCCCGTCCCAGGTGGGGAAATACATCAGCTTGCCGCCGGCGTTGTTGCCGGCCTTCAGCTTCGGGATCCACTGGGCGATGCGGCGGAGCTGCTGCAACCCCGGTGTGCGGTCTTTGACCACCTCGTCCAGCTTCGCCTGCTGGCGGAGGAGCTCCAGCCGCTTCGTCTTCTTTGCATGGACGAAGACGTGCGACGGCCGCACGATCGCCGGCTGCTCGATCTTGCACGCGCTCAACCGCAGCGCCGGCGGCAGTGCCTTCAGGCGGACGGTGGCCGCCACCCTGACCGTCTTCAGCGTTGGAGCGTCGAGGCGGTACTCCGACGCGAGCAACTCGACGCGCCACTGCGCGTAGCGATAGTCGCCGTCGGCCAGCGGCTTCCCGCGCGCCTTGCCACGCTCAAGCTCGCGCGCCTCAGACCACGCCGTCCACGTCTTCGGGTCGTACTCCGGCGTCGCACCGAGCCGCGCGAGCAACCGGGCCCGGAAGTGTCCCGGGGGCATTCTGCGCGTCTCAGGCAGGAGCCTCCCGCCGCCGCGGATTTCGAGCTTCTCGACGGCCGCCGGCATGGCCACCGCGGTCCCCTCGACCTTCGGCCACAGGTCGACCGGTTCGCTCTCGATCCAGCCGCTCGCCGGATGACGCCCAAGCAACAGGCGCACGATGTACTCGCCATTCAGGTTGCGGTTCGACGACAGCCGGTCGTAGTCCCACGTCTTCCCGCCGTCACGGCTGACGGCGCTGCGGTTCGGATAAACCGATTGCTCGATGTAGAACCGACACGACCTGCCCGTCTTCGCCCGGATGATCACCGTGTTGACGCCCTTCCGCAAGAACTTGGGATCGACGGTGACCTCCTGCCAGCCGCCCCGCCACCACGACTTGAACGGCTTGCCGTTCAGGTGGTACATATTGTGCCCCTTGGGGAACTTGTCCTTCGGGTAAACGCCGGAGTAGCCCCGGGCGCGGGTGTGCATGACCTCGAACGGGAGTGCCTTGCCGTTGAGGAGGACCTCGAGGCCGCCGGCGCTGCCGCTGTGGTTGAAGGACAGCACGGCCTCGCGGCAGGCGTTGGACTCCAGGACGAAGTCCTTCCGGATCCACGTCGTGTCGGTAACGGTCTCGGACGCGCCGCGGCGGTCCGCCGCGTGGACGGTCCGCCCGATCTCGTACTGGATCACGTCCCGGTCTACGAGCGTCAGGCCGGCGCCCTTGGCCGGACCGACCGACGAACTCCGGCGGCAGCGTTCGACGTCTTCCGCTGTCCATCCGGCGGCTGTCTGTTGTGTCTCTGCGGCGAGCGACGAGCTGCAAGCCAGCGACAGGGCGATCAACACGCAAAGAGTCAAGCGCATCATCGAACATCTCCTTCAGGTAAGGGTCTTCGACTCCAGCCTATCAGAAACGAGTCCGGAGTCAAGGCGCCCACTATCGCTTGCCAAGCCTGCTGTCGGCGTGAGCCAGGATGAGGCGTCGTTTGCGCCACCCAACGCGCCCGGCAGCGTCGAACCGCGACGAACTCACGCGCGTGCATCTTCAGCCAGGCAGGAAGCAGCCGTGATTCAGACAGTCCCCCGGAAGAGGCAGGGCGCTCTGTCTCGCTCGCCCCCGCGTGCACCGACGGCCGCTGGCGTTCGTGTCTCGGCTCTCGCAACCGCCCCGCCAGACGCAGCCGGGGCCCGCACCGTGTGGCACCGGGCGGCTGAAGTGTCCGTCTGTCCGGACAGACGGACACTTCCCTGAAATGCCGCCATGCAGCGTTTTGTGGAACTTCCCGGATGTGTTCGTCTGGACGTTCAGACGAACACACTCGCCCCGTACCGAGTCGTCCGACCTTCGCCACCGGAGGCGGACCGGCGACCTCGCCGGCCGCGGACCTGGGCTCGCGCCG
>CAZDHT010000223.1:0-9145 GCA_964505325.1 uncultured Planctomycetota bacterium | reverse complement strand
TTCGACCTCGACGCCGGCGAGGTGCGGCTGGTTCTCGAGGGCACCAGTTGGTGCAACATCCATCCGCAGTGCAGCCGGTCGCTCGGTCCCGAGCAGTCGCACGACATCCTGGTGCAGGAGAACCACGGCTGCGAGTATGACGCGGCGGGGAAGTACACGGTGCTCGTCGCCGGGGACGGGGCGGACATCCACGTGATCCGCGACGACGGCACGGACTTCCGCAACATGCCCTGGGGCCGGGACGGCAACGAGCGGTGCCAGGGCCACCAGTGCTGGCGCGGCCGCACGAACCGCGCCATCACGAGCACGGGAACCAGGCGGCCGCCGGAATGCCAACTGATCGAGGGCATCGCCGCGCCGCACGCCGGGCTCCGCCACGGCGAAGCCGGGCACGTCGGCATCAACACCCCGGGCGGCATCCGCAACGACCTGAGCCGCTCGTTCGGCGACCCGGAGTTTTGCCACTTCGGCGTCGACATCGCCGGGCAGCGCCTGATCACCGACTGCAAACCGGATTCGATCTGGCTGGCGGAGCTGCCGGAGGCCGACGGTGAGCCGGTCGGCAAGTGGACGTATCTGTGCCGGAGCGGATCAAGCTGGAAGAAGGAGGCGCACGTTCATCCCTTCCTCTCGCCCGACGGCACGATGGGCTTCTTCAACTCGGACGAGTCGGGCATGCTTCAGGCGTACGCGGTGCGCGGGCTGGAGCGCCTCTAGCCGAGGAGCTTCAGCACCTTCTCTGCCGCTTTGAGGCCGTGGCCGGTGAAGACGGACACGACCGTGTTGTCGTCGTTCGATCCCGCCAAGTGCTTCTTGACCCCCGCAATCGTCGCGGCGGAGGTGGGTTCGATGTAGAACCCTTTGCCGCAGGTGTCCTTCAGCGCCGCTTCGATCTCGGCGTCATCGACGATGACGAACTGGCCGCCGCTCCGGCGCACGGCCTCGACCACCTGCATGCCGCGGGCCGGTTCGGCGATCGCGATGCCTTCGGCAATGGTGGGCTTCTTCTCGATGTGCGGCACAGCGTTGGCGCCGTCTTTGAACGCCCGGTGCAGCGGGGCGCAGTTGGCGGATTGAACCGCCACCAGTTTCGGCATCCTGTCGATCACGCCGGCGCCCAGCAACTCCCGAAAGCCGATGGCGCACCCCAGGAGCAGCGTGCCGTTGCCCACGGGCACGATGACCGTTCCGGGAGCCTTCCAGCCAAGCTGTTCGCAGACCTCGAATGCGAACGTCTTGGTCCCGTGGAAGAAAAAGGGATTCCACGAATGGCTCGCGTAGTAATGTTCCGCCGCGGCCCTCAGGGCGGCGCGGGCCGTGTCCTCGCGCGAGCCGGGCACCTTCTTCAGGGCCGCGCCGTAGGCCGTGATTTGCGCAAGCTTCGCGGCGGCGGTGTCTTCGGCGACGAAGATCTCGCAGGCGACGCCGGCCCTGGCGCAGTACGCCGCGACGGCGCACCCGGCATTGCCCGAGGAGTCCTCCACGACCCTTTCCACGCCCAACTCTTTTACCTTGCTGATCAGGAGGGCCGCTCCCCGGTCCTTGTACGAGCCGGTGGGGAACAACTGGTCCTGCTTGATGAGCACGGACCGGCCGCCGAAGTCCATTTCGACCAGCGGGGTAAATCCTTCGCCGAGGGAAACGATGTTCGCGTCGCTGTCGAGCGGCAGGGCTTCTCTGTAGCGCCAAATCGTCGGCTTTCGGCTCTTGATCTGCTTTGGAACGAAGACAGGCGCAAACTCGATGTCGAGAGCCCCGCCGCAGTCGCACTTCCACCGCACGTCGTTCAACGGATAGGTGGCGCGGCACGTGCTGCACACGAGCTGGCTCACGGCTTCTCCCTGTCTTGTCGTGCGTCCGACGGCGCCGCGGCGGGCGCCGTTACACCTGCTTGACGAACTCTTCGAACATGGTGGCGTAGGTGCCGCCGAGCAGGAGCAACTCGTTGTGTGTTCCCGACTCGACAATGCGGCCGTCCTGGACGACCATGATGTTGCCGGCGTGATGGACGGTCGAGAGCCGGTGCGCGACGACGAACGTCGTCCGGCCTTCCATCAGCTTCCACAGCGCGTCCTGGATGAGGATCTCGGTGTTGGTGTCGACGGCGCTGGTCGCCTCGTCGAGGATAAGGATGCGCGGGTTGGCGATGAGGGCGCGGGTGAAGCAGATGAGTTGGCGCTCACCGTGGCTGATGGCGCCGCCGCGCTCGCGCACGTCGGTATGGTAGCCGTCGGCCAGCTTCTCGATGGTCTTGCTGGAGCCGAGCGCCTCGGCGGCGGCGATGGCCTCCTCGTCCGTCGTCTCCGGCCGGCCGTACTTCAGGTTGTCCATCACCGTGCCGGTGAAGAGGAAGTTCTCCTGGAGCACGATGCCCATCTGCTCGTGGAGCGATTGCTGGGTGACCTCGCGGATGTCGATTCCGTCGATGGTGATGGCCCCCCGCTGCGGCTGATAGAACCGGGGGATGAGGTTGACGATGGAGGTCTTGCCGGCGCCGGTGGGCCCAACCAGGGCGACGATCTCGCCCGGCTTGGCATCGAAGGACACGTCCTCCAGGATCCACGGCGTGTCGGGCTCGTCGTCATACTTGAAGTGAACGTGGTCGAAGACGACGTGGCCCTGGATCGGAGGCATCGTCTTCGCCCCGGGCGCGTCGACCACGGTCGGCACCCGGTCCATCAACTGCACCACCCGCTCGGCGGAGGCGGACGACGAGAGCAGGTGGTCGTAGAGATGGGCGACCATCATCAGCGGGCCGTAGATCATGCCGATGTACATCACCGCGGCGGGCACGGCGCCGATGGTCAGGTAGCCCCGCTCCAGCGCGTAGGCGGCGTAGGCAATCACCGCGGCGTTGGCGATCCCGAACATCAGCAGCATCGACGGGAAGGTGAGCCCCTTGACGAACGCCCCGGCGACGCGGTGTTCCCGGTACTCGTCCAGCAGCTCGGCGAACCGCTGCAAGTTGCGCTCCTCCCGGGCGTGGGCCTGGACGACGCGGACACCGGTGACGTTCTCCGCCAGGTTCGCGGTCATCCGGGAGATGCTGCGGCGGATGCGACGGTAGACCGGCAGGGCGAACTTCTCGGAGGCAAACCCGGCGGCGAAGACCAGCGGCGACAGGGCGACGATCAGCCCGCACAACCGCCAATCGTACATCATCAGGAAACACATCACCACGATCAGCGAGAAGATGGTGTGCACGAAGAACAGCGGCACGAAGGTGATGAGCGGCTCGAGGTTCTCGACGTCGCGGTCCACGCGGGCGATGATGCGGCCCTGCTTCTCGCGGTCGAAGAAGTCCATCGACAGCCGCTGGATGTGCTTGAACAGCCAGTTGCGCAGGTCATTGGTGGCGAGCTGGCCGGCCCGCCACATCATCAGACGCTGCACGGCGGCCAAGATGGCGCGCAGCGCCCGGTTGAGCAGCATCAGGCCGACGATGCTGCCGATCCCCAGCTTCGCCCAGCCCGGCACCTCCCCCAGCGGCCCCGCGACCACCCGCGCCGCGGGCAAGATGAAATCGTCGATGGCAATCTTGAACAGGTGCGGGGCAAAGGCCATCGACAGGACCCAGAACATCTCGATGAACAACGGGCCGATGATCTGGCGCCAGTAAGGGCGCACGAAGTGCAGGATGCGCTTGAGCGTGTGCAGCGATGGCCGCGCCCGCGCAAATGCTTCGTCGATGTCCTGCTCAGTCTTCATCGATCCGGCCCGCAAACTGCTGCTCGCACATCCGGCGGTAGATGCCGCCGCGGTTGTACAGTTCCGTGTGGGTGCCTTGTTCCGCGATCCGACCCTCCTCCAGCACGAGAATCTGGTCGGCGTGAGCGACGGACGAGACGCGGTGTGCGACGATGAAGTTGGTTCGGCCCTCCGCGACCTGTCGCATGGTCTCGCGGATGTGGCGCTCGGTCTCCGAGTCGACGCTGGCGGTGGCGTCGTCCATGATCAGCACGTCAGGGTCGAGGAGCACGGCCCGCGCGATGGCGATGCGCTGGGCTTGGCCGCCGCTGAGGGTGACGCCCCGCTCGCCGATGATGGTGTCGTAGCCGTCGTCGAGTTCCATGATGAAGTCGTGCGCCTTGGCGGCCTGGGCGGCGGCGCGGATAGCGTCTTCGTCGGCGTCGGGCAAACCGTAGGCGATGTTCCCCCGCACCGAGGCGCTGAACAGAAACGTCTCCTGAAAGATGATGCCGATGGCCTGCCGAAGCTCGTCCAGACGGATGTCCCGCGCATCCTTGCTGTTGATCAGCACCACGCCCGCGGTCGGATCGTGGAACCGAGGGATCAGACTGATCAGCGTCGACTTGCCCGAGCCGGTGTGGCCGACCACGGCGATGGTCTGGCCGGACTGCGCGGTGAAGCTGACGTCGGCGATCACGGGCTTATCCGGCTCGTAGCCGAACGACACGCCGCCGAACTCGACGCAGGCGCCCTTCCTTTCCGACGACCGCGGCATCGCCTGGGCGCCGGGATGGGACTGGATGCTGGGCTCCTCGTCGAGCACCTCGAACACCCGCTCGCCACCCGCGGCCGCCCGCTGGTACGTTTCGATGAGGTGCATGATGTGGTGCAGCCGTCGCTCGATCGGCCGCATCAGGCCCAGGCAGATCAGGATGTCGCCGATCCCCAGCCCGCCGCGAATCGCCGCGTACGAACCGTAGAGCACCGCGATCGGCGTCACCATACTGAACGCCAGGCTCGTCGAGACCATCCGCACCACCCAGTAGCGGAAGGCGTCGATCACCCGCTTGATGTACGTGACCGTGCGGCCGCCGAACTTCTCGGACTCGGCCTGTTCCTGGGCGAACGCGCGGACCACGCGTGCCCCCGCGATGTTCTCCTGGAGCACCGTGGTCACTTCGCCGTAAGCGTCGCGAGCCCCCCTCCACATCGGCCGCATCCGGGAGCCGAACCGGACGGTCAGGTACACGGCCAGCGGCACCGGGCTCAGCGCGATCACGGCGAAGGAGACGTCGATGCTTAACAGCGTGACGACGGACACCCCGAGGACGATGAGCATTTCCGCCGTGCCGAAGACGGAAAACCGGATGAACCGCGACATGTGCTCCACGTCGCCGGTCGACCGCGAGATCAGGTCGCCGGTGGTCGTCTTGCTGTGGTAGGTCAGCGAGTGGCGCTGGACCGCCTCGTACATCCGGTGGCGGAGGCGGTTGGTGATGCGCACGCTCAGCTCGGCACGCCCCACCGACTGTGCGAAGCGGAGCAGGTTGCGGACGAGCGCGGCGAGCGCGATGAGGATCACGAAGGGCCACACGTTGAGTCGCCCCGTGCCGTACCAGGCCTGGAGGTAGTTGACCGCCCAGCCGGTGAAGACGATGGGGAAGACCTCCATCGCCGAGCCGGCGATGGTGATCAGCATCGCCAAGACGGTCAGCGGCACCTCGTGGCGGTACTCCCCCATCAGGCGGCGTAACACCGCCGGGGAAATCTTCTTTTCTTCATCAGGAGCCACAGGACTATCCGGCTTTCAGCCGCTCGGCGGCTTTGCGGACTTGCTCAATCGGCGGCACCAGCGCGAACCGGACGAACCCGTCGCCCGGATTCACCCCGTTCCACTCGATGCTCACCAGGTTGCCCGGCACGCAGTTGATCCCCTTGTCGAAGAGGAGCGTCTCGGAGAAGGACAGCGGCGTCTCGCCCTCCGGCACTTTGACCCACAAGAAGAAGGTGCCCTGCGGCCGGACCGGTGCGCAGCCGATCGCCTCCAGAGCGGGCAGAATGGCGTCCAGCCGTTCCTGGTACACCTCGCGCATCTCCACGGGGTGCGCTTCGTCGCGGAACGCCGCCGCCGCGCCCGCCTGGATGATGTTCGCGACCCCCTGCACCGACTTCCGCGTGATCGACTTGATCGGGTCGAGCAACTTGGGATTGCGAGAGACCAGGAACCCGACGGCGCACGACGTCATCATGCTCCGCTTCGAGAGCGAATTGAGCACGATGGCACACTCCGCCGACTCGGGAATCTCCAGGACGCTGTGCGGCGGCTCCCCGTAGTACAGTTCCGAATAGCATTCGTCGGAGACCAGAACAATCTCGCGGTCGAGACAGAAGCGGACGACCTCGGCCAGCTTGTCGAGCGGACACACGTGCCCGGTGGGCGAGTGCGGCGAGTTCAGGAAGAACACCCGCGTCCGCTCGGCCACGTCCGATGGAATCTCGCTCAGGTCCGGCTCGAAGCCGTTTGCCTCCGAGATGTTCAGGTAATACGGCTCCGCGCCCGCCAGGACTGAACCGTCCGTGTACGGTGGATACCCGGGATTCGGAATGAGGCAAACCTCTCGCGATTGCGGATTGCGGATTGCGGATTGCGGGTTGACGAAGTAGAGCGGGATGTGGAACGACGCGTACTTCGCGCCGTAGGTCGCGCAGATCTGATCGGCGCCGATCTCGGCGCCGAAACGGGACTTGAGCCAGCCGGTGATTGCATCGAGGTAGTCCTCGCAGCCTACACTCGCCGGGTAGCCCGAGCACTTCAACTCCTCGACCGCCTCGACCATCCGCGCGCGCACTACCGCCGGCATCGGATCGGTCGGATCGCCGATGCCGAAGTCCACCACGTGCCCCTCGGGGAACATGCCCCGCGCTTTCTTCTTGTTCGCGTCGACGACGTCGAACGGATACGGCGCGGTCAGGATGGGCGCGAGATTCGGATTCAGCCTGGCCAGACGGTCGGACATTCGGCTCTCCTGAGAACGGCCAAAACCTGTGCCATCAGCCCTATTTAAGCCTATGCCGGGGAAATGTCAACCTTGAGAGGAGATTCTTCGGTTCGCGGGGGACGTCATTCGGGCTCAAGTCGGCTCAGTCGTTCGGCCGCCTGGCGCGACGCGGCGGTCTGAGGGTACTTCCTGACCACGAGCCGGTAGAGGTCCTCGGCCTGCGTCCGATGATCGAGTTTTTCATGGCAGTAGGCGGTCCAGAACATCGCCTCGGCCGCGCGGGTCAGGTTGCCGACGGCATCGAAGTCCTTGACCAGGGGCGCCAGCGTCTCCGCCGCCTCGGTGTACTTGAGTTCGGTCACCAGTTCGACGGCCTTGGCCAGCGCTGCTTCTCGCTGTCTGCTCAAGCGGACCGACCGGTCCGCCGTGGACTGAAGATCCATATGGGCACCCGCACACCCTGCGACCGCGAGCGCGGCGGCAATTGCCAACCAGGGAACGGCATGTGTTCGCACGTCACATCCCCATCAGCACGAGTTGGGTCTCGAGAAGCCAAGCGAGGGCCGCGGGGCCTTCATCGCCGGCCAGGAGAACTTCATCGATGCGCGGGATCAGCCCCACCCGCTTGACGGACGCGGTGAAGGCGTCCGCCTCGCTGCTCTTGTTGGCGTCCAGCAGGTCGAGGCGCGTGAGCACGACTTCCAGCGTGTCGAGGAGCTTCCGCGCGGACTTGCTGTGCGCGCGCCGGCGAAGCTCGGCGCACCGCCGGAGAAGATGGTTCTTTCTGGCGGCGAGCTGCCGCGCCCGGACTCCCGCCGCGCCGGGCGCCCCGGCCGCCAGATAGCGACGCTGCAACATGCCCCGCAGGACGTGCTGCTGAGCCTGCATCGCCGACAACCGGGTCTCCGCACGAAGGCGACCTGCTGATGCCGTTTCGTGCATCCGCCGCAGCCGGGCGGCCTCGGAGTCCAGCCGCTCGCGCAGCTTCTTCTGCTCCTCCCGCGCCGCGGCCAGGTGTTTCGTCAGATCGCCGAGTTGCTTCTCGCTCTGCTTCAGACCTGCGACCGCCTTCTCAAGCTCGGTTTCCTTGTCCGCGATGGTCTTCTTCAGCGGGGCCACCCGCTTCTCGATCTCAGCATCCAGTTGCGCCTTCGCGGCGGTGAGGTGCTCATTCAGGCCCCGGATCTCCTTTCTCAGGTCCGCGTCCCGTTCGCGGAACTCGATGCGCGCCAACTCCAGGTCGGCGCGGAGCTGCTCGTTGCCCTTGAACAGCTTGCTCTGCTTGGCGATCAGTTGCTCGGCCTCGGCCAGAGCCGTCCGGCTCGCCTTGAGTTCGCCGGTCGCCCGGGTCAGTTCGGCCCGCAGCCGGCGGGTCTCCCTCTTCTCCGACGGCCTGGCCGCACGGGCTCTGCCGCGGTCCGGCGGCCCGTACTTTGCGGCAAGAAACATGCCGGCCGCGCCCGCGAGAAGGACCAGTGAAGCCGCGAGCGGCAGCCAGCGGAGCACGAACGGCCCCCATCCGACACGCTGCGGAACAGGCCGCCGAGCCGCCGCAATCGGCAGCGGGCCCGGCTGCGCCTCAGTCGCCGCCTCCTCAGCGCCCCATCGGCGAAGCAGATGCTCCAGCCGTCCGTCCGGTTGTTCAGGTTCTGCTCTCATCGTTCTGCCTCTATTGTATATCCGCCGCAGCCCGTCTTGCGTATGCCGGCGCCTATTCGAAAATACCTTTCGCCTTCAGACATCCTTGCAGCAATCCCGCGGCCTCCTTCAGACGCAACCGCACGGTCGCTTCCGGCATGCCCAGGAGCGCCGCGATGCCCCGCGTTGTCCGCGCCTGTACGTAGCGCAGGTGGATGACGCGTGCCAGTTCCGCCGGCAGCGCCTCGATGCACTGAGACAATGCGTCGATCTCCTCCCGAAGCTCCGCTCGCCCGGTGGGGTTCTCCGTCGCAGCGAACATCTCCTCGGCCAGCTCGGGATCGAAGCTCTGCGGCTGCGTTCGGCGCCGGAAGTGCTTGCGGGCAACGTTCCGCGCGATGGCGCCCAGCCACTGGGAGAACGTCCCGCGGGAGGGGTCAAACGTGTGGAGCGACTTGAACACCCGGACGAATACCTGCTGCGTCAGGTCGTCGGCGTCCGGCCCCGTGAACCCCTGCCGCAGGAAGTACGCCTTCACCCGCCCGGCGTGCTCGGCGTAGAGCGCGGTGAAGGCGGCATCATCGCCGCTCAGGCAGCGCGCGATGAGGTCCGGGGCGTCCGCGCTCATGTGACCTCCTCCCGAGACTCATTGTGCAAGACGCCGCGTGCGGCGTCAAGCAGAACGCACAGTCTGGAGTGGATCCTCTGAACGGGGGGTATTTCGGAGCAGTCGCCGCCTGCGGCGTCGGGCGGCACGCCCCCTGTGGCACGGCCGTCCCGGCCGTGATCGCCCACGGGCGAGACGCCCGTGCCACAAA
>CAZDHT010000222.1:0-9166 GCA_964505325.1 uncultured Planctomycetota bacterium | reverse complement strand
CAGAGTTTGTGAGTGAGCCGGTGTCCGAACTCGCTCCAGCCCTTGCTCGAGGCCGTGCCGGTGCGGAAGTGCGGCCACGTCGGCTGGTCCAACGGCATCCCGCCGTCCATGACCCGGACGCCGTAGTCGAGGTACTTGTCCTGCCCGGTGAACTGGTAGGCGTGGCCGTAACCGTTGGGCGAAGTGAGCGTGTGCTGTTTGGGGGTGAAGGCGTGCATCGCCTCGGCCGCGTAGGCGACCATCCGGTCGCGCCAGTCGTGGTCATCTGGGAATTCCCGGCAGTACTGCGCCAGCGCATCCATCGACAGGCCGATCATGAACATCTGGCCGCGGCACCCGCCGGTGATCTTGTTCTGCCTGCCGTCGAGCCACGCGAGGTCGTTGCGGATGTTGTTGAGGTAGTCGCTCCGCTTCCACGGGCCCTTGGGGAAATGCCACGGCTGGTCGAGCGTCGTCTCTTGGTCCCCGAAGGCGCGGTACATGTCAAGGTTGCTCCACATGGTAATCGCGAAGCTGCGCAGGTGCCAGGGCGCGGGCCGCGCGAACGCGTCGTGGCTGGCCTTAATCGACTGCCGGATGAATTCCAGGCCGGTGAGGTAGTAGTACATCAGGGCGCCGCTGGTGTAGTAGTGGCTCGGCTCGCCCTTCTGGTGGCCGTATCCGCCGCCGTGCGCGGGCACGTCCATCAACTGCCGGGTGTGGATCTCGAGCTCGTCGAAGAACGCTCGGTCCCCGGTCCGCGCGAAGTGCGCCGCGAGGCAATAGGGCACGTCGAGTTCGAGGTACTGGCCGAACCCGCGCCATCCGCGCTTCGCGCTGTCGCCGAAGTGCCAGATGCCGTAGTGGTCGTACTTCTCGCGCTCGATCTCCAGCGAGGAGTCTTTGCTGGGGTTGATGTTCTTGTTCAGGCCGCACCGGACCGCGGTGAGCGCCCAGTCCTCCCACTTGACGTACGGCTTGCCCTTGCGGTGCTCGGGCATCAGTGGTCCGTTGAAGGCGAGCGTCGCACAGTAGTATTCCTTCGGCGCCAGCGCCAGCAGACGGTTGCCGAAGCGCTTGAAGCTCGCCTCGGCCGTTGAGGCGTCGCCCGGCTGGTCGAACGCCAGCAGGATCTCGTGCGTCTTGTGGATGTGCCCGGCGAAGGTGTGGTTGCGGCTCCGCTCGGCCCACTCCTTCGGCCACAGGCCGAGACGGACGGTGCCGTCCCCCGAGACCACGATCGACTTCGGATAAAGCTGCCAGAACCATCGGACACCGAGCGCCGTCTTGCCGACCTGGACCCAGCCGGGCGCCCGTTCGCCGCGCGCCAGTTCCTCTCCGGCGGCGTCGTAGACCTTGTAGCCGCGGAACGTGCAGCCGACGAAGCTCTGCTTGTTCCGGAGCGAATCGTAGCTGCCCGTGTTGAACTCCCAGTAGGCAACGCCCTTCTTGTCGTCGGGCGCATTCTTGGCCATCCACTCCGCGTTCGCCTTCAGCCGTGGATCGAAGATGGCCTTGTCGCCCGCCTGCCACGGCCAGCTCGCCGCGCTGTCCTGGTAGAGCTTCCCGTCGGCGAGTTTGTGCGGCTTCGCCCAGCCGCCGAGGAGTGCCGACGCCCCGCCCCGCTTTGCGGTCGGGATGACCAAGTCCACGGCCTTCACGGTCACGTTGCCCGGCAGCTTCGACAGCCACTTCTGGAAGTTCGCATCGGCCGTGCTCCGCTGGTCGGTGTGCGTGATGGTCCGGCCCGACAGGTTTCGCATCGTGAAGAACACGCGGACGAACTTCTTCCCCGCGTAGAAGTGGTACCAGCAGGTGAACCCGAGCCGGTCCTTCTCCGTCGCCTGTATCTCGCCGACGGCGCGGACGACCGTCCGCAGCGGCCCGCGCTCCATCACCTTCAACTCGAAACCCTTCGCCAGGTCCTTCACGCTGTCGCGGACCGTGCCCGCCAGGTCGGTGATCTCCAGCGCCGGACGCGGCTTGAACGCGAACACCTCGTTGCCGCCAACCTTCACCGAGCGGATCAGGTCGAATCCCTTGCGATTGAGCGACACCTGCATGGCGCCGGTGTCGACCACCATGACGTCGGCTCCTTCCTTCACCATGATCGCGCTCGCCGGCTTGGCGGCGGATCGGACGGCCACGAGCTTGTACTTGACCCTGCCCTTCGCCGCCAGCTTGGGGACCTGGAAGTCGAGCAGCAGCCACTTGAGGCTCCCGTCCGGCCACCGGGCCAGCACCCGGGTCTGCAGCGGGACCTGGTTCCCCGCCCCGTCGACCAGGGCCAACGTCGCCTCGCGCAACGCCCCGGGCAGGAACGGGAGCCCGGTCGTCACCGGGCCGTTGACCCAGGGAACGCCCGCCGGCTCATTGACGATCAGAAACAATGTGAGCAGGGTGCGCATCGGTGAGCTCCGCGGGAAACGGGACGGCGTACTGGCCGGGCGCCCGTATTCTACAGCGGAATCCGGGTCATCACAACCTTTGAGAAGTTCTCCGCCACCAGCTCGTAGCCGTCGCTGTTGGGGTGGACCAGGTCATCGCTGTAGCGCCGGCAGTCTTCCTCGGTAAAGAGATCGAGTCCGTCAAAGTAGTACAGGTTCCTGTCGCCGCAGTCCGCCAGTCGCCCGCAGGCCTCCTCGACCTCGTCGCGCATCATCTGCAGGGTGAAGCCAACCGGGTTCGGTGTTCGCTCGTGCGGCGGCGACGCCAACGGCGAGATGAGCGCGATGGGCACGTCCGGGTGCGTCTCGCGGATCGTCCGGACCATGCCGATGGTGGCGGGCCGGAACGACCGCGGCGAGAGCGACGCGGCGCCCATCACGTTGATCCCCAGCTTCAATGAGATGAAATCGGCCGGCAGGTCGCGGATGACGTGGGCGATCATCGAGTCGACGTGGCACTGCCCGCCGAACCCGAGGCTCGTCAGGTTGAGGCCGTGCTTCCGGGCGACGAGAGCCGGCCACGTCCGAGCCGGGCTGTGCGCGCCGCGGCAGTTGGTGATCGAGCTGCCGTACGTGATCCACCGGGGCCGTTTGTCGGGGACGACCTCGGCCGTCGCGCCGGGGTCCACCAGCAGATGTCTCACGCGGGTCGGCGCGTGCACGTTGAGCCACAGCTCGACGACCTTGTCACCGGCCGGCAGATCCTCGAACAGGACGACCTCGTCGTCGGATTCGACGGCTTCCGATGCGACGAGTTCGCCGTTCGTGGTCAGGTCATAGCGGCGCGGGTCAACCGCGCCCTCCTCCTGGTCCTCGGGCATCACAGGCAAGAACCCCAGGCCCACGCGGGCGGAGCCAGTCCGGAACCGCAGCCGGACGCCCGAGCCCTTCTGGGCCTGCCACGGCACCCCGTCATCGGGCGGGAACAGGCGCCGCTCGGCGAAGGGAATCCGCCACGCCCGCAACCAGCCATCCCCTCTCTCGACCGACACGGCCCCCTCGAAGAAGCTCTCGCTGACCTCGACACGCTGCAGGTCCGGCATTGCTGTACCTCCATCGGAAAAATTCAAGACCAGAGAGCAGGAATTGTACGTTTTTCCGCGCCGATTGGAACCCTCAGCCGCAGGTCCAAGCCGCTTGCGAAGATGCGGCGAACTGGTATATTGCCCGGCAGCTATGAACAGCACGGAACGACTCCTGGCCTGCCACCGCGGCGAGATGCCCGACCGCGTGCCGATCAGCACCTACGAACTGTGCGGGTGGAACGCGGGCGCGTTCGAGAATCAGCAGAAGAGCTACGGCCGCCTGATGGACTTCATCCGCGAAAAGACCGACTGCATGTATATGTGCAACGTTCCGGTGCCGAACGTTCGCGCCAAAGAGCACGACGTGACCGTCGAGAAGTGGGACGAAGACGACCAGCACGTCTCACGCGCCACGATCCGCACCCCCACCCGCACGCTGACCCGGCTGACCAGCCGCAGCGACAACGTCATGACCTCCTGGACGCGTGAACACTACGTCAAGGACCTCGACGACATGGCCGCGTACCTCGATCTGCCCTGGGAGCCGGGCGAACCCGACTTCAGCGGGCTGGAACGTGCGTGGGGCGACCTTGGCGAAACGCGTGGCCTTCCGATGGTCTCGGTCGGCGATCCGATCTGCGAGCTGGCAGAGGCGTTTGAGTTCGGCAACTTCACCGTAAACGCCATGACCGAGACGGATGCAATCACCGTGGGGATGGACCGCCTGCACGAGCGCTACGTGGAGCGCCTGCGCCGCATTCTGGCCGGCCCGGTCAGGAACGTGGTCTTTCGCATCTGCGGGCCGGAGTATGCCACGCCGCCCTATCTGCCGCCGGAGTTGTTCCGCCGGTTCGTCACCCGCTACGACAGCGAGTACATCCGCATGATCCAGGAGGCCGGGGCGTTCGCCCGGTTTCACTCGCACGGCAGGATCGGACGGGTGATCGACCAGATCGACGAGATGGGGCCGGACGCGCTGGACCCGATCGAGCCCCCGCCGGACGGCGACATCGACGTGTCGGGCCTGAAGGCGGTGGTCGGCGACCGCATCTGCCTGACCGGCGGGATCGAGCTGAAGCACTTGGAGGCGGCGGACGGCGACTTTGTCGAGGAGCTGGTCCGCGACATCATGGCCGCGGGCAAGCCGCACGGCCGGTTCATCATCATGCCCACCGCCGCGCCCATCGACATCCCACTTGCGCAGAAGACCGAGAGCAATTACATTCGCTTCATCGAAACGGCCCTCGAAACGGGCCGCTACCATTGGCCCACAGGCGAGTAATGGCGGGCGGGCTTGTCTGCGTTTCTTTGGCTTCGCTTGTGGTAATCCGTTGCAAGCTCTGGTATCATCACGGCCGGGATACCTTCGGTCCGATCGGAGAGCGTGTGTGGCCCCGGGACTCGTCACCTTGACAGCCGCGCCGGAATGGGTAACCCGCGATCCGTTCGGCCGCCTCAAACGCGCCGACGTTCCCTCCCAGCCGTACGGCATCACGAACAACAAGGGCGCGGTCATGTTGCGGGCGGCCCGCAATGGCTACGTATCGTTTCGCGTGCTGGTACAGGGCTCGGGCGAGTACCGCCTGACTGCATCGATCCGCGGCGGCCTGGAGCTCGATCTGTACAAGGCCTGGTATCACCGGATGCACGTGGAGAAGGACGCACGGCCCGAGTACTGGCCGGATGCGCTGATCCCCGTCCGCGGCCGGAAGCCCTTCCGATTGCCCGACCCGGAGAACGCGATCGAGGGACAAACCGCTCAGGAGTTCTGGGTCGATATCTTCGTCCCGCCCGACACTAGGCCCGGCCGGGTAACCGGCCGGATACGGCTGGTGGCTGACGGCGAGGCCACGTCGCTGCTGCTGCGGGTCCGTGTGCTCGAAAAGACGATTCCGGACGAGCCGTGCATCGTGGTCGACCACAATTCGTACAGCTCCGGGGTGAAGCAGGTCCGCCGGAGCCGCCTGGTGTCGGAGCGCTTCTGGCGCGGGCCGGTCGAGCGGCTGCACAACTACTACCGCCTGTTCCACGAGCACCGGGGCCTGTTCCACAACCTCGGCTACAAGCAGTCGGGCTCGCTGGCGCCCATCTACGGCCCGCGCGCCCAAGGTCACGGCCGCGAAAGAAACCTGACCGACTGGGAGCCGTTCGACCTGCTGCACGGGCCGCTGCTCGACGGCAGTGCGTTCGCCACCGCGGCGCCCCGCATGCCGCGGCCGAGGCGCCCGGCCCGGCCGCCATACAGCATCTACACGCCGTTCAATCCGGCGTGGCCGGCCGATTACCTGTGGTGGGGCGACAAGGGGTACGAGGTCGAGTTCGTGCGCGGCGTCCGGCAGTTCGACGCGCACCTCCGAGAGAACGGCTGGACGGACACGCGGATGGAGTTCTTCTTCAACCACAAGAAGCGGCACCGGTCGTTCGAGTGGGACGGCGACGAGATGAAGTACATGAGCGACGCCGGCCACCACCGGGCGATGATCCGGATGTGGGAAAAGGCGACGGCGGGCTCGCCGGTGCCGTGGGTCTACCGGCTCGACGCGAGCTGGCAGGTGAAGAACCAGTTCGACGTGCTGGGCGGCCACCGGAACTTCTGGGTGTGCGGCAATCTGGTCCGCTGGTATCCTGAGGAGGTCGCTCGGGTCATCCAGCGCGGCGAGACGGTCTGGTGGTACGGCGGCGCGCCGCGGGTCGACGCGGGCACCAGCAGCATCCTCCAGAACGCCTATCTGACGTGGGCCCGCGGGATGCACGGCTACTGCACCTGGTCGACCGTCAATCCGGGGCGCGATCCGTGGTCCGACTGCAATGGCTCCGCCACCGCCCTGCTCTATCCCGGCGAGCGGTTCCGCATCAAGGGCCCGCTCCCGTCGATCCGGCTCAAGGTCCAGCGCAACGGCATCCAGGACATCGACCTCATCGACCAGGCGGCGAAGGCCGCGGACAGCCTCGATGCCGTGCGCCGGCAGGTGAGCCGCGCCATCCCCATCCCACTGTGGGAGGCCCCGCCGCCGAACGCCACAAAGCTTCCCCCAGAGGAATGGGATGCGTATAATCTGGCGGAGGATCACGAGCCGGAACACCACGAGCGGAAGGAGCTCGATCCGTTCTGGTGGCAGGTGATCCGCAAACTGGCGCTCAAGCAGGAGAGGAAATGATGGCGAAGCAGAACCCCAAGGTCCGCAAGATGCTCAAGGCAATGACGGAAGCCGCCCGCGTGGCGAGCGTGATGGTCGACGGTGACGAAGCCGGCCGCATCCCGACAGAACGGGCGCTGCACTACGTCGCCAACCCCGACCCCAACTACCGCAGCCTCGCCGGCGACTACTACGACGTGGACCACCTGACGTTTCAGCGAATGAAGAAACTGCTGTTCCGCATCGAGCGGCTGGTCGACTTCGCCTGCAACGCGTCGCTCTGGCTCAAGACCAAAGGCAAAGAGGGCCACATGACCCTGGTCCTGCACAACGGCAGCGTGCATCGCTACTACAGGTTCGGCGGCTCGCGGATCGAAATGCCGGAGGAGATGGCGCGCTGCATGGAGACGAACGAGGTCGTCGTCGCACCGCTGTATCACGAGAGCAAGACGCTGACCGTGCTCGCGCCGGTCGCGGATAGCCTTGGCGACGTCGTCGGCGTGGTTGAGTTGAGCGCGATGCACGCGAAGGCAAAGTCGATTCCGCCGGCATGGGAATGACGAGCAGTTGTGGTGAGGTATTGGGATCATCCTGGCCGTTGGCGTACCTTCGGCCGCACTGTTTGAACAGGAGATTG
Organism: uncultured Planctomycetota bacterium; assembly: GCA_964505325.1. Lineage (GTDB taxonomy): Bacteria > Planctomycetota > PUPC01 > PUPC01 > PUPC01 > CAZDHT01. Next base: position 1,941 of record CAZDHT010000222.1, on the reverse strand, counting down.
GACCGATGGCAGCAAGCTTTGAGTTGAAGGCCGCTCACGAATGGCTGGGGCATGATCCGTTCGGACAGCCGAAGCCGTCCGACGTATCGGACTCGCCGGGCGTGGTCACGGACGCCAAGGGCGCCGTATCTCTGCGTGCCGCGCGGAACGGGTATGCCTCGTTTCGTGTGCTCGTCCAGGGCGCCGGCGAGTACAAGCTGTCCGCGTCGATCCGCGGCGGGCTCGAGATCGACCTGTTCAAGGTCTGGTACCATCACATCAAGGGCAAAGAAGGGGGACCCACTACGTACTGGCCGGACGCGCTCATCCCGGTCCGCGGCCCGAAGGCGCAGCAATTGCCCGACCCGGACAACCGGATTGACGGTCAGACCACGCAGGAATTCTGGGTGGACGTATACGTTCCCGCCGATGCCAAGCCGGGGAAGGCGAGCGGCCGTGTGCGGCTCGCCGCCGGTGGCGAGACCGTGTCGCTTTCGGTCAAGGTCCAGGTGCTTGACCTGACCATCCCGGAAGAGCCGTGCGTCGTGATAGACCACAATTCGTACGGCTGCCGGTTCCTGCAAAAGTTCTTCCCGAAGACATTCGGCAAGAACCCGCGCGGCGAGAGGATGTGGAACAAGTCGATCGAGCTGCTGCACAACTACCACCGACTGGTGTATGAGCACCGCGGCCTGCTGAGCAACCTGGGCTACGGCCACTCGGGCACCTACGACCCGATCTACGCTCCGCGCATGGAGGGCCGCGGCCGTGACAAGAAGCTGGTCGGATGGGAGCTGTACGACAAGCACTACGGCCCCGTGCTCGACGGCAGCCTGTTTGCGACGGCGGCGCCCGGCTGCCCCGGCCCGCGCCGCCCGGCCAAGCCGGTTTGGGGCGTCTACGCGCCGCTCAATCCCGAGTTCCCCGCGTCCTATCTGTACTGGGGTGAGAAGGCGTTCGAGGTCGAGTTCGTCAACGGCGTCCGCCAGTTCGACGCTCACCTCCGCGAGAAGGGATGGACCCACTCGAAGATTGTGTTTTACTTGAACCACAAGAAGCGCTACCGCTGGTTCGGCTGGGACGGCGACGAGGTGAAGGACATCAAGGACATGGTGTACCAGCGCGAGTTCGTGCGAATGTGGGAGGAGGGGGTCGGCGACTCGCCCGTGCAGTGGGTCTACCGGATGGACTCGAGCTGGCAGATGAAGAACCTGTTCTCGATGATGGAAGGCCACAAGAACTTCTGGGTGTGCGGCGGGTTCCACCGGTGGTATCCCGAAGAAATCCCCAAGCTGGTCGCCCGGGGCGATATTACGTGGTGGTACAACGGCACGCCGCCCATCACCGCGGCCTCGAGCATGATCCTCGGCCTCAGCTACGAGACGTGGATGCGGCGGATGCACGGCAACTGCGCCTGGCTCTCCACCAATCCCGGGCCTGATCCGTGGTTCGACAGTGACGGCGGCGGCACCGGGTCCATCTATCCGGGCGAGCGATTCGGCATCAAAGGCCCCATCCCGTCGATTCGCCTTAAGATCGAGCGCAACGGCATCCAGGACATCGACCTGGTCAACCGGGCCGTCGAAGCCGCCGGCAACAAGGATGCCGTGCAGGAGGAGTTCAAGCAGAGGATCCCGATCGAGCTGTGGAAGAAGCCGCCGCGTGCCGCCGTCGAACTGCCCCCGGAAGAGTGGGACAGCCGCAACCTTCGAGAGGAGCACGAGCCCGAGGCCGTCGAGCAAAAGCAGCTCGACCCCGCCTGGTGGCAGACCGTGCGGGACCGGGCGCTGGCTGGGGAGGGCAAATGATGGCCAGGCAGAACCCGAAGGTCCGAAAAATGCTCAACGCCCTCACCGAGACCGCGCGCGTCGCCAGCGTGATCGTGGACGGCGAAGAGGCCGGGCGCATCCTCGAGAGCGGCTCGGCCCACTATATTACCCACCCCGATCCGGAACACCGCTA
>CAZDHT010000221.1:0-9233 GCA_964505325.1 uncultured Planctomycetota bacterium | reverse complement strand
CTCGTCGGCGGAGAACAGGGTCGTCTTGGACACGTTGCGGGCGACGGCGACGGTCAGCTCGTCGAAGATCTTCAGGCCGCGTTCGGCCAGGTCGATGTGACCGTAGCTGATCGGATCGAACGACCCCGGATAGACTGCCTTGGACATCGGATCACCTCGCGCTCTCTGCCAGTTCGAACGCCTGGACGCTTCGCGGCTGGAACCGCCAGCTCGGCCGCGCCGCCCGGCTGCGGGCGGGGCCGATGTGAACGGTCCCGATCGTCTCCAGCTTCCCCTTGTCGAACTCGTATCCCAGCGTAAGCTCCCACTCGTGGAATCGGCGGGTGATCTCGATCACCCGGTCCCAGTCGCCGCCGCCGGCGAAGTCCTGCTGCACGTCGAACCTCACGTGCCATTTCGGGTTCACCTCCCAGTCCGCCATGAACCGGAGCAGCGACGCGTCGTCGATGTGGTAGCTGTGGCTGAGGCCGATGCCGAATGCCGGGCTGGGCGAATATCGGATACCGGCGCTGAGCACTTCGAGGACGCTCCCGCCGCTCACGTTGAACTCGGTGTCGAAAAACAGCGAGGTGGAACGGGTCGGGCGGACCGTCAGATCGGTTCTCAGGTTCGACCACCGCCGGACGCGCCTGCCGCGGGGATAGACGTTGTCGCGGGGGGGATTGAAGAAGAAGTCGATGTCCATGTCCAGGTCGACGATGTCGACCGGCTCGGCGTGTTCGCTTTTTTTGACCGCCAGCTTTCGTCGATACCATTCGCCGCCGACCGGGGCGCGGGGATGCCGGCGAATCTCCGGCGGCCATCGGGTCTGCCATCGGTTTCGCAGGGCCAGGTTCACCTTGTGCATTCCGCGCTGCTCGGTGACCGAGTCGTTCCGCGGCAGGTGGCGCGGCTTCACGGCCGGCCCGCTCTCAAAAGTGTAGGTGACTTCGGGGGTGACGATGTGGCGCATGCCGTGCTTGAAGATCTGCCGAAGGAAGGGGCGGTGGCTCACGTCGTACGTCCGATGGAACTGGGTAGCGATGCGGCCGCCGGCGAGGAGCTGGCTCCGGAACCGGGAGCCGGTCTGCGTGGGGGCGGCGGCGACCGCCGGCGGCAGCGGCGTCGGAGGCGGCGCGCCCCAGTACGAGCCGCGCCGCGGATGAATCCCGTGCTGGAACCACGAGCCCCGCCAGCCGACGTACGGCTCGATGTCGAAGATGGATACCTCGAACGGATACGAAATGGTGTTCACCGTGTCGAACCGCCAGCCGGTCAGCCGGTCGGTGTCGTTCTCGCGGAGGGTGAGGGCGCGCGGCATGCTGTACTCGTTGCGCCGCAGCCAGATGCGCGTGATGGCCACCCGGCTCTGCCCCAATCTGCGGCGCACGTCGCCGTAGCGGGTGGTCACGCGCGCCACCTCGGTGTCTGTGGTGAACAGGAACCCGCCGCCGAGCGGCTGGCCGATCATGTTGAACCCGATCTGCGGGAGGTATTCAGTCTGCGAGAGGAAGTCGTTGATCCGCTTCTTCAGATGGACGAACACCGCCCAGTTGTCGCGCCCGTACTTGAGCAGGGCGCGCGTCTCCGGGGCCTTCTCGGTCTTGAACTCTTTCTCGAAGTACTCGCGGTAGACCCCCGCGTCGCTGAACTTGTGGACCTCCAGGTCGAACTCCACGCCCTTCGGGTGCTCCTGCTGATGGATGAGCTTGACCCGGTAACGGTTCTCTATCCTCAGCGGCAGGTCATCCGGCATCGGCCCCAGCGCGGCCGGCCACCATGCCCGCCAGCGGGAGCCTGACCGCGACGTGTCGGCCAGCTCGTCCGTTCCCCGGTCGTGCGGAAGCCAGAACACATCGAGCACACTGCGAACCGCATCGTCGTGCCCCGCGTGGTACTCCACCCCCAGCCCAAGCGCAACTCCGCGCTCAGACATCCACTCGACGCGCGGGAACACCTCCAACTTCCGGGTGGGCTTGAACCGGACCTTCACGCTGGTGAACCAGCCGAGGCGCGAGGAGTGGCCGAGCGACGCTTTCACCCACGGCCACTCATACTCCAAGTCCTGATACAGGAACGGGAAGTAGAAAATGGGGACCCCCTCGGCCCACAGCAAGATGTTGTACATGGCGACGTAATCGCCTTCGATCATCTCGCTGTGCGTCGCCGTGAAGCGGGTGTGCGGCTTCTTGAACGAGCAGGTGGTGAACGTCGCGTTCTTCATCACATAATGGCTGCGGCGTTCGTACCGGCCGGTGGGATTGCCGTCCTTGTCGTGCACGGGAATCCGGTAGGTGGCGATGCCTTCGGCCGACGGGGCGCTGACCACCCAGTTCACGATGCGGTCCGCCTCGGCCATCCGCATCGTCGGCTGAACCAGGTACGCGGTCCCGTCCGCCCAGTTGACGTAGATGCGGTCCGCCTCGGAGACGGGCATGCTCGTGTCGATCAGCGCGGGCTTGCGCGGCTTCGGCTCGATGATGTCGTCCAGGTCGCCCCCCAACTCGAGCGATTCGTTGGGCGCCAGCCCCGTCCGGTCTGCAAGGTCGGGCCTCCGCACACTGAAATCGCCCATCTTCGGCAAGGTGCGGTACACCCGGATGTTGCCTTCGAGGTACGCTTCCTTCTGGTTCAGCCAGATCACCCCCGCGTCCGCCGCGATCAGGGTGCCCGAATCGGGCGGAATGAACCGCACGTTCCCCACCACCGCCGCGATGCCGCGCAGGTAGTCCAAGTCGCGCCATTCCGCCCGGATGAAGAGCTTGGCCGGCGGTTTGTCGTTCTTTTTCGGCTTCTTGGGCGGCTGCGCCGCGTACGCGCCGCTCGAACAGACGGCCGCCACCAGCACGACCGCGAACACACCCCGAGCCAAGCTGGAGCAGGAAACGAAACCCGTCCCTCGCTCTCCGCCCGGCCAGCTCAGGCTATTGGTCATTCTGCGTTCGTTCGCCTTGAACAAGCACCCGGTCTCGCCGGTCGGCCGGCCTTGAGGGTTCTATCACAACCCGGGTGGGGCACGCATCCGCCTTCGCGAGAGGGACATAGCCGCTTCGGCGAAGTCCCTTCTTGCCTGCCACCGGCAGACAGGAATGTCCGCCCCACCGCCTTGTTAGACTTCCTTGTTCTCTTCCAGCGCGGTGATCTTATCGACGCGCCGGGCATGCCGCCCGCCGTCGAAATCGGTCGCCAGCCAAGTGTCCACGATTTCGCGCATGGTCGCCGGAGAACTCAGCCGCGCCCCCAGGCACAGCACGTTCGCGTTGTTGTGAGCGCGGCTGAACCGCGCCGCATCCACCGTCTGGCACGCCGCGGCCCGGATTCCTCTGATCTTGTTGGCCGCCATCGACATCCCGATGCCGGTCCCGCAGATCAGCATTGCCTGGTCGCACTTGCCCTGCGTGACCGCCCGCGCCGCTTTCGCAGCGTAGTCGGGATAGTCCGTCGGCTCTTCCGAATCGGTGCCGAAGTCCGTCACGTCGTGGCCCAGAGCCTTCAGGTGCTCGATCAGCCGCGTCTTGTCCTTCCACCCCGCGTGGTCCGATGCCACCGCGATCTTCATAGCTCCTTCACCCGAACTTCCAGGCACTTCTGTATCCGCCGAATGACCTTGGCAAACCGATCGGTCGGATACCCGATCGGGTCCTCGATATCGTCGCCGTCCGGATCGAGCAGCTCGATCTTGTCTGCCGCGCTGGGGCACATCTCGCGCGCCGACGCCGCATGGCTCTCGGTCATCGCAAAGACCTTGTCCGCGTTTCTGAGGAGATCGATCGTCACCGCCTGCGTGCGATGGCCGGAGATGTCCAGGCTGGCTTCCCTGGCTGCGGTGGTCGCGCTCTGGCTGGGCTTGCCGCCGCCGACCGCCGCCGTCCCCGCCGATGCCACGTCATAGCCCAACGCCGCCAAGTCCTTCTCGTTCACCTTCAGGCGTTCCGCCAGGAGCCTCCGGCACACGGCCTCGGCGATCGGGCTGCGGCAACTGTTGCCCGTGCAGAGGAACAGCACGTGCGTCTTCAAGGCGCGTTCGATCATCGACTCCGTGATGATCCCCGTCCGCAGCATCTCCCATCCGCTCCGCCAGACGCGCACCACCGAACTCGACTGCACCAGGGGCGCCAACCCCCCGTCGAGCACCGCGTCGATCTTCCCGCCGAACTTCTCCAGCACCTCCCCCGCGGAAGACGCCGGCTTGTCGTCTGCCACGTTGGCGCTGGGGGCGACCACGGTGACGCCGCACGCCCGAATGAACGCCGTCGCCACGTCGTGCGCCGGCAGCCGAACGCCGACCGCATCATCCCCCCGGCCGAACACAATGGTCAGCGGGCCCGGCCAGAACTTGTCCATCAGCCTGCGGCCGGCCACGGGCACCCGGCGCACATACTTCGAAAGCTCCGCCTCATCCGCGATGTGCACGCTGAACGGCTTGCCGGCCGGCCTCTGCTTCACCTCGCACAGACGCCGGATCGCCGCCGGGTTGTCGGCGTCCGCGCCGATGCCGTAGACCGTTTCTGTCGGGAACGCGACCAGCCCGCCTGAAACCAGGATCTCGGCCGCTTCCTGAATTACGGGCAGAGATTCTCCGCCGCTGCCAACCGCCAGCGTCTTCGTTGCAGCACCCATTTCGGTAATGATTGTCACAAAACCGCCTTGTCGAGTCAAGCTTTTCGCAATTTGGCTCCTCTCGGCGTTGAGTCCGAGCCGAGAGCATCCCCGCGCCGGACGCCGGGCAGACAGGATAGCCGAAACATCAGTCTGTTGGTGCAAAGGCGGTGAACCGCTTAATGCGAACGCGGCGAACCGCTTCTCCGTCGCGCCCCTCCATCAGCCGCCGGCGGCGGATCGCGCGAATTCGGCGCCCGGCCGGGCAGAAAATTCACGCGACTAATCGCCCTTGCGATTGGGTTGAGCCGCCTCGCCCGGTCGGGCGCGAGCAGGTTCGCTAATCCGGTTCGGCTCTGTTTGGCGGGGCGCGCCGGTTGCGTTCGTGCTCGGCCAGCTTTGCCTTGACCTTGTCCGGCAGCTCGAACACGCCCTTCAGTGCGGGCCTGAGGTCGATCCGCTTCAGCTTGCTCACGGTCCCCATCCGGTCCGCTTCGCCGCCCGCGGACACGAAAGCCACGGAGTGGACCCAGCCGTCTTTCGGCGAGAAACCGAGCCAGACCGAGCCGTAGTCGAGGCCGAACTGCCGATGGAACGCGGCCGTGCCGCCCTCGGCCTTCTGCGCGCGGAACCAATCGAGGCCGTCCTTCCGGTGGCCGGGCGGCGGTTCCGGCTTGAGCACCAGCTCCCGGGCCAGCAGCGGATACCCGTGCAGGCCGTCGAACACCGCGGCGAGCGGGCCGATCTGGCGGGCGTAGAGCGGGACCTTGGCATCTGCCGCCTTGGGGAGCCTGCTCGCCGAGACCACCTCGCCATCTGCGATCTTCCAGCGCGCCGCCGCGCCGGCCGTCAGGAGCACGCCCATCTCCACCGTCCAGGTGCGGCCGCCGTCCGTCCGCGCGTACGTGTAGCGGTAGGCATAGCGGTTTGTGGCGGCGTCGCCCCACATCCGCGCGACGGCCCGGATGATCTCGACCCCCTTCTCCGTGACCAGGGAGTCCATTTCTACGCAGACGGCCTTCGTCTTCGAGGTCATCTTGCCGTATTTCGGCAGCGGGCCTTCGGGCGTTGTTTCGGCGCCGAACGCGCCGTCGGATAAGGCGCACAGCATGGCCAGGCAAAGAACGATGACCCTCCCGACTGCAGGCTTCCGGGCTTTCACTTGTCCTTTCCTTTCAGTTTCACTTTGACCTCCGCGGGCAGTTCGAACACGCCAGCCAGGTCGGGCTTCGTATCGACCCTGGTGATGGTGATGACGGCGCTTTCCGCTCGTCGGGTGTACCCGCGGAAAACAATCCCTCGGACCCAGCCGGTCTTAGGATCGAACCCCAACCACACCGAGCCCTGCTTCCCGCCGCTCACGGCCTGCCCGGACGGGGAGTCTTCGCCGCGTAGCGGTTTCTGGACCAGGAACCAGTCCAGATCGTCCGGCTTCACACCGTCGGGTGCGCCGCCCATCAGCTTCGGCCCCCGGCGGAGCGACGGATAACCGGAGAAGGCGTCGAACAGGACCACGAACGGGCCGAGGTCTTGGTATATCGGAAACGCGCCAATCGTGAACAGAGGACTGTCCAGGCGGCGGACGGTCGACAGCCGCCCGTCGCGCCGCGCCCAGAAGACCTCTCCCGCGGCGCTGCCCAGCAGCCCGCTCTTCACCTGTTGGGTGCGTCCGCGTTCCTCCCGGGTGCTGTCTCTGACCAGGAGATAGCGGCCCTTTTCCACGTCGAACCACATCTTACAGACATCGTGCTGCCGAGCGTCGCCCATCGTCGCCTCGATCATCATGTCGATGCAGACCTTGGTCGGCCGCGACGTCCCGACGCCGTACCTGCCGAGCAGGCCTTGCACCGTCGTCTTGTCGATGGACGCGCAGCCCGAAGATATCAGCGCGAGCAGCCCGATGATGATCGCCGTTCTTCCCGTGGTCTTGCGCATTGAGTTCTCCACATCGCGGTGCCGGCCTACGTGACGCCCGCGCGCTGTCTGGCCGCTTCGTACAGCAGCGCGGCGGCGGTGGCGGCGGCGTTCAAGGACTCGGTGCCGCCGGGCATTGGAACGGTGACCCGCGCGTCGGCGAGCTTCATTGCTGAAGAGGGCAGCCCGGCAGCCTCGGACCCGATGAGCAGCGCGGTCGCCCCGCGCAGATCCAGCTCCCAGGGAGCTTTGCCGCGGCGCGGCACCGCCGCAATGATCCGGAGCCCGCCGGCCTTCAACGTGTCGATTGCGGCCGGGAGCGCGACGTCCGCCACGACGGGCAGCCGGAAGATCGCGCCCATGGTCGCCCGGACGGACTTCGGGTTCAGCACGTCGCACGAGTCGCCCGACGCCACGACCCCGCTCGCCCCGAGCGCAGCGGCGGAGCGGATCATCGTGCCCAGGTTGCCCGGGTCGGCGATGCTATCCGCCAGCAGGACCAGCGGCGCAGGGAAGTGTCCGTCTGTCCGGACAGACGGACACTCCCCTGCCGCCCAACGGGCGGCGTCGAACGACGCGGTTGTGAGTTCGACGACCGCGAACAGGCCCTGCGGCGTGCGCGTCTCGGACAGCTTGGCGGCGGCCTGCGGGGTGATGAGCGAGCAGGGGCACTGGGAGCAAACGCGGAGCACCTTGCCGTGGTCGGATCGGCGGAACGCGGAGGTGGAGAAAAGCTCCTTGACCGCGGCGCCCGCGGCCAGTGCGTCCGCCACCAGCCGCGCGCCCTCGATCAGGATGCGGCCCGTCTGCCGGCGGAACTTCTTCTGCCGCAACTTCGCCGCTTCACACACGCGCGGGTTCCGCACGGTCAGTTGATTCGAAGGGAGCATGATGGGGATTATACTTCGGACCGGCCGGCTTTCAAGGACGCGCGTGGGCGAGTCATCCCGAGTCTTGGCTGGGCGAAAGGCCCGTTCACGGGCCTCCGCGAGGAGCGGGAGTTCCGAGAATAGGCCCCGCCTTCAGGCGGGGTCGTACCGGCCGGGCATTGTCTCTCGGCTGAAGCCCCGTTCACGGGGCTTCTCAGAAGGCTTCAGCCGATCCCGGGAAGCCCCGTAAACGGGGCTGGGCCTGGAAGGAGGGCCTGACGCCGCCCGCCCGACCCCCGCTGAAGCGGGGGCCTATTCTCGCCCGCCTGCGGCGGGCTCGGAAAGCAGTGTAAACGCTGCTTAGCCAAGAGCCCACTAAAACTGGGGATGACTCACAGCGCGCGGAACGCACGAGTGCTGCGGACGTGAGCTGGTGTGGTTTCTGTGGCGGACTGTGGTGGACTGCGGCGGACTATGCAGCGGCTTCTTGCTTGGCTTTCTTCTGCTCCCGGCGGAGGGCGCGGAGATCGATGATGCAGTGCTTCGGGCAGACCGCGGCGCATTTGCCGCAGAGCTTGCACTTCTCGTAGTCGATGACCGCCAGGTTATCGACCACGTGGATGGCGTCGAACGGGCATTCCTTCTCGCACTTCTTGCACGCGATGCAGCCCGTCTTGCAGATCTTGTTGACGACCTTGCCCTTGTCGTGCGAGCTGCACTTGACCCACACCGTCCGCTTGGCGGGCATGACCTGGATGACGTTGGTGGGGCAGATGCGCTCGCAGGCGCCGCACGCCGTGCAGCGCTCTTCGATCACGTGGGGGAGCCCGTCCTCGCCCATGAAGATCGCCTCGAACGGGCAGGCGTCGACGCACGACCCGAGCCCGACGCAGGCGTACTGGCAGGCCTTGGCGCCGCCGTGGACGAGCACGGCCGCGCGGCAGTCATCCACGCCGTGGTAGTCTTCTTTGTCCTTACAGCCGGTCCCGCCGCCGCAGGCCATTCGCGCGAGCTTGGGCTCGGCCTCTTGGGCCGCCAGCCCCATCAGCTCGAAGATCTGGGCGCGGGCGTCCTTCGAGCACACCGGACACGCCGCCGGGGAGGCGTCGCCGGCGACGATGTGCTCGGCCGCTACGGCGCAGCCGGCCAGCCCGCAGGCGCCGCAGTTGGCGCCGGGCAGCAGGGCCTCGACCTGCTCGACGCGCGGGTCCACGTCCATGTGGAACACCTTCGACGCCACCGCCAGGACGATGCCGAGGAGCAGCGCCAGCAGCCCGAGGACGATCAGCGAACCGATGATGAAACTACCCAACTTCGACTACCTCGGACAGGTGCAAGACAGGCTTACCCTCAGCTTGCCATGCCGGCAAAGCCGAGGAACGCGAGGGCCATCAGGCCGGTGCAGATGAACGCGATGGGTGCGCCCTTGAAGCACCGTGGCACGTTCAGATATTGCAGCCGCTCGCGGATGCCCGCCATCAGCAGCATCACCAGCGTAAAGCCGAGCCCGGCGAAGAAGCCCTGGAACACCGCGCCCAGCAGGCCGATGTCCCTCGGTGCGTCGGTCGTGTTCAGCAGCGCCACGCCCAGCACGGCGCAGTTGGTCGTGATCAGCGCCAGGTAAATCCCCATCCCGCGGTACAGCGCCGGGACGTACCGCCGCAGGAACATCTCGACGAACTGGACCAGCGACGCAATCACCAAGATGTACGACGCGGTCTTCAGAACGTTGACCAGCCCGTCGTCGGCAATCACCTTGAGGAACGGGATGGACGTCAGGAACAGGGAGTTCTTCACCAGCACGTACTTGTAGAGCAGGTACGTGACGAACGAGGCGAGCGTCATCACGAACGTCACGGCGATGCCCATCCC
>CAZDHT010000220.1:0-9292 GCA_964505325.1 uncultured Planctomycetota bacterium | reverse complement strand
CAGGCCTTGCATGACGATATCGCGAGGGCTTCCCACGGCCTGGACGAGCTTGGCGGCCAGCAGGCCCGCGAACTCCCGGGGCCACGGGTCCTGGATCTCAAATCCCAGTTCCTTGGCGCGTGCGCTCTGCTCTTCGGGTGACCAGCGGCGGGCGCTGCCGAACTCGCCGACCGCATCCGCGATCGCGCGCGCCGCGGCGGCGGCGATCTCATCTTCCGGCGGGCGCTCCCCGGCTGCCGTCTGCGCCACGCGCTCGCAGAACTCGCGGAACTCCAACTGACGCCATTGCTCCTCGGTCACGTCCACGCCCGCAACGGCCTTGACCGCGGTCGCCACCGGCCGGAAGGAGCGGCGGAGTTCGGCATCCTCGCCGTCCAGCCACTCCGGGGCGACGAACGTGGTCAGGATTTCCTGAGCCACCACCTCGGGCGGCCGCTCACGAAAGGCTTCCAACACCGCCTGACGCTCGCTGTAGACCAGCTTGCGCTGCTCGTTCATCACCTCGTCATATTCAAGCACGTGCTTGCGCATGGCGAAGTTGCGCTCTTCGACCTTCTTCTGGGCGCGCTCGATCGCCCGCGTGACCATCCCGTGCTCGATCGCCTGGCCGTCCCGAAGGCCCGCCTTGTGCATGAACTTTCGGACCCAATCGCCCATGAAGATCCGCATCAGGTCGTCTTCCAGCGACAGGAAGAAGCGGGACGAGCCGGGGTCTCCCTGTCTTCCGGCGCGTCCGCGCAACTGATTGTCGATTCGCCGGGCCTCGTGCCGCTCGGTCCCCACGATGTGCAGGCCGCCGAGTGCGACGATCTTGTCGTGCGCGGCGTCGGCCTTCGCTTCCATCTCGTTCAGCCGCGCCAACAGCTTCCCGCCGTCCTCGACGGTGACCTCGATGTTCATCGCGGCGGCGATCCGCTGGATGTTTTCTCCGGGGGCGAGCGCCGGGTCCCACACCGCCTGCTCCCCGGCACGCAGGCCGGGCAGCACGATGTGGACCGGGCCGGACGGCGCCTCTTCGACGAAGCGCTGCGCGTAGCGGAATACGTTGATCAGGTCCTTCGCCTCCGTCTCCGATTTCTTCCACCGCATCTCGAGCTCGGCCTGGAGCGCCAAGGTCGGGTTCCCGCCGAGCACGATGTCCGTGCCGCGGCCGGCCATGTTGGTGGCGATGGTCACCGCGGCGGGCTCCCCCGCCTGCGCCACGATCGCCGACTCGTTCTTGTGATGTTTGGCGTTGAGCACCACGTGCTTGACGCCGCGCCGCTTAAGGCGCTCGGCGAGCATCTCCGACCGCTCCACCGAGATCGTCCCCACCAGCGTCGGCCTGCCAACCGCGTGGGTGTCTGCGATCTCTTCGATGATCGCCGCGACCTTGTCCTCGTCGGTCGCGTGGATCACGTCGGGATGGCCCAGGCGCCGCAGTGGCTTGTTCGGCGGTATCGGGACGACGTCCAGGTTGTAGATCTTGGCGAACTCGGCCGCCTCGGTCAGTGCCGTACCGGTCATCCCGCTCAGCTTGTCGTACAGGCGGAAGAAGTTCTGGAACGTGATGGTGGCGAGGGTCTGGTTTTCTTCCTGAACGGTGACGCCGTTCTTGGCTTCCTTGGCCTCGACGGCCTGGTGCAAGCCGTCGCTCCACCTTCGTCCGGGCATCAGGCGGCCGGTGAATTCGTCGACGATGAGCACCTCGCCTTCCCGCACGACGTACTCGCGGTCGAGACGATACAGCTCCTTGGCCTTGAGCGCGTTGTCGATGTAGTGGGGCCACTTGGTGTTCTTCCCCTTATAGAAATCGGTCACGCTGACGAGCTTCTGGGCGGTCAGGGTGCCGCTCTCGGTAAGGATGACGCTGTGTTCCTTCTCTTTGACCTCGTAGTGCTCGCCCTTGTGGAGTTGCTGCGCCGCGCGGTTCGCGACGTAATACTCCTCCACCGTCCCCTCGGCCATGCCGGAGATGATGAGGGGCGTGCGCGCCTCGTCGATCAGCACGCTGTCCACCTCATCGATGATCGCGTAGTGGAGCTCCTTCTGAACCTGGTCCTCCACGCGGATCTTCATGTTGTCGCGCAGGTAGTCGAACCCGAACTCGTTGTTCGTCCCGTACACGATGTCACAGGCGTAGATGGGGCCGCGCTGGTTGGGATCCATTTCGGACTGGATGGCGCCGACGGACATGCCCAGGAACTCGTAGACCGGGCGCATCCAGGCGGCGTCGCGGCGCGCCAGATAGTCGTTCACGGTGACGATGTGCACGCTCTTGCCGGTGAGCGCGTTCAGGTACGCGGGAAGCGTCGCGACGAGGGTCTTGCCCTCCCCGGTAATCATCTCGGCGATCTTGCCCCGGTGGAGCACAATCCCGCCCAAAAGCTGCACGTCGAAGTGGCGCTTCGGATACGGATGGCCCTCCATTCGGCGGGCGGCGTCGCGCACGGCCGCGAACGCCTCGACCAGCAGGTCGTCCAGCGTCGCGCCGTCGGCCAGGCGGTTCTTGAACTCCTCGGTCTTTGCGCTGAGCTGCGTGTCGGAGAGTTTCATCATCTCCGGCTCGAGCGCGGTGATCTCGTCGACGGTCGGCTGGAGTTCACGAATGATCCGCTGAACCGCCGTGCCGCCGAGCACCACCTTGAAGGCGCTGTTGAAGAACCGGCCGACGTGGCCCGGCACGGCGCCCGCGAAGTCGACGAGCCTGTCGCGGAACGTTCTGCTGTATCTCTCGCCGCCCGGGTTGTTGCTCATCGCCGCCTCATTCCCCCGCGGGTACCTTGCCCATCGCGTCGTCCCACTTGTCGGGGATGGTGTACTTGATATCCGCCGCGCTCTTGCCTTTAAGGATCTTGATCCCGCCGAGCTTCGGCTCGAAGAAGGCCCCGAAGCTGCCGTAGTCCGCCTTCCGGCGAAACCGGTGACGCTGAAGAACGCGGACGCCCTTCGTCGGCTTGTCCCAGATGGCGCCGACGCGCGCGAACGGCCATACCTCCACGCGGTAGATGGCCTGGCCCTTTCCCGCGTAGAAATCGCGGAGCCGCGCCTTCTCGACCAGCACGAACGCCTTTTCCTTCGTGCCGTGCGCGTGCAGCGGGCGGACGTGGTCGCAGAACCGGTCGACCTTCTTGAGGCTCTCGAGCTTCTCGATCAGCTTGGGGAGGCCGACCAGTTTCGAGGTGATCTTGTCCTTTCTCTCTTTCGACATGACTTCGTCGGGATCGAAGAACGCCGACAGGTCGAGCCGGTGGACGTCGAGCGCCTTGGTCTTGAACACGTAATCGAACGTCGCCCCGTCCTCTTCGTCGTCGATGTAGAGATCCACGCCCTCGATCTTCGCGTCGCCGCAGTCGATCAGCAGTTGGTAGGTGCCGTCGGGCAGGTCGCGGATCTCGAACTTGCCGGTCTTGGGATCGATCGTACCGGCATGGTACCGGTTGTTGATCTTGAACAGTTCCGCGCCCAGCCGCTCGAACGCCTGGATGCCCCTGACCCTTCCCGGCGGCAGGATCACCCCGGAAATGCTTGCGGCCCTGGCGCCGGCCGCGGCCAGCACGAACAGCACGGTCAGGCAGCGCGTTCTCATGCCCATCCCCAACTCCTCTGGTTTCGTCCGCAACCACGAAGCACGAACATGAATATGTTACCAGAGAGCCGCGCGGCAGTCAAACCGAGCGCCGGCGGGCCGCCGCGGCGACGGCGAGCCCACCGGGCACCGATCACTGACCACCGGCCACTACTGAATTGGTTTGGGCGCCCAGCCGTATTCTCGGGTGGTGACGGCGTGCTCCTTTCCGCGCTCGTTCCAGGGAAACTCGATCCTCAAGGTCGCGACAAGGTCGTCAGCCAGAGGGATTGACTCACCACCGAGACCACAGAGACCACGAAGAGTCGGTCCTCAGTCGGCTGACCGTCCTCTTCCGGCCCTTTGGCGCCGCGAGGTGAAATCTGCGCTCCGGCTGCAACTCCCAAGCCCGCTCCCAAAAGCGACCCCCTTCAACCCGGCCCTCACGCTCGAAAACAAACAGTCCAGATGGGCGACTAACCGCCGAGTACGCAGAGAACGCAGAGCGCACACTGCGCCTGGGCGAGGAGCCCGATTCTTGCGTAAGCTCTTGTACGACAATAGTCTCTGCGGTCTCCGCGATCTCCGCGGTGAAGTATCAGGGTCAACAACCGTGGCACGACCGTTTCTTCCGCTCTGCTCAAGGCAGGCTTGGCCGTGACGCCCACGGGCTGGAAGCCCGTGCCACGAACTGCCCCAGGTCGGTGCCGGGCACAGAGCTTCGTGATGGAAACGCCAGCAAAGGACTGGTGCTGCCGGATGAGTAACAACACCCCGTATGCCAGAAGTATATCACACAATCGGCTCGCTGTCAAGCCCCGAAATGCATTTTATCCACTCGCAGAAGCGGCATATCAACGTATCATATTGGGTTATGGCGACTTGCGACGCCGAAAAAAATGGAAGCCGGCCAAGGAAAAGTGGGAAAGTGGGAAACCGGGAAGGAGAACTCTCAGGCTGCTCAAAGGGCATCAAACCGGCTCCTCTCCTGCTCTGCTGAGAACCCGCTGGCGCGCCGACGTTCGCGCTGTAGCCGGCCTCCATGGGCTCATCTTTGCCCACAAGTTCCTGGGGCCGTTTCTGGAGCTGCGGAGCAGCGACTGAACATAGCCCTCGGTGAAACATCTGGCCGCTCCGCGGCCAGATGTGAGCCGTGGGAGAAGAGGCAATGGATAAGAAGAGCCCCGCCAGGGGTGATTGAACGTTTCCAGTCACCCCTTACGGGGCTCTGCGTAGCTGCTGGACCACCTCGTACCCCGGGCTCGCCCTGTGGGCCTCACCCGGGGCTACGATCAATCGCCGCTACGCGGCTCTCCCAGCACCTCCGTGACATGTGGGCAAAGATGAGGTCATGGGCCGCGGCTACAGATCGCCCACGGCCTCTCAGATGCCCCGAGCCGGGGTTTTCAACAGAGCAGTTCCTTTCCCGTTTCCCCGTTTTCCCCTTTTTCCTTTTCTTATCCGAAACTCAATAGGCCCCGCCGTCTTGCCCGAAAAGGAATTGACAGCGCGGGAAGCGAGAAGCAGAATGGGCGAGGTAAGGAGCGGCGCCAACATCCTGGGGGGATTTCACATCACTTCGCCGCGCGTGGCGCTCACTCACGTGTGGCCCGAAATAAGCATGGCGTCCCCAGATGTGGACTACCGGCCTTCGGAGCCAGCCTCGTGGCACGGCCATCCCTTCGGCTGCGCTCCCGGCTTCGCCTGTGGCTTCGCCGGACAGGCAGGGCAGGCTTGGCCGTGATTACTCACGGGCTGGAAGCCCGTGCCACAAACGAACGGGGGAGGTCCGTGCCAGGCACCGAGCTTGCCGAGCTTGAGACGCCGACTTGCAAAGTCGGCCTACACCCCGGACCTGGCGGACAGGCGTTTGTAGGCCCGCTCTGTGAGCGGGCGTCTTTTCTTCGCCTGCCCTGAGCTTGCCGAAGGGTGTTCCTCCTGGCGGACAGCCAGCACAGATTCCTTTTCCCCTTTTGCCGGCTTTCCATTTTTCCTTGTCTCACACACGACCCGTTGTTTGACTGCTCCGGCTTGACCGGCGAGTAAGTAGGGACAGCCACCCCTTTTGCGGTCAGTAAGTAGGGACAGCCACCCCCTTTTGCGGTCTCGCAAGTTCCGGGGACATCATACTTGTATGAGGTGCCGTATAAGGCGTCAGGCACCTTGTTCGCCTTGTTCGTCAGATCGAGCGGGACCGCGTCACAAGCTCCTGAACGTCGGCGATTCCACTATCTCACGGCAGCCAAAACTTGTACGAAGACCGGAGTGGCTCGATTCGAAGGGATCCCACGGCCTTCCACCGTTCGTCCGACGTGCCGCTTCCTTGTTTGCCCTTCCAGAACGGGCAGAAGGGGCAGTCTTCGCCCGTCGGGAAATCTTCTCCCTCCTCGTGAGGGCAGCCCAGTATCGCAGGTGCCGTTCCCACGGTCTTCACGCCGTGCTGCCGCATGAACGAGAACATTTCCCCGGCGACTTTCCCGTCAGAGGCAACCTTCGTCCCGCCCCATCTCTCCAGTGCAGAGCATTCTCCGCTCTCTTCTGACGGGATGATTCCCACCGCCAACTTGGTCACGGTGTTGTCATCAGGCCCGTAAGGGGGGCGAATAAGGTGCCAGGCACCTTATTCAGCCCTCGATATTTGCCTCCTCGCGGCCTTTCTATAAGATGCCTGGCACCTTATTCGCTGAGCTTGACCGCTGTGCCGTAGGCCAAGAGCTCCGCCGCGCTGCCAATGACGCTCGTGGTCATGTAGCGGACGTTGATGATCGCGTCGGCGCCAAGATCGGCAGCCTGCGCGACCATCCTGTTCGTGGCCGCTATGCGAGCCCTTCCCATCATCTCTGTGTACTCGGTCAGTTCGCCGCCAAGGATGAGCCTGACCAGGGCGGACAGGTCCTTGCCGAGCCAGATGGCAAATACCGTGTGGCCCTGGACGAGGCCGAGGACCTCCGTGACCTCTCGGCCGGGCAGTGCTGCGGAGTTCAACAGCAAGACCGAGCGATCCGGCTCAGCAGGCAGCGGCGCCCCTGCTGAAGTCCTGTTCTTCCTTTGTTCGATGGCCACTGTCAGCAGAACGACCAGGATGCCGCCCAGAAGGCAGAAGACGGCTATCCTGAGCCACCAGGGCACAACCGGATCATCGGCGGCGACCACGTGCCATGGTATCCCGGCAAACACCACAGTGAACAGCCCCAGCACGAACGCCAGCGAGCCAATCTGTCGAAGTGTTTTCATAGCTCCTCCTTCAGACCAGGAATTCAGAAGTCTCAGCCAACGTCACGCATGGCGATTCGGTGTCGATACCGTTCGCAGTGCTGCCCGTGCAGGCGATTATACACCGGCTCTCCGCGCGGGCAAAGGTGTCGTGATGTTCGGGGCGTGCGGCTATTTTCTGAGCGCCTGGCGCTGCAGGCGGATGAGCTTGCGGATGCCGCGGGCCGCGAGGTTCAGGAGCCGGTCGAGCTCGGTCCGGCGGAACGCGCGGTTCTCGGCGGTGCCCTGGACTTCGATGAATTCGCCCCGGCCGTTCATCACCACGTTCATGTCGACGTCGGCGCGGTAGTCTTCGTGGTAGCACAGGTCGAGCATCGGGCGGCCGTCGACGATGCCGGCGCTCGCCGCGGCCACGTGGGTGGTGATTGGCCAGCGGGTGATGAGGCGGTCGCGCTGCATCTTCTTGAGGGCGTCCCACAGGGCGATGAACGCGCCGGTGATGGCGAGGGTGCGGGTGCCGCCGTCGGCCTGGATCACGTCGCAGTCGAGGTAGATGGTCCGCTCGCCGAGCAGCTCGCGTTTGACGACGGAGCGGAGCGACCGGCCGATGAGGCGCTGGATTTCCTGGCTGCGTCCGTCGAGCCGGCCGCGCTTCACGTCGCGGACGCGGCGGGTGTGCGTGGAGGAGGGCAGCATGTTGTACTCGGCGGTGACCCATCCGACGCCCGAGCCGGCCAGGAAGGGGGGCACGTTTTCGTCGCACATTGCGGTGCACAGGACCCTGGTGTCGCCGGCGGCGATGAGGACAGAGCCGGGGGCGTGTCGGGTGTAGCGGCGGGTGATCCGGATGGGCCGCAGCTCGTCGGCCCGCCGGCCGTCCGGTCGTTTCGCCATCATTCGCCTCCCGCGCCGAGCAGGAAGAAGAGCAAGCCCTTCTGGACGTGGAGGCGGTTCTCCGCCTGGTCGTAGACGATGGCGGCGGGGCTGTCCATGACGTCGTCGGAGATTTCGTCGCCGCGGTGTGCGGGCAGGCAGTGCATCACGAGCGCCCCCTCGGGCGCGCGGCTCATCAGGTCGGCGTTGACCTGGTAGGGCAGGAACAGCTTCTTCCGCTGTTCGGCCTCGTCCTCCTGGCCCATGCTGGCCCACACGTCGGTGTAGACGATGTGGGCGTCGCGGACGGCTTCGCGCGGATCGCGGACGACTTTGACGTTTGGCCTGGTGCCCAGCTTTTTCGCCGCGTCGGCCAGGAAGGCCTCGTCGAGCTCGTGCCCGGCCGGCGCCGAGAGGGTGAAGTTCATCCCCAGCTTCGTGCACAGCATGGCGAGCGACCGTGCCACGTTGTTCCCGTCGCCCACAAACGCCACGCGCACCCCGTCGAGCGAGCCGAGCTTCTCGCGAATGGTGAACACGTCGGCCAGCGCCTGGCACGGGTGCACGTAGTCCGACAGGCCGTTGATCACGGGCACACTCGCGTAGCGGGCCAGCATCTGAACGTTCTTGTGGGCGAACGTTCGGATCATGATGGCGTCGACATACCGCGACATCACGAGCGCGATGTCCTTGGCGCTCTCGCGCCGGCCGAGGCCGATTTCCTGGCCGCGGATGTCCATCGCGTGTCCGCCCGCCTGGATCATCGCCGCCTGGAACGACATCCGCGTGCGCATCGAGGGCTTCTCGAAGATCATCCCCAGCACCCGGGCGTTCAGCTTGTTGCTCCGGATGCCCTGCTTGATCTGGGTCTTGGTCCGCTCGGCGATCTGATACACCAGCTCGACATCATCGTTGCTCAGGTCGGCCACCGTCACCAGATGCTTGACCTCGTTCTTCATGTGTCTTCCTCACGACGAAGAGCACGAAGCTCACGAAGGGGCTTCTTTACAGGGCCATCCACTTGATGCCGCTTCGTGGTTCACCCTGCGGTCTTCTTGAGGGCGGCGGCGAAGATGGCCAGGCCTTCGTCGAGCTCCGCCTGCGTGACCGCCATCGAGGGCAGCCAGCGGATGACCGTCTCGTGGGTGCAGTTGATCAGCAGGCCGTTTTCGAGACAGGTCTTGACGACGGGCGCGCCGGGGATGGTCAGCTCGGCGCCGACCATCAGGCCGCGGCCCCGCACCTCCTTGATCAGGCCGATCTCCTCGCCGAGTTCGCGCAGCCGGCGGCGGAGGTGCTTGCCCATGGTCCGGGCGTTCTCGAGCAGGCCCTCCTTTTCGATGGCTTCGAACACCGCGAGGGCGGCGGCACAGGCGAGTGGGTTGCCGCCGAACGTCGACGCGTGCAGGCCGGGCACGATGGCCGCCGCGATGTCCGCCCGGGCTTCGATTGCCCCCATCGCCGTCCCGCCGGCCAGCGCCTTGGCGAGGGTCATGATGTCGGGCTGCGCGCCGTACAGCGTGTGGGCGAAGTACTCGCCCGTCCGCCCGCAGCCGGTCTGGACCTCGTCGACGATGAGCAGGACGTTCGTGCCGTCGCACAGCTCCCGGAGTTGGGTGACGTAGGTCTCGTCGGCGTTGTTGATTCCGCCCTCGCCCT
>CAZDHT010000219.1:0-9424 GCA_964505325.1 uncultured Planctomycetota bacterium | reverse complement strand
TTTCCGACGCGAGGCAATGCCGGCGCGCGCCAGAATCTTCTGCAACCGTTCCATTCTACCACCACATGACACTCCGCGCCTGGTTCCAATGCAATAGCGGCCCCTGCGGCAAAATCCTGTTGAAAAACCCCGGAAAAGTGGGAACATAGCCGCGAGCAGAAGCGTCTATACTGCAAGAACGCCAAGAGCACAGGGGAGGCATGCTCATCGACAGCGGAGTGGAGGAGAACCGCATGAAGAAGCTGTGGGTAGTCGTTGCCTGCCTGGCACTGGGAACGGAGGCACTGGCGGCGGAGCCGGCGAGCCGGGGGACAGAGCTCCAGATGGGGCCGGGCGTGGGGATCACGATCTACAACGCCAACTTCGGGGTGGTGAAGGAGCGGCGGCTGCTCGACCTCAAGAAGGGCGTCGACACGCTCAAGTTCACCGGCGTGGCGTCGGCGATCGATGCCACGTCCGTTCACTTCACATCGCTGACCGACCCGAAGGGCGTCCAGATCCTCGAACAGAACTACGAGTTCGACCTGGTCAGCGCGGACAAGATCCTCAAGAAGTATCTGGACAAGAAGATCCGTTTGACGCTGAAGGCAGCGGGCTCGGAGAAGTCGCAGGTGGCGACGGGCTACCTCAAGAGCCACGGAGGCGCGGCCGCTCAGCCGACACCGGTCGGGCACTATGACCGCTGGGGCCGCTACGTGCAGACGTACCCGCGGCCCGCCGACGGGAAGCTGATTCTGGCCTCGAAGGCGGACGGCGGGGAGATTCAGATCATCGACCGGTCCGCCGTGCGCGACATCACCTGCGCCGAGCTGCCCGAGGGCCTCATCACCAAGCCCACCCTCGTATGGCGGGTGGCCAGCGAGAAGGCCGGGAAGCACCTGTGCAAGATCGCCTACATGACCAGCAGTATCTCGTGGAAGTGCGACTACACCGCAGTGCTGAAGAAAGGCGACGAGCAGATCGACCTCGCCGGGTGGGTGACCATCGACAACAACACGGGAGCACGGTACAGGGACGCACAGATCAAGCTGATTGCGGGGGACGTGCACCGAGTCACCCCGCCGACGTACGGGCGCGCGGAACGCTCCCTCGCGGCGGCGGCGGACAAGGCCGCCGGCTTCCAGGAGAAGAGCTTCGCCGAGTACCACATGTACACGCTCGGTCGGCCCAGCACGATCAATGAGAAGCAGGTGAAGCAGATCGAGCTGATCGAGCCGGCGCTCGGTGTGCCCGTCACCAAGTTCTACCTGTATCACGTGGGCGCCAAGCGCCCGCGCGTCATGGTCGAGTTCGAGAACAGCAAGAAGAACAAGCTCGGCATCGCGCTGCCGAGGGGCAAGGTACGGGTGTATCAGCGCGACGAGGCGGACGGCTCGCTCGAGTTCATCGGCGAAGACCAGATCGACCACACCCCGCGCGACGAGAAGGTCAAGCTCTACATCGGCGACGCGTTCGACATCATCGGCGAGTCGAAGCAGACGGCGTACCAGTCGGGCAAACGCTGGAGCCGCTACACACAGTCGGTCGAGCTGCGCAACCACAAGGACGACGCGGTAGAAATCCGCGTGCAGGCCAACGTCTCGCGCGCCTCGCGCTTCGAGAAACAGACCGTGGACGGCAAGCCGGTCGAGGGGAAGCGGCTCGACGCCGCGCGGATGGAGTGGTGGGTGAAGGTCCCCGCCAACGGCAAGACGAAGCTGGTTTACACCGTGTTCCGCTCGTGGTGAAGGAGGACGACGATGAAGCCGACCATGCTCCTCGTGCTCTGCGGGCTGCTCGCGGCGCCGGTGATGGCCGAGGAAACGGCGGGCATGGTCGAGAAGGACGGGCTCGCCGTTAGCATCAAGCCGGCGGCCACGCACTTCCCGGCCGGGCAGGCGCTCACGTTCAACGTCGAGCTGAAGAACACGTCGCGCAAGGCGTGGGCCCTGTACGACGCCAACTGCTGGGTGTACGAGATCAACACCCCGAACGGCTCGTGGGGGTGCGAGCTCGAGGACGTGAAGACGAAGGCCAAGTACAAGCCGACCGTGACCGTCCGGCCGATGATCGCGCGAATCACGATACCCGTGCTTCTTGCGCCCGGGAAGGTCTCCAACACGAGGATCACGCTGACGAGGGCCCTGAGCTATGTGCCCGTCGCCGAGAAGCCCGGTGCGAAGAAGCCGGGGCAGCAGCTTATGGTCCGCCGGCCGCTGCCCGACGGTAAGTACAAGGTGCACGTGACGATGACGTTCAGGAAGGCGGAGCACACCCGGGTCAAGATCGGCGCACCCTACTGGACCGGCACGCTCAAGGTCACGACCACCGAGTTCCAGGTCGGCGGAAAGATGACCGTCCAAGCGGGCGTGTGGCACAAGCTCCACGCGGACGAGCGCTGGTACAAGAACCAGCGCGGCAAGGAGCGAGAGTTCACGGGCGTGCTGAAGGTCAAGCCCAAGCCGAAGCCGGGAGAGATTATGGCCAGCACCCTCCAGCGGGAGTGCTATTACTTCGTGGGCGAGTGGCGGGTGTACACCGGGGCCAAGCGCGTGGCGGTGCTCGAGCAGCTCGGCGGAAAGAACGTCGTCATTCGCGGCAAGGCGGTGGAGATGAATCTGGAAGGGCAGCATCTCAAAGAGATCTGGCCCGCGACGGTCAAGTTGGCCAAGTAAACGGAGGAGAGCCAAATGAAGAAGCTCGTGTGTGCGGTGCTGTGTGTGCTGGTCGCGCCGACGGTGTTGGCCGCGGCGAAGTCCGAGCTGGACATGGGCCCGGGCGTCGGGATCACGATCTACAACGCGAACTTCGGCGTCGTCAAGGAGCGGCGGCTCCTCGACCTCAAGAAGGGCGTCGACACGCTCAAGTTCACCGGCGTGGCCTCGGCCATCGACGCCACCTCGGTCCACTTCACGTCGCTGACCGACCCGAAGGGCGTCCAGATCCTCGAACAGAACTACGAGTTCGACCTGGTCAGCGCGGACAAGATCCTGAAGAAGTACCTGGACAAGAAGATCAACCTGACGCTCCAGGCGGCGGGGTCCGAAGCAGCGAAGAAGGTCAGCGGGTACCTGAAGAGCTCCGGGGGAGGCAAGCTGATCCTGGCCACCAAGGCGGACGGCGGGGAGATTCAGATCATCGATCGCTCCGCCGTGCGTGACGTGACCTGCGCTGAGCTGCCGGAAGGGCTGATCACGAAGCCGACGCTGGTGTGGAAGGTGGCGAGCGAGAAGGCGGGGAAGCACCTGTGCAAGATCGCGTACATGACCAACCAGGTCTCGTGGGACTGCGACTACACGGCGGTACTGAAGAAGGGCGACAAGGAGATCGACCTCGCCGGGTGGGTGACCGTCAACAACAACTCCGGCGCCCGTTACAGAGATGCCCGCATCAAGCTCATCGCGGGCGACGTGCATCGCGTGACGCCGCGCCCGGTGCCCCAACGCGAGTACCTCAGGAAGGGCAGAGCGGCGGAGGCCAAGGCCGGGTTCCAGGAGAAGAGCTTCGCCGAGTACCACATGTACACGCTCGGCCGGCCGAGCACAATCAACGAGAACCAGGTCAAGCAGATCGAGCTGATCGAGCCGGCGCTCGGCGTGCCCGTCACCAAGTTCTACCTGTATCACGTGGGCGCGAAGCGGCCGCGCGTGATGGTCGAGTTCGAGAACACGAAGAAAAACAAACTCGGCATCGCGCTGCCGAAGGGCAAGGTGCGGGTGTACCAGAAGGACGAGGCGGACGGCTCGCTCGAGTTCATCGGCGAAGACCAGATCGACCACACCCCGCGCGACGAGAAGGTCAAGCTCTACATCGGTGATGCGTTCGACATCATCGGCGAGTCGAAGCAGACGGCGTACCAGTCGGGCAAACGTTGGAACCGCTACACGCAGTCGGTCGAGCTGCGCAACCACAAGGAGACCGACGTCGAGATCCGCGTCGAGGCGAACGTGTATCACGGCTCGCGCATCGAGAAGCAGGAAGTGGACGGCGAGCCGGTGCAGGGCAAGCAGCTCGACGCCGCGCGGATGGAGTGGCGGGTGCCGGTCAAGGCAAACGGCAAGACGAAGCTGGTCTACACCGTGTTCCGATCCTGGTAGGCCCCGTTCAGCGAGCACCGACAAAGCGGGCGCCGGCGACGTCCGGCACCCGCCCTGCGTTGTCCCCGCAGCTTGACACACTCCCTCTGTCCGCCTAGAATCCGAGCCAGCCGCCCGGAGCAATCTGAGGCAGGGAAGTATGTCGTTCCTCATCGCGATACCCGTCTACAACGAAGAGCAGCACGTCAACCTCGTCATCAGTGAGATCACGTGCTGCGTGCGGGACATCCTGGTTGTCGACGACGGATCGACCGACCGAACGCCCCGGCTCCTGCACACGCTCCAGAACCACATCCTCGGCCTCCGCATCCTGAGGCATCCGACCAACCTCGGCTACGGCCAAAGCCTGATGGATGCGTTCAATTACGCGATCCGGAACGGGTTCGAGTATCTGATCACGCTGGACTGCGACGAGCAGCACGAGCCGGCGGACATCCTCGAGTTCGTGCTCGCCGTGGGCCCCGCCGACATCGTCTCCGGCTCGCGGTATCATCCGGAGAGCCGCTGCGAAGGCATTCCTCCGCCGGAGGACCGCCGGCGCATCGGCCGCGAGATTGTCGCGCGAATTAGTCAACTCACCGGCTTCGGCCTGACGGACGCCTTCTGCGGCTTCAAGGCGTACTGCGTGGAATCGCTCAAGAAGCTCTCACTGACCGAGCCCAGCTACGGAATGCCCGTCCAACTGTGGATCCAGGCGTGGAAGGCGGGCCTCGAGGTGGTCGAGAAGCCGATCGCCCTGAAGTACCTCGACAGCCAGCGGACGTTCGGCGGGGAGCTGGACGACGCGGAGACCCGGCGCAGGTACTACCACGCTGTCATCGACCGGGAGCTGGCGGCGGTATGACGTGCGCCGGCCGAGCTCATCGGCGCGGCCCGGCGGCGGATGGTTCGGGGCGACCGGCACGGGCCGCCGGGGGGCGCTTCGGGGGTTCCTTTGCGGGGCGGTCTGTCAGCGGCTGTGTTGTGATCTCAACCGGGCCCGACCTCACATCGGCCATCCTGGCCCGGTCGCAGAACCAGCGGCCCTGCCGATACCAGCACCGCTGCGCAAAGACATCTTTGTAGTCGGTGCGATCATAATCGCCGACGAACGTGACGAAGTACTCGTTCGAACGAAAGCCGACGTACCCGTACCCGTGCCGGCCTTTCTTGCCATCGTCAAGCTGCGAGTCGACATCAACCCAGCCGGTACCCGGCATGTAAACCCGGTTCCACGTGTGTGCCGACGCCGCGCGGGTTGGCTTTCCTTCCGGGTCCTTCCCCGCCAGGCTGATCCCGCCAACGGCCGTTGTCGGGATGCCTCTCCCGCGGGCGAGCGCGGCGAAGACGAGCGTGTGGCCGTAGCATCGCCCTTCGCCCCCGGACAGATAGACGCTCGCCTTCTGGCCCCAGCCGCTGGGGCCCTTGACCTCGAGCGCGTCGTTCACGTAATCCCGCACGGCCAGCACGTGGGAAACCAGGGTCGGAGATCCCGTGATTTTGCGAACGGCAGCCTTCGGCACGGGATGCGAATAGTCGAAGCAGTACGTCTCCGATGTGCAGGAAGAAAGGATCCGCTCGGGGACATCGGCCGCCTTGAAAACATATGCCTTGTCCAGCGTGTATGCCGCGCATGCCGTGACCAGGTCGAAGGTCAGGATGGCCTTCCGGTCGCCCGTCACGGTGTTCCAATGGACATGGGCCCACCGGTTGCCGAACTTGTCCGCCGTCACCCCCCTGGGCTTGGGGACGATGGCAATGTTCGCAACGCTCTGGAAGGCTCGATCCATCGGATAGGGAATCCACAGATCGAGCGTGTAGGGGCTCTGATTCGCGCTCGTGAAGGGGAACGCCAGCGATACGCGTCTCCCGACCGGCTTGCCCACAATGGTCTTTTCCTTTTCGAGCACGGCGACTGGCGATATGACGCCGCCGTTTCCCCGTCTGCCCAGCACGTACATCGTCCGGCCGTCGGTCGCCAGCCCGCGCGCCGTTGTGTTCAGGAAGCGCAGCTTCTTGAGCTTTCGCGTGCCGAGGTCGAAGACGTACAGCCAGTGTTCCGCGTAGGTATCGAAGCGCCTCTGATATGCGTACAGCTTCTTGTCACGGACGACCAACGAGTACACCCGTTCGTCCACCGAGAAGAGCTTCTCGCTTTTCGAGAACAGCGGGAGATACTTGTAGACGGCGGACTTGCCGCCTGCGTTGAGGGAGAAGAAGACCGCGTCACCCACCACGGCCAGGCCGTGGAGCGTGCCGCGCACGCCGGATCGGAGACGGATCGTCCTGACCACGTCGCCTGTGGTCGAGAGCTTCCGCAGGAAGCGGGACCGGGACCGGCTGAGCACCCACAACGCGTCTCCGTCGGAGCAGATCGCCGCCGCGCCGTTGCCGGCGATGGGCCACACCGCCTCCGTCTTGCCGGTCTTCCGGCTGACCTTGAGGATCACGTCCGAGGCAGGCGGGGGCCGCTGCGCCAGCACGTACGCCGAGTCGCCCCGAATCGCCAGGCTCACGATCAGCCCGTTGGCTACCGGGGCGACCTGAACCGAGCCGAGGTCGCCGCCGAAGAGCTCACGGACGTTGGGAGCTTTCTCCATCGCCCGCGAGACAGGAAGCGCGACGAGCATGAACACGGCGAGGTGAATTGCGGGCGTCGACCGTCGCAGCATCCTGACACCTCTTGCCACACAAGCGGACGGACACGAGCGCGATGCCTGCCCGACGAACGAGGCCCATGAAAAAGCCTGCCGGACAGGCCGACAGGCTTTTTCGCAGCAGGTGTTCGCACGCGCTATTTGTTCTCGATCGTCGGATCGTTCTCGATCGCGAGAATCCGCTCCTTGGCCTTCCTGGCGACCTCGGTGTCGGGCGAGATGAGGAGGATGCGCCGGTACAGCCGGAGCGCGTAGGCGTAGTCGCCGCGCCCTTCCGCCGCCTGGGCGTCGTTCCAGATGTTCTCGCCCAACTGCTGGTTGGTCTGCGGTGGCTTGATCTCCCACTTCCCGGGCGTCGCCTCATCTTCCGCCTTGTGGCACAACCTGGACTCGGGAACGATCTGCTTGCTGACGTTGAGGCTGGCGCACGACCAGTACAGCTTGATCGGATCGCTGTCGTTCTCGTCGAGGCTCTGGCCCTGGAAGTACTCGATGACGATGCGATGCTTCCCCGGGCTCAGCGTGGCAGTGGCCGTCCGGTGCGCGGCCTCGATGCTCTCGGGACAAGCGTACCAACTGTTGATGAGCACCTTGTCGTCGATCTGGAGGCGGCACCCGTCGTCCGCCCA
The DNA here is from genome assembly GCA_964505325.1 of uncultured Planctomycetota bacterium. Classification (GTDB taxonomy): domain Bacteria; phylum Planctomycetota; class PUPC01; order PUPC01; family PUPC01; genus CAZDHT01. The sequence continues at coordinate 2,083 of CAZDHT010000219.1, read as the reverse complement.
CAGCTCAAACAGGAACGTGTTGTTGCCGTTGCCCGGAACATCGATGTAACCGACCCACCGCACACTGAACCACCCGCTGCGGATGAACAGGTGGTTGACGATCGGCTCGACACGCGTGTACTTGAAATCGGTGAACGTGCATTCTCTCGGGTCGGCCAGCGGAGTGTCGGTATCGTCGGGCCACAGGCCGTTCCACTCGGTCACGTCTTTGTAGTAGTGCCCCGCCAGGCCGGCCTGGTACTCCTCGGCGTCGGCCGCGACAGCCAGGAAAGCGACACAACCCAACACACATACCACCGTACGCGCGCACCTCATTGCACTGCCCTCCGATTCTCTACTTGTCTACGGTTTTGGGGGCCGGTTCCTTGTCTACGGTCTTGGTACCGGTTGTCGATTTCTTCTTTGGCTTCACCGGAAAGTCCGGGAAGGGGTCGATCATCAATTCGGTGGCCTTCGTCTTGGATTTCCCCTCGCTGATGATCTTCACGCCCTTCCCCGGGTTCTTCGGGTCTTTCGTCACCGAGGTCACTTGTGTCGTGTCGGTGGACTTGACCCCGTTCTTCTTCTCCTCCTCTTTCAGCTTCTCCTTGAGCTCCTCGCGCCGGGCTTTGAGCGCCGCGGCCAGCTCTTTCTTCTCTTTGTCCGTCAGCGGCGTGTTCGAGAACTTGATGGCCTTCTTGCCCTTGGGCAGGTCTTTGATCTTGCTGAGCGGAACGACCTCGATCTTCCCCTTGTAGAGAAAGCTCACGTACTCCTTGCTCATCTTATAGACGCGCACTGTTTTCACGGTGCCGTCTTTGAACGCGATCTTGTCGGCCAGGCACGGAGAAACAAGGCAGACGACAAGAATGCACACCCCAATTGCACGAAGACCCATGCACCTTCCTCCGCAAGTTACCAGCCTTCAGCGAATATACTACACCCTTTTCGGTCCGTTTGGAATGGAAATTTGTGTACTTATTTGTAACAACCCCACGCCGCCGCCAGTAGTCCGCGGCTTTTGATCCAGCGGGCACCGTCGGGGGGTGGTAACACTTCAGCAAAGTGGGGTACGGACAAGAGATGCGTTTGCGAAAAGCGGGACTGCCACACGCTGGCTGTCCCTCCTTTCCGCCTTCACTTGGCTGAAGTGTTACGAGGGGTGCGGAGCGAGTGTAGGATGGGGAAAGGGAAAAGGGAGGAACGGGGAAAGAAGGCACGGCCTGCCGTCTCTTACTGTGCCGGAGGCGGCAGCACACGTACCTGGGAACCCGTGCAGTAGAGATCCCGGACAGCTCCAATGTTGCAGGGATTGCACCGGTCTCCCCTCGCGTCGTGCCCCCGCCCCGCGCAGGCTGGTGAATATTTTGACGCACGTGCGTCGAAATATTCACCATCAACCTGCCCGCCAGCAGCGGAAGGGAGGCACGGACTAAGAGACTATCTCGAAAGGTCGTGTGTGGTCGTGGCACGGGCGTCTCGCCCGTGAGAATCACGGCCAAGCCTGCCCTGCCTGTCCGGCGAAGCCGGGAACGGAGCCGGACGGACGCCCGGGCCACGGTCTTGAGACAGTCTGTGTTCCTACACCTCGCGCGTCGCCGCAGGCGACCTTTGGACTGCGGCGGCCTGACGCCGCTTTTCAAGGCGGGCCGGCTTGGGACTTCGGCGAGCTCAGTCGAGCCGCGAAACCGGCGCACCCGGAAAGGCGTACACCGGACATCCCAGACAACTGCAGTGTTACCTCAGGATTATTGCAGGTCATGTAATCAATGGAAGCGGGCCAAGGAAAAACGGAAAAGTGGGAAACCGGGAAGAAGTAGGGGCGGTTCGCGAACCGCCCCTACAAAGGAGAATTCCTTTCCCATTTTCCCCTTTTCCCTTTTTTCCTTTTCTTATCCGAAACTCAATAGACCGCACCGTGTTGCCCGAAAAGGAATTGACAGCGCGGGAAGCGAGACGCAGAATAAGCGAAGTCAGGAGCGACGCCAACACCCTGGGGATTTCACATCACTTCGCCGCGCGTCGCGCTCACTCACGTGTGGCCCGAAATGACTATGGCGTTCCCAGATTTCCATTGACGACGTGGCTGCTGGGCTATGGGGCT
>CAZDHT010000218.1:0-9450 GCA_964505325.1 uncultured Planctomycetota bacterium | reverse complement strand
GGTTGGACGGGTACGTGCCTAGCGGATTGCCACCACCGGTTGGACGGGTACGTGCCTAGCGGATTGCCACCACCGGTTGGACGGGTACGTGCTTAGCGGATTGCCACCACCGGCCTTGTGCCGGTAGGGCAATGCTTGGCAGGTACCATTGCGAAATAGGTGCCTGTACTGCTCTGTTGAAAAGGCCGGTCTGCCGGTGCGGAGAGATTCTTCACCCCGTTCAGAATAACATCGGGTGCTGGTCTTTGGTGTGTCGTCATCTTGTGCGAAGCGAAGGATCTCGGTGTTCAACAGAGCATGGCTATGGCGTGATTCCAGTGGTGGCTGGATACATACTTCGGGCGGCGCCCCATCTCTTTCCCCGTTTTCCGCCTTTCCATCTTCCCTTTCTTGCACTGGCTCCGACGCAGCGGTCACGCGGCGAATGATTTGCAGAAAGCCTAGTCCAGTCAGGGTCAGGGCGTCGCGCTCTTCGGGGCGGGAACTGAGCCAGCGCGCGGCACGGCGGGCCCCTGGGGTGAGCCCTCCGGACACTCGCATTGCCTCCCTGAGCAACCGGCAGTGGCCGCTCCGCAGAATCAGACTTCAGGACTTCAGCAATTCATAAATTGCGAAATTCACAAACTTATGAAGTGCACTATGGGCGCCTTACGTTTTTGGAGTCTTGAGCGCCTTGTCTTCGGCAAAGCCCAGGCGGTCGGCATCACAAAGGCGGCTGGCGCAGCCCACGCCTTTACACCGAACGCCAGCAAGAGGACCCCTGAACGCGCAGCATGGTTGACCTCTTGTGCGCATCTTGAAGTGGCAGATCCGGGCGCTACTTCATCTGGGACGCGAACTTTTCCAGGCCAGCGATCAGCCTGCCGACTCCTTTCGGCTTGGGCCAGTACATGAGGCCCCCCGGTTCGCGTTTGAACCGCACCAAGCCCGCGTACTTCAGCTTCGCCAAGTGATTGGAGATCACGGCGGGCGGCTTGGCAAGTACCTGACGAAGTTGCCCGGGTGTCATCGGCTTCTTGGCCAGCAGCTTCAGGATGCGGTACCGCGTGGTATTGCCGAGTATCTGACACACCATTGCAGATCGGAACGCCAACTCCTCCATGTGTCACCTCCATCATTCTGGGCGACGTGGCGCCATTTCACGACTTCAGCAATTCAGCAATTCAGCAATTCAGCAATTTGTGAATTGCGTAATTCATAAATTCATAAACTACTGAAGTCCTCAAAGTCAAGAACGAACTGCGCCTGCGGTCGAGCCCTCAAGCGTCAAGCCCTTCCCGAGGAGACTCCATGTCGCGCGACCCCGGTCTCTACGGGCCCTTTTGCCGGGAACGAAACGGCGCGTCGCAGCGCCGCCCAAAGGCTCGCGCCAGCATCCACGTTCACCCGAGGGCTGTGAGCAGGGCTTTGGTCAACTGCGCGCCTATCCGGCGCATGTCCGCGGGGCGGCGGCCGAACCATGGGTGCGACGTGACAAATACCTCCGCCCCAAGCTGCTCGCCTGCGTAGCGGCGGAGATCGGTCGTGCTCGGATCGGCGGGCCGCCCGCTGTAGTCCTTGACCTGGAAGCCGTTCGGGAACAACGCCTCGTCCAGTTGCGGCAGCACCTTCTCGGCCAGGTTCGTGCTGTAGAAGATCGGGCCGTCCTGCTTGATCATCCATCCGTGTGCGTCGATGAGCAGCGCGTTCGGGGCCGCCGCAGCCACACCGCAGACCAGGCCGAGCAGCGCCGTCGCAGCGGGGTCGTCGCTTGACAGCCCTTGCGTGCTCAGTTCGGTGCCGGTCGTCGTCCGCTTGCAGAGCCCATGCGCAACGCCGTCGGGATTGACGAACGGGGCAAGCAGGACGCTCATCTTCCGTCGCAGCGCTTGCCCGTCCGGACTGGCCAGCAGATCGAGGATGCCCGCGACGAAGAACGAGCCGGCGGTCTCATATGGATGGATTCGTCCGATGGCGAGCACACACCGCTCCGGTTCACCGGTCGCCGGCAGCCACGCCGCCTCCAGCGCCCGGTCCTCGGAGGTCCGGCCGTAGAGGATGCGCTTCGCGCCGAGCCGCCCTGCCTGCTCAAAGAACGCCTCAAGCTCCTGCTGCCCGAACGGGGGATGCAAGCAGAGACGCGTGTTGCCGGGCGATAGCTCGACCTCGAACTGAACCTTGTCGCCATCAAGGCGTCCCGTCACTTCGTGATAGACGTCCGGCCCGATCACGAAGATCGACTTGCGACCCGTCATGTACTTGGTGCCGACCTCCGGCGGCTCCTGCCAGTCAACGATGAGCTTCAGCGCTTGCGGCGCATCGGACTCGTTCCGCAGCGTGACGTCGAACGCGAACTTGTAGTTCGAGTCGCCGTCCTCGCTCTCGGGGCGCGCGCAGATCACGTTCCCGAGCAGCTCGATGTTCGACGCGTCCTGTGGGTTCCCGCCCTCATAGCCGGAAATGACAGTCAGTTCCATCTCGCCTCCTCAGTTCTTGGTCCTTCAGCCCGGCGGCACCCTGTCCACCGGTGCGGCCTCAGTGTACTCCGTTCGCGGGCTTGGTGCAATCCGCGCGGCGATTGACACCGCGCCCGAACGCGGGATAATGAGGGGGCTGGCCGAGGGACACGGGATGGATCGCAGGGCTTTCCTGAGAACGCTGATTGGAGGGGCCGCGGCCATGGTCGTGGGACATACTGGCCGCGCGGCAGACGAAACGAAGAAGGCGAAGCTCGACAAGGCGCCTGCCGCGCGGGAACTCGCCGAACATCGCATCAAGAGCATGCGGGTCCGGCGCATTCGCGACCGCTACCCTCGCTTCGTCGGCCGGAACGCCAGAGGCAGCCCCTGCGGCCGTGGCGGCGGATACCAGATCCGCATCATCACCACCGACAAGGGCGTGAGTGGCTGGGGCATGTCACACGTCAAGCCCGACGCGGTGCGGAAGTTCGTCGGTTCGAAGGTCGGCGACCTCTTCGACATGACCCGCGGCGTGGCGGATGACGCATTCGCCCTGCAAATCCCCCTCCACGACCTGGTCGGCAACATCCTGAACGTGCCCGTATACGATCTGATCGGGGGGCAAGGCCCGAAGGCGGTGCCCGTCTACTCCGGGGCGATCTACTTCGATGACCTCGAACCACGGAACAAGCCGCGGGGCGTCGCAGGGGTCATCCAGTCGTGCAGACAGGACTACGACGCGGGCTACCGCGCCTTCAAGTTGAAGATCGGGCGCGGCTTCAAGTGGATCAAGGGCGAGCCGGGCATTCAGCGCGACATCGACGTCACCAAGGCGGTCCACAAGAACTTCCCCAAGTGCCGGATCCTGGTCGATGCCAATGACGGATACACGGTCGACGACTTCATTCGCTACGTCGATGCGGTCGCCGAGTGCGACCTCTATTGGATCGAGGAGCCGTTCAAAGAGGACCGAGACGACCTGCTCAAGCTCAAGAAGGCGATGGAGAAGGCCGGATGCAGCGCTCTGATCGCCGACGGTGAGGCGCGAACCGAACGCGCAAAAGCCCCCTGGAAGTGGGGCGACTACAGCAGGAAACACGTCAACGCGAACCTTGAGCTTGCGAAGCAGGGGCTGGTCGACGTGGTGCTGTTCGACTTGGGCATCGTCGGGTTCACACGCTGGGTGCGGGTGATGCCCGAGTTGGTCAAGGCAAGGGTGCTGGCGTCGCCGCACACGTGGATGTGGACGCCGCGGCCGTACTACGCCGCGCAGCTCGGGGCAGGGGTCGGCAACGTCTGCATCGTGGAGGGCATCCCCGGCGCGGCCAAGGGCGTCGACTACTCGGCATACAAGTTCAACAAGAAGGGCGACCTGGTGATGCCCAAGGCGCCCGGGTTCGGACTGAAGCTCGAGACGTAAGGAGAGACGGATGAAGCGACTCGCGATGTCCTTGATGTGCTTGCTGGCTGGCACGGCATCCGCGCAGGATAAGGCGCCGCAGCAGGTCGTGACGGCCCAGCTCAATGCCTTGGAGACGAACAAGCTCACGCCGGTGTACGACGGCCCGCCGGGCATCATCGCCGTGCAGGCGCGGTTCATGTGGCTCCCGGACATGAAACGCGGCTTCATCTGGCCGAACTACGACTACGGCACCCGGGCCTACACCCACGCGATGCACGCGAAGCTTCACCTGTATGACCCGGCCGAGGGCAAGTGGTCGGAGGTCGCCAGCACGTTCCCGCAGGACTGGCTCGCCGGGCGGGGCACCATCGCAAAGTCGTCCGTCTATCTGCCCGGCCTGAAGCGGGTGCTCTTCCTGTGGGGCGGGAGCAGTCGCAAGGCCCGCAAGAGCTGCCGGTCGTGGCTGCTCGACCCGGAGGCCGCCACGTGGGAGCCGCTCCCGAAGCAGCCGAGGATGTGCGACGTCTCGACCGATTTCCAGCCGGCGAACGGAGCGGATGGCTCCTCCGTTCCGCTGCTGGGCACGCTCGTCTACGACGGTCATAACCAGGAGGCCGTCTCCATCGGCGGCGGCGGGACATGGGGCCGCGTCGGCAAACAGAAGGAGCCGGTCGAGGTTGGTGACTGGATCTACGACGAATCGACGAGGCCCAAGCGAGTCCGGCGGTTGACCTCGAAGGACCTTGACAAAGACGCCAAGCTCAAGATCACCGAGGCGCGCAAGTGGTACCCGGCGAACTGCGGGACGTGGACGTTCTCGGAGAAGGAGAGGAAATGGCACCCCATCGAGCAGCCGTTGCGCGAGCAGCCGCCGGGGCGCGTCCTCTGCGACGCAGCGTATGTGGCCGACGCGAAGAAGATCGTGATGTTCGGCGGCGAGGACTTCCAGCGCTGCCTCCGCGATACGTGGATCTACGATTGCGCGACGCGGACGTGGGGCCAGGCGAGGCCGAAGTTCAGCCCGTCGGCCCGTGCCTGCCACGCGATGGTGTATGTGCCGGACCAGAAGATGGTGCTGCTCGCCGGCGGCTACGGGCCTGGCTGGGGGCCGCTGAAGGACGTATGGGTCTACAATCTGGGCAAGAACGAGTGGAACAAGCTGACGCTGGACCTGCCGGTATCCGCGCGCTACCTCTCGGCCGATTACGAGCGCGAAAGCAAGACGGTCCTCATCAGCCTGTCGTCCCCACGTTGGGGCAAGAACAAGACGACGACGATCCTGGGCCTGAAGCTCAGCCTGAAGGAAGCGCCGTTCGCTTCGAGCCCGAAGCCGGTCGATCCCAAGCTCGAGTATCACTGCAAGCACAAGGTGTGGCCGGCGCCGCTACCGGAGGAGTGGGACTCGCCGAAGAACAAGCCGGGCGATCCCGAGGCCGGGCGCAAGGAACTGGCCGCGCTGCCTGCGAACACCTGGGTGCACCGAGTGCCGCCGATGAAAGTCCGCGCCCGCCAGTGGGGCAAGTACATCTACGACCGCCGTACGCACAGGGCCTACGCGTGGGGCGGCGGGCACTACGGCTACATCGGGGCCGAGATGAGCGAGTATGACTTGCTCACCAACCGCTGGCGGAGCATGAACGACCCGGTCAACTACAAGCTGGTGTGGCGGCACCCCGCGGCGGGCGGCTTTCCCGGCGTCAGCTTCCAGGGCTGGCGGCTGATGGGCACCCACGCCCGCAAGACGTACCACGTCGATCCGCTCTCCAACTCGGTCATTACCGTGCATGGCGACGTGTACGACATCAAGGAGCGACGGTTTGTGCTGAACACCGGATGGCGGCCAGGCGGCTGGGGTGCGAGCGGGCAGCACGCCGACGTGACCACCCCGCACGGACTGTACACGTTCGCGGTGGACCGCTCGACCCGCAAGGGCGGCCTCCGCAAGGCGAACGTCGCCGCCGGCAAGTGGGACCTGATCGCCACCGGCGGCCCCAACCGCCACCACGAGTATGACACGCTCTGTTACGACGCGAAGCGCGACCGGATCATCCACACGCAGAGCAAGGGCGCGGTGCTGTCCGTCTTCGACTTCAGGACGAAGAAGTGGTCGGTCGAGACGCCAGAAGGCGCCGCCCCGACGGCCGTCCTCGGCGACTGCTGCTACGTCGACGATCTCGACGCGATGATGTGGGTGTTCGGGGGCAGCTACCGCAAGCCGGCCCCGAAGATGTACTTCTACAAGCTGGAAGAGAAGAAGTGGTACACCGCGCCATACAAGGGCAAGGTCGTCGGCTGGTACGGCAACCTGAACAACTCGCCGTGCTACGACCCCAAACTGAAGCTCTGCGTCCGGTTGACGCATTATGACCGGAACCGGTTCGTCGAGGTCGTGGTGATGCGCCTTGATCCCAAGACCCTCGACCTCAAGCCGTTCGAATAGGAGGGGAATAATGAGACATGCCATCATGCTGTTGTTGGTCGTCCTGTGGGCGACCATGGCCGCCGCCGCCGAGCTCCCCAAGGGCCTCGGCACCGACGAGGCGAAGGAGAAGGTGCTGGCGGCCACGCTCGACAAGCTGGTCGTGCTTCTGAAGGCAGAGCCGCCCGATCACAGGACAATGGCCGGCGAAATCGCCGCCGCGCGCAAGATCGCCCTGGAGTTGCTCGCCGCGCAGCGAACGCAGGACAAGGCCGACGAGCCCGACGTGCCAAAGGTACCCGCCCCCTCGGCCGTGGTCGTCTATGAGGGCACGAAGAGCGACGCCGTCCTGAAGCTGTGGCGAGAGCAGTTGGACTTCTACGTCCGTTCCGCGCACGGGCTGATGAACGGCGAGGCGAAGTACCTGCGCGAGTGGACCGGCGGCGGCGGGTTTCGGAAGCCCCAGCGCCGCATTGGCTCGATGCTCGAGACTCTGCGCGAGGCGGCGAAGATGGCGTTGCTCCTTTCACGGGACAAGCAAGAGGTCCGCGTCAAGAAGGGCGAGCAGCTCTTCGCCGATGACTTCGCTAAGGGCGCCGACAAGTGGCTCCCCTACGGCCAGTGCGTCACCCGCAACGAGGGCGACGCGTTCCGGATGAAGGACGAGAAGCGCCGCCACCCCGACGCAATGATGTGGACCAAGCAGCAGTTCGACGGCGACCTCCTCGCCGAGTTCACGTTCATCCCGCACACCGTCGGGACGAGCGCCGGGGCGCTCTTCACCATCTGTGGCCTGCCGAAGAAGGGCAAGACGCTCGCCGTGTGCGTCGGCAGCACGATGAACACGTACAACTATGGCATCAACGGCTACCATTTCTCGATGCATCGCGGCACGACCGGCCTGGGCAACGTCCGCCGCGTCGGGCCGGGCCTCAAGCTCCTGATGAGCGGCGAGGACCCCTGCCCCACCCCGGGCAAGGCGTATCGCGTCGCCATCGGCAAAGTCGGCCCGACCATTTTCCTGGTCGTCGACGGGAAGCTGATTCACAGTTACACCGACGCCGCCACGCACGGCCCGATCCTGACCAAGGGCCACATCGGCATTCGCCACTGGGCGGGGCTCGACGCGAGCTACAAGGACTTCCGGGTCTACCGGCTGATCGCAGCCGAGGCGAAGCGCTAGCCGGGACGCGGCGGCAACGGTTGAGCCGTCTGCCTCGCCGTGGCCCCGGCGCGTTTCTTTACTTGGCGTCGATCTTCACCACGTTCGACAGGTCGCTGACCGCCGTGATCGGGCCGACCTGCCGGGTGCTGCGGACGGCGGCGTAAGTCGTACCTTTGCTCACCGCGACCGTCACGGAGAGCTTGGCCGTACCGGCGTCGGGCTTGACCGTCAGGGTCGCGGCGACCGGCGTCGTCCACCAGTTGGCCGCCGTCTTTCCCTCAGCCTTGCTCGCCAGGTCGTCCTTGAGCGGCTTGGCCGCGAGCTTGACGACGAACTCGTCTCCGCCCGTCGACGTGAAGGTCAGCACGACCCTGCCCTCCTCGCCCTCGGCCTTCAGATCCTTGATCGGTGCGGGTGGCTTGGGCGTGCCGTGCTTCTTGCGATGCCACCGCGCCCACATGTGGGTCTGGGTGAGGCGGTGGCCGAACTCGCTCCACGACTTGCCGGCGCCGGTCCCGGTTCGGAACCTCGGCCACGTCTTGTCGTCGTGACGGAGCCCCTTGTCCATGATTTTCGCCGCGAAGTCGAGGTACTTGTCGCGCCCGGTGAAGATGTAAGCGTAGGTGTAGCCGTTGGGGTTCGCCATCGCGAACCATTCGGGCTTGTATTTGAAATCAGGCAGCGGCTTCATCGTCGCGTTGGCCAGTGCGACCAGCCGGTCGCGCCAGATGCGCTCCTTCGGGAACTCGGTGCAGTATCGGCCGAGTGCGTCCATCATGATCCCGAGCATGAACTCCTGGAAGTTGTAGCGGCCGTATCCTCGGAACCCGGTGGCGGGATCCTGGTTCCAGCGGCCGGGGCGGCCGAGGAACCACGCGAGGTCGCCCTTGATCTTCGCCAGGTAGTCGGCCTTCTTCCACGGCGGATGCGGGAAGTGCCACGGCTGCCCGACGGTCGGGTCGGCGTCGTCGTAGGCGCGGTACAGGTCCAGGTTGCTCCACATCGTCATGCCGAAGCTGCGGGCGTGCCACGGGCCGACACGTGCGAACGAATCGTGGCTGACCTTGATGGACTGCTTGATGTGTTCGAGCCCGGTCAGGTAGTAGTAGAAGAGCCCCTGGTTGCCGAGACCGGGGTTGGTCTCGACGCTGTAGTGAGCGCGGATCCAGTCCCAGGCGGCGCGGGCGCGGGGATCGTCGCGGCTCATCCCCGCATAGATGAAACTCTTGAAGCCGGCGTAGGTCATTCCGCCGTACGACCTCAAGCCGCCGTTGGCGTCCCTGCCGGCCTTGCTCTCGGCGGGAAAGGCGGCGTAGAAGAACCCGCCGTCCGTGCCCGCCTCCGGGTGAGAGTCCTCGTCCCGGACGTTCTGGCAGCGCTTGACGAACACGGTCACCCGCTCGTAGGCGGGGTCGGTGGGGGCCAACCCGCTCTCGGCCAGCGCCTCGACCATCCACTGGGTGTTCGACATGTCGGGGCGCTTGTGCTCGCCGTAGCCGGCGCCGCCGTAGCGCAGGTCCTTCTTGGTGACGCCGCGGCTGGCCTCGTGCCAGATCATCTTGTCGCTGAGGAACCGCCGCGCGTTGGCGATGACGGTCGCGTGCGCCGGGTCGCCCCCGCGCGTCAGCGTGCTCACGCAGATCGCCGTGTTGTAATTGGCGAGGATCTTGTCATAGATGCCCTCGCGGCCGCCGTCCTTGGCCAGGCCGATGATGAACGTGAGGGCCCGGGCCACCTCGGGCGTCGAGCGGCTGTAACGCTTTTCCGGGTGTTCCAGGTAGCCGCGGGCGGCCAGCGCCGTGATCGCGGGGAAGAGCCGGTTCGACCACGACCCGTCGCTGCGCTGCTGCTTGCTCAGATAGGCAAGACCGCGGTCGATGCTGGCCGTGACGGTCCGCAGCGCAGTCGCATCCAACGCGGGCACGTCCTGCGTGACGGGCGTATCGGCCGCCGGAGCCGAAACGCCGACCGGAAGAAGTACGATCCCCGCCCACAACACCACGCACTGTCTCGTGAGCATCCCGGT
>CAZDHT010000217.1:1702-9463 GCA_964505325.1 uncultured Planctomycetota bacterium | reverse complement strand
GACTTCTTCCAGATATCCATCGCAAAAGCTCCCGCGCGAGACAAGGAGGGCGCGGCGCCGGCAGAGGTCAAGGAGGCACCGCCCGCGCCGTCTTTGCCGGGAGACCGAAGACGATGACCACGAGCGCCGCCCTCCGGCGACCGCCCGGGGCACGCCGCATTCCGGGGGACGAAAGGTGCAGATGAGTCGACTTGCCCTGGCCCTCTTCATGTTGCTGTCGACTGGCGCGTCGGCTGTGGCCGGGGAGTCGGTCCGCTCCCCGCAGCGCTGGGCCGTGCTCGCGTCGCCGCCGGTCGAGAAGACCGGCCTGCCCGACCTGTTGACCGTCGACCTGTCGGCACGAAAGAACATCGAACTGGTGGAGCGTGCCCGGATCCGCGATGTGACGCGGGAGTTGGCCTTGAGTCAAGTGCTCGGCCCAGCGACGTCCCGACGGCTGAAGCTCGGCCGGCTGCTCAAGGCCGACCGCCTCGCCATTCTGGTCAAAGGGCGAACGGCAAAACCGTCCATCCACCTGGTGATCTGTGACTGCCGCACCGGTGCGCGGCTGTGGCACGGTGTCTTTCCATCTGAAGACGTCACGGCTGTACGTGCAGCGATCCGTGATCGGATCGGTCGGGTGGCCGCGCAACACAGTACCGGGAAGCTGCGCGTGATCGGGCTATCGCCGTTCAAGTCGAACAACCTGGTTCACGATTACGACCATCTTCAGGCATCGTTCGCGCACCTGCTGGCGTCGGCTCTCCTTGCCGTGCCCAACGTGGCCGTGGTCGAGACCGAGGAGGCGTCCGCGATATCGAAGGAGTTGACCGACGGTGTGCAGCGGACCGTGCCGCTTTTCGTCAAGGGCTCGTTCGAGGTCGCCAACGCCGTGACGAAGAAGGACGTGACGTTCACGGTCGAGGTCCTGCTCACGCGCGGCCCACGAAAGCTCGCGACGCTACGGCGCGAGAAGGTGCCGCTGCGCGAGGTCGCCCGGTTCCTGCGCCGCGAGGTGGCCCCCCGCGTCCTCGAGGGATCCGGAAAGCAGGCCGGGCAGCCGCTCGCCGAGGCGGAGCAGGTCACGGAACTGGTCACGCGGGCCGACGCGTTCACACGCGTGGGCGACTGGGAGCACGCCATTGGCCTTCGGGAAGCCGCTCTCCTGATCGAGCCGAGGAACACTGACCAGCGACTCCAGGTGATGTTCGACTACCGCTGGCTGATGCGGAGCCGCCTGACCGAAGCCGGGCGAGACCGATGGAAGAAAGGGAACACGAAGACCGCTCCTGCCATCAGGAAGCGCGTCCGGGCCTGCGTCTTGGGCTTCGGGCACCTGGAGTATCTCATTCGCAATGGTCGGATCGACATCGACCAGGCCACGAAGCTGACCGCTCAGCACCGGGCACGGAACCTGATCCGTCCGATTCCGTACATGTCCAATGAGAAAGGACACCGGATCGGCGCGGAGATCCTTGAAGTCGCCGAGCGTGTGGAAGACGAGTTCATGGTCGACGTCTATCCCAGGGCGCTGCGGCTGAAACGCCCGCCCGAACCGAAGCACCGGTATGTTGACTTCATGTGGATGGACCGCTGGGGCGAGGTGCTCGTCGAATCTGCGCTCACCCGGGTGGACAGGCACTACCCGACGGCCAGCGACCTGAAGCACTTGAAACGGGTCCTGACGGAGGTCACGCCGGACCGGCTCTCGGTCTCTCATTCGCTCGTCCAGTTCCTCGAATGGGGGCCCTGGCAACTCAAGCAGGCGGCGGGCCAGGGCATGTCCGACGTGGCCACGCCGAAGGACTGGCGGGCGTTTCTCGCCGCCCTCGAGGCGTCCGATCATCAGGTCGCCCGCACCTGCGGGCGCTACGGGCTCCTCTACTGGCCGTGGCGTGCGTCACGAGGGCAGGACTGGGGCGATGGCGCCGGCGTGGTACCGTCGCCGGGCGAGGTCGCTAAGTTGCTCAAGGACTTCGAGCAGCTGCCGTACGCGGCGCCTTGGAACAGCCAGCGCACGAAAGAGCCGCTTTACGACCGGATCAAGGCGCTTCACCGACGATTGCAGCCTCGGCCGGCGGCCGTCCATAGCAGTCCTCCGCCGGCACGTCAGCCCAAGAACCAGGCAACCGGGCGGATGGCGTTCAAGCCCCTCGACCTTCAGGTCCGACTTCTCGACGGAAAGACCGTCCCGCTTGCCGGGAAGAGGTGGGAGACCTATGGCGGGTCGGGCGGCCTGCGTCACCTGCTGCAGTGCGGTGACACGCTGGACGTGATGTGGAACGCCGGCGTCGTATTGTTCATGCGCGCGCCCGGCGTCTTGGAAGAAGTCGTGGTGGACAAGCAGCCGATCTTTACCGACGTGAAGTACGACGGCCAGCGGGTGTGGATCGCCACCCGGCGCGCCGGCCTCTGGGTCCTCGACAGGAACGGCAAGATAGAGGCGAAGGTCGGGACGCAACAGGGTCTTCCGCCGGCGGACCGCTCGATGATGGTCCATCCCATCGCGCCGGGGAAAGTATGCGCGGTCGGGTCGTTCGGCAAGCACAAGCGGGCCTGGTGCGCCATCGTCGAGCCTCACCCAAAGGGGCACAAGGTCAACGTGTTCCACAGGGCCGTCAAGATCCCCCGGACGAGCTCGGTGTCCACGCCCTCGAACGACCCCGAGTTGGTCTTCGAACCACACTGGCTTCACGCCCTCCACACCGTGAAAGGCCGGGAGCCGCACCTGCTGCTGGTCGGACGGGACGGCACCACGCTCGACTCTCGCATGCAGCCGCTACAGATTAACCTGACCTCGCTCAAGGTCTCCACGCTGAAGGTCCCGCCCTATCCCGACTCGTTCGCTCACGCCGACATGCGTCGTGAGTTCTCCTATTTCAGCCGGCGCGGTGCGCTGCTCGAGGCGAGTGACTTCGGCGTCAGACAGCGAGCGGCCCTCGGTACGACGTGGGGCAACGGCAAGACCTGGCGCCTCCTGCTGAAGCTGGAGATCGGCCAGGGGTATTTCAGGGAGCATCTGTTGTTCCGCGATGGGTACGTCTACGCGCCGGGCTCGGCCTGGTTCAAGATCGACCCCGCCACGTGGAAAGTGGAAGAGCTGACGGCGGGGCGCCTGCCGGGCAAGTACGAGTTCAACCGCTACGCGGTCTCGGCGCACTACGGATTCGTGGGGTGGGGGAGCCGACAGGCACTCCACCAGATCTCGGTGTTGCCCAAACCAGAGCCCAAACCAGATCAGAGCCGGAGCCGCCAATGAGAGCAATAGGTCGTGTTGTTGCCGCCTGCGTATGGCTGTTCGGCGCTTACCCCGTTCAGGGTGCGGAAAAGGGGAGCGCGCCCACGACGACCGTGGCGGCGTTGCCCTTCACGGACTCGTCGCCGGGCGGGAAGTACGGCCCGCTGGCCGACGGCATGGGCGACCTGCTGGCGGCGTTCCTGGCGAAGTCCGACCGGCTCGCCGTAGTCGAGCGGGCCGCGCTCGACAAGGTCCTCAAGGAACAGCGCCTTGGTTTCACCGGACTCGTCGATCCCAAGACGAAGGCGAAGATCGGCCGGTTGCTGGGGGCGAAATACATCCTGTCCGGCGGGATGACCGTGGTCGGCGGTAAGCTTCATATCAACGCCCATCTCCTGGAGGTCGAGACGACGCGGGTCGCGCTCTCGGCCAAGGCAGAGGGCAAGGTCGACGACCTGTTCGTCCCGGCGGCCAAGCTTGCTGCGGAGTTGGCCAATGTGCTGAACGTCAAGCTGCCGGAGGTCAAACCGTCCGACATCGACAAGGCTCCGTTTGCCAACCTGCACTTCATGCGCGGCCTGGGCTACTACTACGGCAAGATGCCCGACCACGCCATCGCCGAGTTCATGAAGGCGCTGGCCCTTAAGCGGGATCACGCTCGGGCACGCTACTGGAACGCGAGGTGCTATTTCGACGGTGGCGAATACGAGCACGCGAAGATCGAACTCGAACGATTCCTGAAGCGGTTCCCGAAGGACCCGCGAGCCGGGGACGTCGAGAAGCTGCTCGCCAAGTGCAAGAAGCCCGGCAGCAAGTCATAGGGAGGAGCTGTTGCAGCGAACCGCACCGAAGTGCCTGATGGCGATGCTCTTGCTCGGCCTCGCGGCGTGCCCCGCCATCGTGCGCGCCGCCGCAGGCCCCACGACGATCGCCGTGCTCAACTTCGTCAACCGCAATCCGGGCGACGGCTGGGACTGGCTCGAGAAGGGCTTGGCGGACACGCTGATCACGGATCTGAGCGCCTCCGCCAAGCTTCAGGTGGTCGCGCGCGAGCGGATGCAGCGGCTCATCGAGGAGCTCGGACTCGACCGCGCCGGACTGAGCCCGGCGGACTCCGGTCGACGGGTGGGGCGCGCCGCGCGCGCTCAGAGCGCCCTGTCGGGGAGCTTCCTGGTCGGGGAGGGCGGAATCCAGATCCACGTGCAGATCGTCGATGTGGCGTCGGGCAAGCTCGTCCGGGCTGACTCGGTGAGCGGCCCCGCGAAGGAC
This sequence comes from uncultured Planctomycetota bacterium, assembly GCA_964505325.1. Taxonomy (GTDB): domain Bacteria; phylum Planctomycetota; class PUPC01; order PUPC01; family PUPC01; genus CAZDHT01. The sequence goes on along the minus strand of CAZDHT010000217.1, from coordinate 4,977 downwards.
GTGCTGAAGCTCGAACGGCAACTCGCGGCCACGGTGCTGCGACGTCTGAACGTCCCGCTGACGGAGTCGGAACGGCGGCGCCTCGCCGCAATTCCGCAGTTCAGCCTGCCGGGCGCGAAGGCGTTCTTCGAGGGCATCGGCCTCTACGAGGCTGGGCGAATACGCGACGCCCTGGCGCTCGTCCGCCACGCCGCCCGCGTCGAGCCGGACCACCCCCGGCCCGTCTTCTGGTCCGGCCGCCTGTACCAGCTCGCCAACGAGCTCCGGCACGCCCGCACGTGCTACGCCGACCTGCTCAGGCGGTTCCCCACGGACGCGCTGGCGCCCGACGCGCTTTTTCACACCGGGCGTGTGTGCGCCCGGCTGGGCAGGAGGCAGGACGCCGTCGCCGCATTCAAGCGGCTGGCGGACGAGTTCGGCGACGCCACGTTCGCCACGATGGTGGTGCAGAAGACATCGCAGTTCTCAAAGGTGAGCACCGCGCACTGGGCCTGGCTCGAGATCGGCCGGGTCCTCGAGCGGTGCGGGGCCGATGCGGAAGCGGCGGAGGCATACGTTCGGTGCGCGCCGAAGGGGTTCTTCACCACGTATTGCAGCATCGGTTCGTTCGACGACCGCGGCGAAACGATCGTGGACGATCCGCCCGGGTCTGTGACCAGCGCCCTGCTCGGGGACCTCATGGCCTCGCATTACGCCCGCACGGGGAACGCCCTGCGCCCCTCCCGGGGGACCATTCTGTTCGACGCGAAGAACACGTGCTATACCGAGGACTACTCGACAGACAAGCGGTTCAAGGATACGATCCTGTGCTCGACCTGGCAGCGAGGAGACGGGAAAGTCCCCAACGGCTGGCGGCGCGGCGACATTCAACAGGACCCCAGTCACGGCTGGTACATGCGGGCTGAGTCGAGCGTCTGGGACACGTACCTCCTTGCCGCGCCGGCCGGGCAGGCGTTCGAGTCGCTGGAGTTCTCCGCCCGCGGGAGCCCCTGGTTCGAGTTTCGCTCCGCCGACGGAGTGACGAAGTACCACCGGTGGGCGGGCCCGAAGACCGGCTTCGCGACCTCGCGACACCGGGTCACCCTGCCGCCTGGGACCGCGCTCGTCCGGATGACGGCCTCCGCGTATCGGTCGAATCTGTATGGCTGGGACATCCGCGCCACCCTGAAGCCACTGGGCAAGGTCGGATCGCTCAGCATCACGAGCATCCCGGAAGACGCCCCCGTCAAACTGGACGGCCGGGTCATTGGCCGGACGCCGTGTGTGATACCGAACGTCACCGTCGGCGAACACACGATCTCGGCCGAGATCACCGAGAAGAACACGTTCAGTTGCGTCGCCCGCTTCGGCCGCTTCCGGTTCCCGCCGACGCGCGTCCGCGTGACCCAGGGGGCGACCACCGAGGTCGTCCTGCGCACTCCGCAGACAGAACCCCTGCTTCCCGGCTGGCTGCCGCCGAGGCTCGTCATTCCCGCCGCGCGGGCGTACAAGGTCGGATTCGCTTTCGACGCGGACGGCGGCGGGCGCGTCGTGCTGGCGCGGTGCGAGCAGCACGATATCTTCGTGGCCGTGCGCACCATCGACGGCCCCTGGCGGAAGCCCCGGCGCCTGCCCGACACGATCAACACTCCCGGGCGCGAGGAATACCCTGTTGTCTCGTTCTCACCCGACGGCGCCATCTGGCTCGCGTACCTTTCGGTCGGTCCCGTCAAGTACAAAATCTTCGTGACACGAAGCCGCGACGGCAAAGACTGGGAGATGCCGCGGGTGGTCGCCTCCTCGAAGCATCGCCCGGACAGGATACTGTTCAAGGCCCTGCGCGATGACCGGGCGGTCATCATCTGGCGCCTGAGCAAGTACCGCCAAAGCGCACAGGTGGGTGAAGCGCTGTACGCCACGACGGTCCCACGTTCCGGCGCGGTGTCGACGGCGACGATCAGCCGATCGAAGGTGCAGAACTACAGCACGGTCCGGTTCCTGCCTGCATCCAACGGGGTCTGGCACGTCTCTGCTGGACGCAGGATTTTCTCATCGCGCGACGAAGGAAAGACGTGGAAGGCATCGGGCGCCGTCAAGGGCGGGGTCCCGCACTATGCACACGTCCTGGGGCTCCTGGAACCCACGCCCGGGACCTACTGGGTCAGGATGATCTCCCGGCAAGGCCCTTTGCGATACGGGCTCTTCGAGTCGACCGACCTTGTCCAAACGCGGAGACTCCTCGAATTCCCCGAACGGCTGAAGGCCTTCACCCTCTTGAAGCGCGGCGGGTATTTCTGGATCCTCGCGGCGAACGGGTTCACCCGCACGATCAAGCCAGGCCTGCCTTTCCTGACCGGCGACGGAGGAAAGCGCCCGTGAAGAGCATGCTGTCCTGCCTCGTTGCCGGGTGCGTTCTGTTCGCCTGTTGCACACTCACGGCTGGTGAGGCGCCGACCGCCCTCGCCGTCCTCAATTTCACCAACCGCAGTCCGGGCGACGGGTGGGACTGGCTGGGCACCGGTCTGGCGGACATGCTGATTACGGACTTGTCCCGCAGCGCCCGGTTCCAAGTGGTCACCCGGGAGCGCATGGTGGCGCTGCTGCGCGAGGCCACCCTGGGGGTAAGCGGTCTGCCTGGACAGGACACACTGAGGGATCTGAGCCGCACCGCGCGCGTTCAGTACGTCGTGGGCGGCACGTTCCAGCGCAAGGGAACAGAGTTGGCCCTGTTCGCACACGTGTTCGACGCCAAGACCGGACAGTTGAAACAAGCTCAGGCGGTAGAAGGTGACGCCCAGCACGTGTTCAGTTTAGAGAAGCAATTGGCCAAGCAGCTCGTCGAGCGTTTCGACGTGAAGCTGACCGCTTCGGAACGGAAGCTGCTGGAGTACATCCCGACCGACAAGCTGGACGCGGCAGCGCACTGCTACCGGGGCCTGAAGCTGCAGGACAACGGGCGGCCCTTTGGCGCCTTGGTCGAGCTGCGGAAGTCCGTGGCCACGGACCCGCGCTACGGTCGCGCCGGCTGGTACCTGAGCCGGCTCTACTACTACCTGAACGAGGTGGATCACGCCCGCCGGGAGTATCGCCGACTGGGCGGCCTCTCTGACGAGACCCCCGAGGCGCTGATCGCGCTCCAGGTCTACGTGCGGCTGCCGGGCCCCGTCTCCGATCGCTTGGCCGTGTGCCGAGAGATCATGCGGCGCTGGCCACGCAAGCGGGACGTGAACACCACGCCTCCCCTGGCGGTTGCAGCAAGCGATGCCGCTCAACTGCTGGCCATGTCCGGCCGCGTG
>CAZDHT010000217.1:0-1602 GCA_964505325.1 uncultured Planctomycetota bacterium | reverse complement strand
CTGGGCGAGACCGGCTCGCTGCGCGTCCGGTGCTGGCCCCCGGGCCGGGTCTGGATCGACGGGCATCCCGCCGGCACCACGGCCGACGACTTCCCGTGCGTGCCCGCCGGGCGCCACAACGTCTTGGTGCAGGCGCGGCCGCCGTCTCTTCAGCCGACACGAGCCGAGGACTGCCGGGCGCAGGTAATCGTGCGGCCGGGGCGCGAAACGGCGGCGACACTCCACCCCTACGGTGCGGCGTTCGACGCCCGGTGGGACGAACGCGTGCGCGTCGAGCCGCCGGGCGGACTGATGGGGCTCTCGGGCATCGGAGTCCATCCGGGCTCGTTCCGCATGCTGGCGGCCGACGACGGGCGGCTGCATGTGATCGCGAGTGCGGCGGTCTGGGCGCGCTACGTGGACGGCAAGATACGCTCGGCGCGGGACCTGTACTACGCGCGACACGAGCCGGGCTCCCGGCGGCTGCGGTTCCGTCCGCTGCCTCCGCCGATCTCAGGCGGCTACGTGAGCGACCACTCCGTCGCTTGGGAGCCGGACGGAAGCCTCCTTCTGGTCTACCAGCAGTCCGGGGGCGGGGTGTTCCTGTCGCGGACGCGCGACTTCATTCGGTGGACGCGCCCGACGCGCGTTCCCACGGCGCGCGGGCAACCTCAGATCGTAATCGCCGGGGCGAAGCGCTACGTGCTGTTCACGACGACGTGGGCGCGTGGCGGCCCGGACGGGATTCAGGCGCAGCGGTCGGCGGACGGCGGAGCGACGTGGAGCGTCCCGGCGACGGTGGCAACGTGGCGCGCCGGGAGCGGCCGGGCCAGTCCGTGCCGGGCGGTCGCCTATAGCAACGGCACATTCTGGGCGGCGGTCGCCACGCGCGAGGGCGTGTGGGTATGGTCGTCGCGCGACCTGAAGGCGTGGACTCGGCATCCGCTCCCGCCCGGGAAGGGTCCGGCGGTGCATCTGTGGCCGGAGCCGAACGGCGGCTGCGCGCTGGGATTCGAGGCGAAAGGCAAGGACTTCCTGGTCATGACCACTCGCGACGGGACGGCCTGGACGAAGCGGCTGCTGTCGCCCTTCGATCGAACGTGCCGGGTCGCGCGCGCGCCGGACGGGAGCTGGTGGGTCGCGGGGGTGACGTATAGCCAGGTATGGCTCCGCCGCCGGAAGCCGATGGCCGTCCCCGGCGCCGAACGGGCGGAGGACGGCACATGAGCACCGGGGTGCGAAGACCCGTGTGCCTGTCGATCGTTGTATCGGTACTCGCCCTGTCCGCCGCTGCTGCGGCGCCGCAGACCCTCGCCGTGCTCAACTTCACCAACCGCAACCCGGACGACGGGTGGGACTGGCTCGAGAAGGGCCTGGCCGACATGCTCATCACCGACCTGAGCGCCTCCGCCCGGTTGCAGGTTGTCTCGCGCGAGCGCATGCAACTGCTGTTCGAGGAGATGGAACTTCAGAAGAAGCTCCAGATGAAGGGCGCGGCTCAAGAGTTCGCCAAGGTGGTCAAGGTACAATACGTGCTCACCGGCACGTTCTGGGCAAAGGACAATCGCTTGACCATTCAGTCGCAGATGGTAGAAGCGAACGGCGGCGGGCTGCGGCGGCTGG
>CAZDHT010000216.1:0-9496 GCA_964505325.1 uncultured Planctomycetota bacterium | reverse complement strand
CCCTTGCTTGGTTCTTTCCCGCCCCCCAGACCCCCCTGAAATAGTCAATCTCCAGTGAGGGTTGCCGCGAAGGAACCGCCAAGCTTGACAAAAGCGCGCGGGACGCCCCATAATGCGGTGAAATCAGGTACGCTCTGGCGAGGATGCAGGCTTCGGATGTCCGTGGCCGCGCCCGCTGTTCGGACGATGGCAAGGAGCGCAGAGATGAACAAGGGGCTTGGCGGGTCGCAGGATCGTGTGGTGTTCGAAGCGCTGGAGCCGAGGCTGCTGCTGGACGGCAACGTCGCCGCGAAGGTGGTGAACGGCGACCTCAGGATCATCGGCGACCGCCACGGCAACAGCATCCTGATCGAGCGAGGGGGCACCACGGATACGTTCATCGTCACCGGTCGGGACGGCACCGCGGTCAACGGCGGTCTCGAGGCCATCCTGACCGGTGTGACCGACGACATTACGATCAGGACGAAGGGCGGCGACGACGAGATCAAGATAGACAGCGTGATAGGGACCCCCGACGACCTGATCATCAAGACCGGGCCGGGCACCGACGTTGTCGAGCTCGTTTGGGTGATTGTTCAGGGCAAGTGCAAGATCAGGACGGGCGCGGGTGATGGGGCCGTCATGGCCTCCGACTCGATGTTCAACAGGTTCGACCTGAGGGGCAGCGCGGGCCTCAACGAGTTCAGCTTCGAGCGGTCGCACTTCTACGGCACAACCAAGATGTACACCGCCGGCTTCACGGACTTCGTGGGGGCATTTGACTCGGAGTTCCGCGCGGAAGTGACGATCAAGACGGGCAGCGGCTGCGATTACCTCACCCTCAAGAACACCCTCACCGCGGTGGGCGGGACAGCACACGGCAGCCGCGGGACGGACCACTTCGTCGACGAAGGCGGCAACTCCGGCCCGCTCGACCGGAAGAGCTTCGAGGTCGAGTCGGCCGGGTGGGCGAACATCACGCGTGGCAACGTGGTGGCGAAGATCGTGAACGGCGACCTCAGGCTCACCGGCGACGCCGACCTCCACTCCATCGAGATCACGCAGCTCGGCCCGACCAAGTTCCACGTCCACGGCAAGGACGGCACGACCGTCAACACGTGGACGGGGGCAATCGCAACCGGGGTAACCGACGACATCATCATCAACCTCAAAGGCGCGCGGAACGACATATGGCTGCACGACCTCACTATCCCGGACAGCCTGAAGATCAAGACCAGGTCCGGTGGCGACGTGATCACGATGGAAAACGTCACCGTCACGGGCGGGTTCACGATGCGCACACGCGCGCGCGACGATTATGTGACGATCACTGACTTGGTCGTTGGGGCGACGGCCCGCATCACGACCGGCTCGGGCGACGACATGCTCGACATCGACCGGGCGGACTTTTACGACAGGCTGTGGGCCGGCTTCGGCAGCGGCGCGGACGATCTGGACGTCTACTCATCGGGCTTCAGCAACGTGCTCAGCATCTCGATGGGCGGCCAGGACGACTACGTGTCTTGGGTACAATGTTGGTCGCCACTGGGCGGAGGCATCTACGGGGGGAAGGGCGACGACTGGTTCCACGAGAGCGGCACCACGACCCTTCCCACCCTCTACGGCTTCGAGTCGATTACCTGACCGCCGCCGACATTTCAGCTCCCCGGGATGTCTGGCGTACCCCTTTCCGGGTATGCCGGTTTCGCCGAAGCCGGCTCGCCCTGAAAAGCGGCGTCGGGCCGCCGCAGTCCAAAGCTCACCTGTGGCGGCCCGTGAGGTCCAGCAACACGGACTATCTCAAGACCGTGGCACGGCCATCCCTTCGGCTCCGCACAGGGCAGGCTTGGCCGTGATTCTCACGGGCGAGACGCCCGTGCCACGAGCACACACGACCTTTCGAGATTGTCTCTTAGTCCGCACCGGCCTTCCGCTGCTGGTGGGCAGGTTGATGGTGAATATTTCGACGCACGTGCGTCGAAAAATTCACCAGCCTGCGCGCTTGGTGGGGGCAGGCGGGGTGGGGGCATGAGGTGAGGGGGAGAGCGGTGCAATCTCTTTAACAGTGCAGTTGTCTGGGACGTGCAGTGTGCGGCTTTCCGGGTGCGCCGGTTTCGCCGCGCCCGGCGCGCTCTTGCCTGTACACGCCGGGGCGGGCCGCACCGGCCCCATGCTACCCATCCGCAAGCGCCCCCAAACCGCCTCAATCAGGCCCCCAATCCGCTAAAGGACCTGCCTTCGCCGTCGATAACCAACTCGGCAATAACGGCTTTCAGGCGGTCCTTAACGTGTCTTGGACGGATAGATGATGAAAAGCACCTCGCTGGGCCTGACGAATTTCCTGATGACGACCGCGGCCAAGCGTTCCGCCGGCTTTGTGCACGACCAGGCGAAGCGGCCCGTCGAGCTGACGCTCGCTATTATCGGGCTGATGGTCGCCGCTCCGGTCATGTTGCTTCTCGGCATCATCACGAAACTGACCTCGAGAGGGCCGATGTTCTACGTTCAGGAGCGGATCGGCCGAGGTGGTAAGCCATTCAGGATGTATAAGTTACGCACGATGCACCTCGGCGCCGAGGCTGGCGGCCCCGTCTGGTCGACCCCCTCGGACCCCCGCGTGACACCGGTCGGCAGGTTCCTGAGGAAGACGCACCTGGACGAGCTGCCACAACTCATCAACGTCGTCCGGGGCGAGATGAGCCTGATCGGGCCGCGGCCGGAGCGGGCCCATTTCGTGAGCAAGCTCCAGCGCAGCATCCCACTGTACACGGCGCGTCTGGCGGTGAAGCCAGGGATCACCGGTCTGGCGCAAGTGAAGCATCACTACGACCGGTCGATCGAGGACGTTCAGACGAAGCTCGCCTATGACTTGGAGTACGTGCGGCGGGCGTGTTTGATGTTGGATTTGCAGATTCTGGCGCTGACGGTGATCAAGGTCGTCGGCGGGCGCGGCGGCAGTTGCTGACCGACTGACCGGCGCGAATTGGCAGCGAGCGAGGAGTTGGACCGTGGGAAACCCAGCCGAGATCACCCACCTGCTGAGGCCGGGCGCGACACCCGGCGCCTCCTCCGGCCATTGGCCGCGGCCCGTCCAAGTCGACGAGGCCTTCAGCGTACTGGCCGTGTGCAACCCCGGCTCGCTGGAAGACCGGCTCCGCAAGGCGGCACGCAGCCTCCGGCAGGACATGCGCTTCGCTCGGGCCTTCCCCGACGCGCTTGCCATACTCCGCGAGCGGCTCTACGACATTATCGTGGTCGCCAAGGTCAGGAACGGGATGCTGGCGCGCGATTTCGTGCGCGAGGTCCGCAGGACGAACAACGAGGCGGTGGTCGTGATCGCCGCTCCGTGCTCCGAATACGAGCAGTTGATCGAGGTGATGGTCGAAGGCGCGTATGACTTCCTGCCCGAAGACGCCGACGGCCATCAGCTCCGGCTGATGCTCGGCCGCGCCATGGAGCACTCGCGGCTTCGCCGGAGAGGCGGCGAGCTGGAGCGGGCGCTCGACACGCAGACGTCGTCGCTCCGGCAGCGGCTCCAGGAGCTCGCCATGCTCAACGAAATGGCGCAGGACATGAGCTCCGTGCCCGACCTCGACGAGGTGCTGCGGCGGGCCCTGCGGCGCGCCCTGGAAGCATTCGAGTCCGAGTGTGGGTCGTTTCTCATCTTCGATCCCCGGACCGAGGAGCTGGTCGTCCGCGCCGCCGAAGGGCCGGGCGCGGAGGAACTGATCGGACTCGGGCGGAAGCTCGGCGAAGGCATCTCGGGAAAGGTGGCCCGCGAGCGGAGCCCGGTGCTGGTCGCCAACGTCGAAAAGGATTCGCGGTTCAAGTCCGACGCGTTAGGCCCCACGGGCACGCGCCGCTATCGCTCCACGTCGTTCATCGCCGTGCCGCTCATCCACCACGGCCGGCTGCTGGGCGAGATGAACATCACGGAAAAACGCTCCGGAGAACCGTTCACCCCCGACGACCTCCGGCTGCTGTCGATCCTCGCCGGGTACGTGGCCAGCGCCGTCAACGGCGCCGTTGCCGCCGAAGAGCTCAAGCGGGCCAACGAGGGCCTGACCCGAGAGATATGCTCGGCGCGAGGCGACCTGCAGGCGACCGGCGAAAGGCTGACCCGGGCCAGAAGCCTGGCAGACGCGATTGTGAGCAGCCTTCCCGCCGCCGTGGCGGCGTTCGATCCCGACCTGACCGTCACGTTCGCCAACGACGCCGCCAAGGAGATGCTTGACCTAGCGCCGGGCGGCTCGCTCACGGGACATCCCGCCCGCTCCGAACTGGCCGGCCTCGCGAATGCGGCGGTCGAGGTGATGGAGCGCGGCTCGACAAAGAGACTCGCATCCGGTTCGCTTCGAGCGGGCCGCGACGGCCGGCCTGCGGACGGATGCCTCAACGTGGTGATTGCGCCGCTTCGGCTCCCCGACGGGAGCATATCCGGCGGCACGATTATCGCCACCCCGGACGACTGCCCCCTGATCCCGGTGAAGGAGACTTAGGGAGACCCATGATGGGCAAAGCCCGCATTCTGGTCCTGGACGACGAAGAGATTGTCCTGCGCTCACTCGTGGCGTTCCTCAAGATCGAGGGCCACGAGGTATACGGCGTCGAGACCATCGCCGAGGCGACCGAAATCGTCAACACCCGGCCGCTCGACCTGATCCTCTCCGACGTGTACATGCCCGACGGCACGGGCTTCAAGCTCCTCGAAACCGTCAGGAAGACGCACCCCGACCTCGCCTTCGTGCTGATCACCGGCTACGGGACGATCAAAGACGCCGTGCAGGCGATCCAGTGCGGCGCGACGAACTACATCACCAAGCCGCTGGTGGACAGCGAGATCCGGCTGGTGGTCGAGCAGACGCTCAGGCGGAACCAGTTGAAGGAAGAGACCGAGGCGCTCCGCGAAGTCGCACACCACGAGTTCGACGTCGGCAGCATCCTGTGCCGGGACCCCGAAATGATGAAGGTGGTCAAGATGGTCCAGACCATCGCCGCCACGCGGACCACCGTGCTGATCACCGGCGAGAGCGGCACCGGCAAGACCATGCTCGCCCGGGCGATGCACTTCAACTCGTCGTGGGCGGACGGCCCGTTCGTCGAGGTGTCGTGCGGCGCGCTCAGCGAGTCGCTCCTCGAGAGCGAGCTGTTCGGACACGAGGCCGGCGCGTTCACCGGCGCCACCCATCGCAAGAAAGGCAAGTTCGAGGCGGCCGACGGGGGCACCATTTTCCTGGACGAGATCGCCACCGCCAGCCCCTCGCTTCAGGTCAAGCTGCTGCGGGTGATTCAGGACTCCTCCCTCGAGCGGGTGGGTGGGACCGAGACCATCCGCGTGAACGTCCGCATCATTCTTGCCACCAACGTCGACCTGGCCAAGGAAGTGGAACAGGGCCGGTTTCGCGAGGACCTGTACTACCGCATCAACGTCGTGCCGATCCCCGTGCCGCCGCTCCGCGAGCGCCGGGACGACATCCCCCTCTTGGTCGAACACTTCATCGAGAAACACGCCGCCCGGCTGGACAAGCAGGTCACCGGCGTCACCCCGGCGGCGCTGGAGGCGCTGACCACGTATGACTGGCCCGGCAACGTGCGCGAGCTCGAGAACGTGGTCGAGCGCGGTGTCCTCCTGGCGGCCGGCGACGAGATCGATTTCGCCGACCTGACGCCGCAGGTCGCCCGCAGCTTCGCCGAGGCCCGTCCCAGTGCGCCCAAGACCGGCGAGATCCGCCCCCTCAAGGAAGCCTTGGCGGGGCCGGAGCGCGAGATCATCCAGCGGGCGCTTGAATCGGCCGGCGGGAACCGCAACGTCGCGGCCAAATTGCTCGGAGTCAACCGGTCGACTTTGTTCAACAAGATGCGACGGCTCGACCTGATCGGGACGTGTCTGGATGGCTGAGCGAGACCAGTGAGGTCGCTGCGAATCAACACGGACAAACGCCGGTCGCGTCGCGGCCCCGCGCCGCGCACGCTCTCCTTGTTCGGCTATCTTGGGCTGATCGGCACTTGTCCGTGATAACGGGAACGGGCTGCCTGCTCTCCCGTGCAGCGCGGCCCGTTCTCATTTTTTTGGTGGCTCGAACGCGCCCGCCGGGACCACCACCGGGTCGCACTGCCATCTCCCCCGCTTCGTCGATGTGACCAGCACGGTGATTTCCTTGGTGGGAGGTTTCAGGATGAACGTCTCTTTCGGCTCGCGGCCGGCCGCGAACACCCGGCGTCCCACGCTGTTGCCCTGGCTGTCGATCAGTTCAAACCTCTGCACGTAGTCGTCCGGCGTTGTCTTGTAGTTGGCCACTGCTACGGTGATCTTGGGCCCGTCGAACGCGATGTCCACCTTGACGTCTTTCCACTTGCCCGGCTTCTCGCTCGTGTAAGTCTTGGGTTCCGGCCTCTTCCGCGCCGGCTTGCTACAACTGCCGGTTACGGCCAGAACAGCGCACAACACCCACAGCCACTTGAAAGACTGGAACCTGTGCATGCCGGACCTCCTGTGAACTGAGTAAGGGGTTCTATCAAAACCCTGGTGTGGCAGGCATTCTTGCCTGCCACGGGGCAGACAGGAGTGTCCGCCCCACTGTTTTGTTAAAGCCCTCAAGTCTGCCGCAGCTAGTATACAACCCCGACAACGCCTGCGGCAACCAAAATCCCCGTGCGAATCTCCGACATGCGGCTCGCCCGCGTCCGGATGCTGCTTGACACCACCCCTGCCGGTGCTAACATCAACTGAAGGCCCGGCGGGGAGGCGCGGAGTAAGCGCATGAGCGACTGCGGAGCCGCAGAGACGAACAGAGGCGGCGTGCCACGCATCACGGTCGCCGTGGAGGCTCACGGATGACGACGCAGGCCACGCGGCTCATGGCCTTCGCCGTGCTGTGTTCCGGCGCCGCCGCGCACGCATCCGGCCTGGATGAATTCAAGGTCAAGCGGCAGCCGGTCTTCGCGTTCGCCCGGAAGCCGACGGTCACGCGCCGGGGCGACCGGATCACGATCGCGTTCGCGTCGGAGGCATTCTGTGACGCGACGGTCGCCATCGAGGACGGGAACGGGAAGATCGTCCGTCACCTGGCGAGCGGTGTCCTGGGGGTGAACGCCCCGGCGCCGTTCCGGAAGAGCTCGAAATCACAGAGCATCGTCTGGGACGGCAAAGATGACCAGAGCAGGTACGTCGACGACAAGGAGAGCTGCACGGTACGCGTGTCGCTCGGCCTGAAGGCGCGGTTCGAGCGGACGCTGTTCTGGTCGCCAAAGAAGCGCCCGGGCGACCCGAAGCACATCGGGGCCCAGCCCAGCCTGGCCGCCGCGGCGCCGGAAGGCGTCTATGTGTACGAGGGGTTCGGACACGACCACGTCCGCATGTTTGACCACGACGGCAACTACGTCCGCACGGTCTATCCGTTCCCCGCGGCCGAACTGGGGCGGGTGAAGAATCTCAAGTGGCACACGTTCACGCAGGACGGCGCCCGCCTGCCGCTTCGGTGGGGCCTGGCGCAATCAACACTGCTGACCTCGGGCGACCTGGCGTTCGGCAAAGGCTGGCCGACAGGCGGCGGCGCACCCGCCGCTACGACCCTGTGCACCCACCGCGGCGAGCTGTTCCTTGTCAACCAGCGGGTCAACCGGCTGGCAATCGGCAACCGAACTGCCGGGCTGACGTTCGGCCCGCGCACGGGCATTCCGCTGCGAGTCAAGGACGCCGCCGCGAACAAGGAGTTCATCCGCGATTTCTACGTGGCTCCGCGCAGTTGTGCCGTCAGTCCCGACGGCAAGTGGCTCTACCTGACGGGCTTCAACTACCACGCATACTTCCGCACTCACGCCCTGCACGGTGTGGCGCGCGTCGCGCTGGACGGCAATGGTGAGCCGACGCCCTTTGCCGGCGTGCTGAAGTCGGGCAAGCAGCGCGGCCACGGATCGGACGACGCCCATTTCACGATGCCCGCGTCGGTCGCGTGCGACGCGACGGACCGGGTGTACGTCGCCGACTGGGGCAATGACCGCATCCAGGTCTTCTCGCCCGAGGCCAAACTGCTCAAGACGATCAAGACGCGGCGGCCGGCGCGGATCCGCATCCATCCCAAGACGGGCGAGCTCTACGTCTTCTCCTGGCCGATCAGTTGCAGCGCCGTCCGGCGCCAGGACACCGCCATCGAATCGACGCTCAGGCGCATCAAGTCGTTCGAGGACCCGCGCGTCCTGTCCGCGCACGTGCTGCCGGTGGCGCGGCAGCGGCTCGGCGTGAACACGCGCCGGGCCGAGGCGGACGTGGACTTCTGGACCGATCCCCCGACCATCTGGCTCGCCCGCAACAAGCCCGTCTCTTATCGCGGCTGGCCCATCGAGAAGATGAACATCCTGCTCCTGGTCGAGCGCGGCGGCAAGCTGGTCGTGAAGCGGGACTTCGCCAAAGAAGCCCGGAGAACGGTCGCCCGTCTGCGCGGCCCGCGCCACGCCCGCCAGCGCCTGTTCGTCAACCCCGCCAACGGCTGGCTCTACGTGGGCGAGCACCACGACCCCGCCGCCATCCACGTCAAGGCGATCACCGAACTCATCGCCATCGACCCCGAGACCGGCAAGCAGCGGCTGGTGCCGATCCCTTTCGACGCCGAGGACATCGCCTTCGACATGCAGGGCCTGGCCTACCTGCGCACGCTCGACACCATCGCCCGCTTCGACTCGACCAACTGGCGCGAGGTCCCGTTCGACTACGGCGAGAGCCGGAAGAAGCACGGCTACCACCCCATCAAGTGGTGCGATGTGACGTCGGTGCTCACGGCGGTCGGCTTCAGCAACTCCTCCGGGCAGATGTACGGGATGGGCGTATCGCCGAAAGGCCACGTGTTCGCCGCCTTCATCAACCCGCCGGGTGGAAAGGACCGGAAGAGCGCAAAGGATATCCATTCGACGACCACCCGGACCTATACGCCGCCCATCTTCCCTGGCCGGGGCGGACACGTGAACGTTCACGTGTGGGACAAGCACGGGAAGCTGGTGTACGAAGACGCCGTCCCGGGGCTGGGCCGGGCCAGCGGCATCCACATGGACAAGGACGACAACCTGTACGTGCTCTCGGCCGCCAGGTTCAGCCGGGATGGCAAAGCGCATTTCAACGATACGACGTGCACACTGATCAAAGTGAAGCCGGGAAAGGCGAAGATCCTGGCGACCAAGGCCACAATCCCACTGTCCGGACCGGCGCGTCCGAAACGGTCGCCCGACCTGGCGAAGGGAGACGTGGGCAGAGCGTGGGTCACCGGCGCGGAGTGGATGTACGGCGGGGTAGGGATGGACACCAAGTGTCTCTTCAGCGCCAGCCGCGACTGCCACTGCCAGGGGACAAGCCGTTTTGACCTGGACTACTTTGCGCGGTCCTTCCTGCCCGAGGTCGACCACTGCAGCGTGATCGTTCTGGACGCCAACGGGAACCCCATCCTGCGCGTCGGTCGCTATGGCAACGTGGATGACGGCGTTCCTCTCATTCCGCATTCCGCAATCCGCAATCCGCATTCTGTTGGCG
>CAZDHT010000215.1:0-9514 GCA_964505325.1 uncultured Planctomycetota bacterium | reverse complement strand
TCAAGGACGCCGGTCACATCTTCATCTACCTGCTCGGAGACATCGCGTTCGTCCCGTTGGAGGTCTTGCTGGTCGCCCTGATTATCGAGCGGCTCCTGGCCCGTCGCGAACGCCATCGCGTGTTCCAGAAGCTGAACATGCTCATCGGGGCTTTCTTCAGCGAGCTGGGGACTACGCTTCTCGGCAGGCTCGCGGGCTGCCTCGTCAACCAGGAGGAAGTCCTTCCTGACCTTGCAATCCGTGCGGACTGGTCGTCGAAGGATTTCAATCGGTCTCGCTCAGCGGCGGCGAAGGCCCGATACGAACTCGACCTCAGGCACATCGACCTTAACGAACTCAGGGACTTGCTGCACGGGAGCCGGGGGTTCCTGCTCTCGCTTCTTGCCAATCCAAACCTGCTGGAGCACGAGCGCTTTGCCGAGCTTCTCTGGGCCGTCCTGCATTTCCAGGAGGAGTTGGAGGCGAGGGATGAGTTGACGGATTTGACCGACACGGACCGGGCCCATCTCGAAGGCGACGCCGAGCGCGTGTTCAGGAGACTGGCCACGGAATGGCTGCTCTACTGCCGCCACCTGAAGCGTCGGTATCCCTATATCTTCTCGATCGTCGTCCGAACCCACCCGCTTCAGCCGAATCCCTCGGCGACGGTTGAATAGGGGGCGCCCAACACCGAATGTTCCTGGCGTCGTCGGAACGATCCTCTACGAAAGGGGTGCGTAATCCGGTCGAGACTGTATACTGTCCGCAAGAATCAGGAAAAACGATAGGAGCACGATTGCAGGTGGCCTCTGTTCCAGACAGCCTAAAGGTCTATCACATCACGCACGTGAAGAATCTGCCGCATATCGTTGACGCCTGGGCCGTGTGGTCCGATACGAAACGGATCGAGCTCGGCCTGGACTGCCAAGTCGTCGGCATGTCGGAGATCAAGCAGAGGCGGCTGACCGAGCTGAAAGTCAAATGCCATCCTGAAACGATGGTGGGGGAGTACGTTCCGTTTTACTTCTGCCCGCGGTCGATCATGCTGTACATTCTCCACATGGCGAATCACCCTAGCCTGACTTACAGGGGAGGGCAGGGCCCGATGATCCATCTGCAAGCTGACGCAACAGCAGTGATTGAATGGGCAGAGGCAAACGGTATTCGTTGGTCGTTCTCAGACAGCAACGCTGGCGGATACCTGGCGAGCTTCTTCAAGAGTCCCGATGATCTGGACCAGGTCAACTGGGCAGCTGTGATGGCGACCGATTTCCGTGACGCTGCTGTCAAAGAAGGCAAGCAGGCTGAGTTCTTGGTCCACGAGTCATTCCCGTGGGAACTCGTCGAGAGGATCGGGGTGCAGAATGCAGCCGTCCTGGAGCAGGTCAACGAAATACTGGGTAGCTCGGAACACAAGCCGCTGGCGGATGTGGAGCCAAGCTGGTATTATTGATCGTGAGGGGCAAGTCGATGATTGAGTTGAAACAGGGCGACATACTGCAGGCGGATGCCGAGGCCCTGGTCAACACTGTCAACTGTGTCGGCGTTATGGGCCGCGGAATCGCTCTGCAGTTTCGAAAAGCCTTCCCCGATAATTTCAAGGCGTACAAAGCACTGTGTGATCGCAATGCACTGCAGCTTGGGAAGGTGTTCGTCTGCGATTTGAGCCGCCTTGAGAATCCTCGGTATGTCATCAACTTCCCAACGAAGCGACACTGGAGGGGTAAGAGCCGGATAGAAGACATCCAAGCAGGTCTGAGAGCTCTCGTTGATGAAGTGCGAAAGCGGAGTATCCGCTCAATAGCGATTCCGCCGTTGGGCTGTGGACTTGGCGGTCTGGACTGGGGTGACGTTCGGACAGAAATCGAACGAGCCTTCAGCAACATGCCGGACGTCAACGTGCTCCTATTTGAGCCGAGGGGTGCCCCCTCGGCAGAAGAGATGGTCAAGTACCAGAAGCGTCCGAACATGACCGAGGGGCGGGCAGCTCTGCTAGGGTTGATGCGGCGATACCTCGCTGCGGCAATGGACCCTTGCGTGACGCTTCTTGAAATCCACAAGCTGATGTACTTCATGCAAGAGACAGGCCAGGACCTGAAGCTTGGCTATACGAAAGGCCCGTACGGTCCTTACGCCGAGAAGTTGCGTCACGTGCTGACACACATTGAAGGGCATTTCATTACCGGGTATGGCGATGCTTCGGATCGCCCAGACAAAGAGATCACTCCCAAGCTTGATGCTATTCAGGCCGCCGAAGAATTTCTGACGGACAACCCCAAAGTACGAGAGCGGTTCGACCGTGTCGTGAATCTGATCGAGGGGTTCGAGACTCCGTTTGGCATGGAGTTGCTGTCCACGGTGCATTGGGTCACCACCCGCGAGGATGCATCCAGCATTGACCAAGCCATCGCAAAGACATACGCATGGAACAGCCGCAAACGTATGTTCAAGGAGGGACACATTCGGGTTGCGTGGGACGTCCTATGCGAGAAGGACTGGCTGAGCAAAGCAGAACCTGCGGGCGGTTCGCTGCTATAGAGGGCGGGCGGGCCGGAGTACACGCCCACCCGAAAGAAGGAAGGGGCTAACGGCTGGCGGAAGGAGCGGGCTCGTCACGGGCCTCGAGCTGGAGCTTCTTCTCTTGGTACTGACATTCGTCGCAGTTTGACCGATCACAGTCGCTGCACGGGCTGTTGACCTGCCACTTGTCGTTGTACTCGCACTCCAGGAAACAGTACGCTTCACTTTCCTCGCAATCGTCACACGGGCTGAAGTACTGGAACCCCGGCAGGTTGTACGGGCACTCCAGGCAGTCATCGGCCTCGACTGCATCAGCAGAGAAGATGGCCACCTTGACCAGAAGCAAGGCGCTCGTGCGCGCGTGCTATCCCTGCGGCGGTTGTGGCGTGGGTGCGAGGCGCTGCTACTTCGGCAGCAGCAGTTCCTGGCCTACCTTGATGATGTATGGCGGGACGAGGTGGTTGAGCTTCGCGATTTCCCTCCACTTCGTAACGTCGCCGAGGCGCTCCCGCGCAATCTTCATCAGGCCGTCCCCTTTCTTCACGATGTACGTGCGCGGCACGGTGCTCTTGGCGGGTGGCTCCGCCGGCGTCGCAGGAACCGGCGCCGGATCGAGCTCCTGTATCGCCAGCGTCGCCGGCTTGGTCGGAGCCGCCGGCTGCGCGTCGAGAGTGACCGGCTTCGCCAGGGTGTCGGCCTTGACGGTCGGCTCAAGCGGGCGTTCTCGCCTTACTTCGGGCTCGGTGTCTTTCGGGCCCGGCTTGGGCTCGGGCTTTGGCTTTGGCTCGGGTACCGGTATCGGTTTCGGCTCGGGCTCCGGTTCGGGCTCCGGCTGCGGCGAACTGAGCCCGACCAGGTTCTTCCCGCCCCAGGCGGGGCGTTTCGCGCCGCCCCGTTTGACTCCGTCGTCGAAGCAGATGTCGAGCGTGGTCCAGCCGAGCAAGAAATCGAGCATCTGCAGGTACCGCAGGTTCCCCACGGCGCCCACGTAGCCGAGATGGATGTAATGCAGGCAGGTGGGGAAGTAGTCCGGCCTCGGGAGGCGTCCCTCCGCCAGTCCCTGCGCGACGCCGATCGCGCCCACCCGCTGGAAATCCACCGTCTCGGGCTTGTTCTTGTCGAACCCCGGCCCGAAGCCGACTTCCTCCTGGCCCCACACGACCACGCCGATGTTCTTCTGGAAATGCCGCATGACGCCGACCTGGCCGCCGCCCACACCGACAAAGTGTCCGTCGACATAGCTGACCCCGATGGGCACGAACGGCGTGAGGTCGTAGTAGGCGGCGAACCCGGGCTTGGTGGACCACGTGATTCCGATGTCCATCATGTCCAGGAGATCTTCGCCCCGGTGCTGTAGATAGGAACATCCCTGCAAGCCGAGCAGGATGGTCCCGATGAACAGCAGCCCACACCCCCGCCGCATCACGTTTCGTGAACGCATCTCGCCCTCCTCGCGTCCGGCCGGCGGAGGCGAACAAAGAGAACTGGAACAGCCCATCGGCCGCCGACACGGCCGCCGTGTTGAACGGACAACAGGAGCGGCCAGGACCGGTCTCTGCTGTGTGAAAAGCACTCCGCGGTCAGCTAGTCCGGCAGCAGGATTTCCTGACCGATGTTGATGACGTACGGGTGTTCCAGGTGGTTGAGTCTTGCGATTTCTCGCCACTTGGACACGTCGCCGAGCTGCACGCGCGCGATCTGCATCAGGCCGATGTCGCCCCTCCTGACCAGGTACTTCCGGGCCGCGCGCCACGCCGGATAGACCTCGATCGCTTTCTTCGGGGGTGGCAGGATAGGCGTTGGCGCGACCTTGGCCGTTTCTTTGCCGGCGCGAGCTTCGGGTTCATCCTTGGCCACGACGACGACCTGCTCGGGCTTGCGCTTCGGGCTCGCGGGTTCGGTCGATATCTCCGGATGGCGCACCTTGTCGGCCGGGATGTGTTTTGCCGCGACGTCTGCTTTGGCGACCTGAGCGGGCTCCGGTTCTCGGGCTACCACAGTCTTGGCCGGCTCCGGCTGGTGCGCGGCGATAGTGACCAGGTCCTCGCCGCCCCGGCCGCCGCGTCTCTTCCCGTCGTCGAAGCAGATGTCAATGCCGGTGCAGCCGAGCAGGAAGTCGGCCACCTGGAGCCATTTGGCATTCGCCACGACGCCGGCCCATCCCACGTGGACCTGCTGGATGCAGGCCGGCTCCTGGTCCGGCCCGACGATCGGCCCGTCCGCCAGGCCCAGGATGCCCGTCTTCTGAAAGTCGAGGATTCCTGCATCGTCCTTGGAGACCTCTCCGAAGCGGGTCTTATGCTTGCCCCACAGGGCCAGCCCGAGGCCCTCGTGGGAGAAGGGTGTGACGCCCAACTTGCCGTCGCCGAGACCGATGAAGTACCCTTCCACGTCGCCGAACCCAAGGGACACAGCCCCGGCGCAGCCCTTGAAGGCGGCGAGCTTGGGTTTCTTCGAGAAGGTCAGGCCGAGGTCGGCCATGTCCAGTGCATCCTGGACCCGATGGTGCGGGTTGCTGCATCCCGGCGGACCCAAGAGGAGAATCCCGAGAAGCCACGCCGCGCAGAACCCCAACGCTGTCGAACGTGTCGGCATGTTCATCTCCTCTTGCCGCGGCCTTCGGACTAAGTGGCCCGAGGCCCCGCCGGCGGTGCGGCGGGACCGCGGGCCATACTGCTGGCGCCCGCCCGCGGGGCTATTCCTCTGGCTCCGGCTCCGACACCTCCAGGCCGCCGAACATGCTCTTGCCGCCCCACGTGGGGCGCTTGGCACCGCCGCGTTCCACACCGTCATCGAAGCCGATGTCGAGCGTGGTCCAGCCCAGCATGAAGTCCAGTATCTGCAGGTACCGCAGGTTCCATACTCCGCCGACGTAACCGAAGTGGAAGTAGTGCAGGCAGGTCGGGAAGTAATCCGGCCCCGGGACCGGGCCCTCTATGGCGCCCAGCAGGCCGACTTTCGCGGCATTCACCGTCTCCGGCTTGTCCTTGTCGAAGCCTTCTCCGAAGCCGACTTCTTCCTTGCCATACAGGATCAGCCCGAGGCTCTTCTCGTAGTGCCGCATGTGGCCGACTTGCCCGCCGCCGACGCCGATGAAGTACCCGTCGACGTTGCCGTATCCGATGGGTATGAACGGCGTGAGGTCATAGTAGGCGGCAAAGCCGAGCTCGGTGGAGTAAGTGACCCCGAAATCCATCATGTCCAGGAGATCTGCGCCCCGGTGCTGCAGATAGGAACATCCCTGCAAGCCGAGCAGGATGGTCCCGACGAACAGCACCACACACAACCGCAACGCAACACGACGCGAACCCATGTCCACCTCCTTAACTGGGCCGGCCGGGCCGGCGTGAACAAATCCCTGGTCCGACAGCAACCGTTGCTGGCGACCTGTGATCTTGCCCGGCTCGCCCGGATGGCTGAGCCCGGCCTCTGTTACTCCGAGCCGTCCAGCTTGTCTCGGAGTATTCGCCCGAGCACGCGATCTCCTCGGATCACGTGATAACCCTTGTCTTCGTCTTTCGGGACCACCTTGGGCTTGGCGGCGACCGGCTTCGGTTTGGCCTTGGCTGCCACCGGCTCCGACTCGGCCTTCGGCGAACCCCAGCCGTATATGCTCTTTCCGAACCACTCGCCCCGTTCTTTTCCGTCGTCGAAGCAGATGTCGATTCCGGTCCAGCCGAGCACGAAATCAACCATCTGCAGATAGCGCAGATTGCCCACCGCGCCGACCCAGCCCAGATGAACGTAATGCAAACACGTCGGCGCGTAGTCCGCGACCGGCACCCATCCCTCCACCAGTCCGTGCACGATGCCGGCAATGCCCACCCGCTGGAAATTCAGCGACTTGGGGTCGTCATGGCTGAACTCTCCGAAGCCCACTTCTTCCCGGCCCCAGGCGAGCACCCCGACGCTTCTCTCGTAGTGCCGCATGAAGCCGAACTTCCCGCCGCCCAGCCCCACGAAATAGCCGTCCACCTCGCCGTAACCGATCGGTATGAACGGCGTCAGGTCGTAGTAGGCGGCGAAATTGGGCTTCAGAGAAATCGTGATGCCGGCGTCGACCACGTCCATCAGATCCTCGATCCGGTGTCCCAGGTAGCTCGAACTCGGCGACGAAGGCAGGTACGTGCGGAGATCGGCACAGCCCGTTGAAGCCAGGACGGCGGCGCCTGCAAACAGGACGGCGCTCATCTGCACACCCATCGTCCGCGCTCGCACGCGTGACTCCTTCTTTCTTCAGCCGGCCGAGCAAACGACGGCGCACGACCGACGAGGAACGTTCATTTCGCTTTTGCAGGCGGCTCGACCGCTCCTTCTTTCTCTTCGTCCTCCGGCAGGGCGGGCCCGATAATGCTTTTCCCGCCCCACGTCGCGCGCTCCACGCCATCGTCGTAGCAGATGTCGAGCGTGGTCCAGCCGAGCACGAAATCAATCATCTGCAGCCATCGCGCATTGAACACCACGCCGACCCAGCCCAGATGAAGATGCTGCACGCAGCAGAGCATATAGTTCGGCCCGGGGAACGGGCCCGTCACCATGCCCAGAGGGCCCGATCCGTCATAATCGAACGTCTCCGGGTCCTCCCGGTCGTACTCTCCGAAGGCGATCTTCTGCCGGCCCCACAGGGCCAGGCCGAGCCCTTCGTGGAAGTGCCGCATGCGGCCGAACTTCCCGCCGCCCAGGCCCATGAAATCCGCCTCCAAGTCGCCATACCCGATGGTGAAGAGCGGCGCGCAGGCCTTGTAGATGGCCAACTGGGGTGTCGTCGAGAACGTGACCCCCACGTCGACCATGTCCAGCGCATCTTCCCGGCGATGCTTGAGGTACGTTGTGCTGCATCCCGACGAGGCCAGGAGAACGACGCCCAGAAGCAGCGCCATACACAACTGCAAGTTACGAAAGCGCGATCCCATGTATTCTTCCTTGACGTTCACGCCGGCTCCGCCGGCACCGGGAGAACTCGGGCGGCTCATCCAGGCGACAGCGGCGCGGGCTACCGAAAGAGCGGGCAGGAGTGCTCGGCGCCGAGCGCCCCTGCCGTGCCAAATCTGCCCGAGGCCCGATTACTTCGGTCGTAGGGCCTCAGATGAGAGCGCGATGTCAATTCCGACCCCGTAGAGCACGGGTCGGACGTGCTTCCATGGAGCCGGCCACGTCGGTCGGAAACGACCCAAGTTGCACGAGATCCATCGGTTGATGAACAGACGGTCCTGAACGGGGGAAGAAAAGGCGCCCGGGAGAGTCACCTTCCTTCGCCGCCGCCAGTCCGCTTCCGCGGCAGGTCTTCAGCCACCTCCCCCAATGGCGTCGCCCTTCCGGGCGGGAAGCCTGATGGCGCGACTTCTGCCTCGCGTAGCTTCGACCGCGCAGTCTAACTGGGCCACGCGCGCCATGCAAGCTTTTTTTCACTCAGGTCCCCCGTCAACCCCGTCACTCCGGACTTCTGTCCCGCTCCCGGCAGATTGTGGTATACTGAACCGCAGCCGGCGTCTGGCGCTGCCGGGCCTGTTCTTGGCATATTCGCGAATCGCGTGCTGGTTCAATAGGAGGAAGCGGCGGTGGCAGGTCTGCCAAAGGTCGAGCTCGCCGGAAGTCGGAAGGCGATGGGGGAGTGCTTCGGCGAGCAGTTTCGGGAGGACATTCAGAACTTCGCACAGTCCCGCATGGATCACCTGGTAGCGTTCGTCCAGCGGCACGATCCGGAACGGAACCTCTCGCGGGATGGCGTTCTGGAACTGGCGCGCAGCATGATCGACGCTCATCAGCAGTTCGAGCCGGCGATCTGGGAGGAGTTCCAGGGCATCGCCCGGGCCGCCGACCTGACCGTGGAGGAGCTGCTGATCGAGAACGGCTATACGGACTTCCGGGACTTTGTCCTGTTCAGCGACGACACGTTCAGGGGAGCCGTGCCCGACCACCTTGGCGAGTGCTCGGCGTTCCTGGCCCCGGCGGAGCGCACCGGCGCTCATCCCATCGTTGGGCAGACCTGGGATATGAACGCCGACGCGGCGGAGTTCTGCATGATTGTGCACCGCAGGCCGGATGACGCGCCGGAGACCGTCGGGCTCACATCGGCGGGGTGCCTGTGCCTGATCGGCATGAACTCGGAGGGCGTGTCGGTCGCCAACACGAACCTGGTCCCCACGGACCCCCAAGTCGGGGTGAACTACCTGTTCACCATCACCCGGGCGCTTCAGGCTTCTTCCGCCGAAGAGGCAGCCGGCCTGGTGGAGTCCGCTCCGCGCCTGTCCGGGCACAATTACTACATGGCCGATGATCGGACGGCCATCAACGTAGAGACCACGGCGGCGAAGTCGCACCGCACGGTCGTCGAGGGCGGCGTCTTCGTGCACACGAATCACTATCTGTCTGACTCGCTGAAGCCGCTCGAGTTCTCCGGTCAGGACTTGCGCAACTCAACGTGGCGATGCGAACACCTGAACGCGAATTTCGAGAGCCTGAGCGGGTCCATCACGATGGATGACTGCTGGGAGCAGATGTCGGACATCACGCAGGATCACACCAGGGCCGCTATCGATTGGGCGGGCCCCGCCGGCTCCGCCACCCTGGCCACGGTGGTCCAATGTCCTGGAACACGCACGCTTTACATCTGCCGCGGGGGCGCCGAGCCGGGCAACGCCGAAGCGCTGATGCTCTGATAAGGGTCATGCGGCCCGTTGGCGGCCCGCGCTTTTTTCCTTGACTTGCCTGCCCAGAGTGCGAACATGAATATGTGCCGGACACAGAGGCTGGGCCTGTTACTCCCACCGGGGGAGCACGCCTCTGTCGGCAGCCCGTTTGAAGAAAGGAGGTGCCATATGGGCGAGTGTAGACCCGGTCACGATCAGCACCTCTGCCAATTGGTGGGGAAGAAAACACCGGTTGAAGATCCAAAGGCGCTCGTCAGGGAGGCAGAGCACATCTGCGAAGGCCGTGGCTGAGCCGCCGCCGGCGCAGATGATGTTTGCGCTTCCGAGGAGCTCCAAGATTCCGGTGGGCTGATTGTCGACCGGGG
>CAZDHT010000214.1:6735-9630 GCA_964505325.1 uncultured Planctomycetota bacterium | reverse complement strand
GTTTTGTGGAACTTCCCGGATGTGTTCGTCTGCACGTTCAGACGAACACACTCGCCCCGTACCAAGTTGCCCGACCTGCGCCACCGGAGGCGGACCGGCGACCTCGCCGGCCGCGGACCTGGGCTCGCGCCGGCCCGATGCCCGCCTCTCTATCCCGTACCGCAAGACTGTCTGAATCACAGAGGAGGCAGGTTTGCGTTTGCGTTCTCGGGTGACGTGCAGTAAGCTTGGAGATAAGGCGATCGAGGAGAGGGCCCATGAAACCTGCACTTCGGGCGTTGGCGGCCTGCCTGGTGACAGCCGCCCTGGTTGCTTGCGACGCTGCTGCCGCCGACGCCGCGGGCCAAGTGCCGTTGACCGTCACCGAACCGACCGGCGTGGCCAGGGCCGCATTCCCTGTCACCACCGGCCTGCCCTTCGCCCCCGGACAATTGCGCGCCGGCGACGGCTTGCGACTGTTGGATGACCGCGCCCGCGAGGTCGATCTCCAGACGTTCGTCTCGGCGTGGCACGCCGACGGATCGGTCCGCTGCGTCCTGCTCGACTTCCGGGCCTCCTTGTCTGCCCGCGGCAGCCGGCGGTTCACGCTCGAGTATGGCCGCGACGTTCGCCGCCGGCCCGCCCGAGGCGGGATCGTCGCCACGGAGCAGCCGAAGGCCGGCACGGTCACCATCGACACCGGCCCCGCGCGGTTCATACTGAGCCACAAGCGCCTGTTGACGTCGGTCAAGCTTGACCTCGACGGCGACGGGAAGCCGGAGACCGAGGCGCTCGATGCGTCCCGCCCGCAGCGGTGGGCGGTCGAGGACAAGTATATCGGCAACGGCCCCCTGCAGTTGTGGCGGGTGCAACTCGAGGAGGTCGGCTCGCAGCGAGCGGTCGTCCTGGCCGAGGGCGAGTACGCCTGTGAGAAGCGTCGCGTGCACACGAAACTGCGGCTGCACTTCCACGCCGGCAGGGCGGCCGTCCGCGTCAGCCAGTTCATCAACAACTGGGGCGGATGGATGGCGCCCGCCGGGCGCGGGCCGCACCTCGTGCTGCCGCTGAGCGAGCGCCTGACGAAGTTCGCCACCGCCAGCGGGGTCGCCGTCATCGGACAGGGCGCCGCGCGGCACGCGGGCAAGAAGAAGGGCTTCTGGGCCGGCGCGTCCGGGCGGCGGGTCGGCCTCACCGTCAGCACGCCCGACTGCCGGATCGACCCGTTCCACGCCGAGGCCGAGTTTACCCCCGACGGACAACTCACCCTCTCCCTGGGCCGACCGGGCGACCGGCTGCGCTTCGGCAGCGCCGTCCAGTTCGCCCTCTTCTTCCACAAGCCGGGGGCGTACGCCACGGCCGACGCCGCCGGATGGGCGACGGCCTACGACCTGCTCTACGCGGTCGCCCCCGCCAAGTGGTACTGCGACTCGAAGCTGCTGGGTGATCTGCTGCCGCTGGACGAGGTCGCCATGTTCCTGCCCAACTACGCCGCTCACACGAGGAAGGTCATCACGCGCGGCAACGTCGGCGGGTTCTACTACAACAACGTGCATTGCGCCGCCATGCTGTTCGCGATGAGCGGCGACCCGAAATGGCTGGCGAAGGTCTACGGCACCGGCCAGCCGGTCAACTACTGGGCCATGCGCGCCGGCGGGCCGATCAAGGGCGGGATCAGCCGGGCCTCGGGGAGCGTGCGGCACATCTACACGCGCGGCTGCATCGAGCCCTTCCTGTTCACCGGCGACCGGCAGATGCGCGAGTTCGGCCTGTGGATCGCCGACGGCGTGATCGACAAGCGGCCCGGCTTCGAGGGCCAGGCCTGTGGCGTGACCGAGCGGAACTTCGGCTTCTCCCTCGTGCACCTGACCAGCGCGTACCTGGCCACGCGCGACCCGCGCTACCTGGCCGTCGCCCGCGACCTGGTGGCCGATGCGGCCAAGTGGCAGGCCCCCACCGCCGGCGGCTTCCTCCGGTCGTTGCGGCTCAGCGACACGGGCGAGTGCCCCGATGGCGCCGTCGGCGCCTCGCCCTGGATGACCGGCAGCGTCGCCCTGGACGCGCTCATCGAGTATCACCGGATCACCGGCGACCCGACCGCGGCCGGCATCATCTGCGGGCTCGGCCGATGGCTGGCCCGCGAGGCGTGGCTGCCCGCCCACGGCAAAGACGTGCCGACGTTCGCCTACCTCACCCATCGCGACCCGTTCGACCGGGCGGGCCTCCTGCCGAAACGATTCGGCGCGACCCGCGACATCACGTGGATGTGCGTGGGCGGGATGCCGTACGCCGCGTGGCTCGGCGGCGAGAAGGACGTGATCGAGGTCGCACACCGCGGCCTCGAGGAGAACAAGCCCGGCGGGGCGGCCGGCAAATGGATGGGCCAGTCCTACCGCGTCAGCCCGCACTTCCCGTGCCACTTCAAGATGGCCCTCGAGAAGTGGGGCGACAAGTGGCACAAGAAACTCGGCGATCCGCACGACCCGGCCGCCGGAAAGGAGCCGGCCAAGCCATGAGCAAACGCATACTCCGTCATCCCGCCATCGCTCTCGTGCTGCTCGCGGTGGTTTGCCGCAGCATGCAGGGCGCCGAGTGGCTCGACTACTTCCACAAGGTCCCCGGCGAGCTGATGGCCCTGGACACACCCCAGGCCGTCCGGGACGATGCGGCCGTCGCCTGCGTCCGCACCGAGCGCGCCCCGAAGCTCGACGGCAAGCTCGACGATCCGATCTGGCAACGGGTGCACTTCAGCGGCGGCTTCGCGCACTACTTCGGCTACGGCATCGCCAAGCCGGCCACGTCCTTCGCCGTCTGCCACGACGCCGACGCGCTGTACCTGGCCGTCCGCTGCGAGGAGCCGGACACCGACGCGATCTACGACCCCGACGAGCGCCACGTGCCGCTGCGCTACCAGCGCAT
>CAZDHT010000214.1:0-6725 GCA_964505325.1 uncultured Planctomycetota bacterium | reverse complement strand
CACCAAGACTGACAAGCACGACGGGCCCGTGTACGCCGATGACAACGTGGAGGTCTTCCTCGACCCCGGCGCCGGCCGGCTCAACTTCTATCACTTGGCCGTCAATGCGAAGGGCGCGCGGTTCGACCAGTTCAACAGCTACGCCGCGTGGTCGAAGCCGTGGGAGGCCCACACCTCCATCCAACGCAACAAGGGCTGGACCATCGAGGCGCGCCTGCCGCTGGCATCGTTCCGCGGCAAGGCGGCGGGCGAATGGGGCATCAACCTCGCCCGCACCCGGCCGCGCGGCCCGGGCACGATGCCGGCCATGTGGCGGTGCGGCTTCGGCTTCATGAAGCCGCCCATGCTCTACGGCCGTATCCGCTTCGACGGCGCCGGCATTACGCTCGACCGGGCGACGATCCACAACGCCGCCGGCCGCCGGCAGACCGTCGCCATCCGCGCGACCCTCCAGCCACGTGGCGTCGGGTCCGTCAAGCCGGTTCAGCCGATCGTGAAGCAGTTCAAGGTGGAGCTGGCCGCGGGCGCCGCCGTCGAGTCGAAGCCGCTGGGCGCGCTGTTCACCGAGGGCGCCGCGCGCCGGGACCTGTACCGCCGCCTCGTCGTCGAGGCCGCGGTCGGCGGGCGGCCCGGTGCCAGGGAAAGCTGGCGCTGGCACACGCCGCCCGTGACCGGCCAGGTGGTCTGGGGCCGAGTGGACGAGACACATCTCCGCGTGGAAGCCCGCGTTTTCCTGCACGCCACGGGCGCCAAGGTGCCGCTGACCGTCGCGCTCACCGACAGCAACGGGGCGGCCGTCGCCGCCGCAACGCGGACCGTCCCCGGCGGGGGCGAATACGAGCTGACCTTCCCCCGGCCCAAGAAGCCGGGCGGGTATGTGCTGACCCTCTCTGCGAAGGGCGGCAAGTACGAAATGCCCCTGGAGGTGGTCGCCGGCAGGATGCTTCGATGATCGCTCGCCTCGCACGGACGGCGCTGCTGGTGGCGGCCGTGACCTCGGCCGCGGCGGCGGACGAGGTCCGGGACGTCTGGATCACCGTGGATGGCTGCGTGGACACCAGCAGCCTGCCCGCCATCGTGCGTTCCCTGGTCACGCCGCGGATGACCAACGGCCGCAAGGCCGTGGCGATCCTGCGCTACATGCACGGAGCGGTCTTCTACCACGACTACTACCCCGGCGAACCCTTCGCGACCGATCCGATCCGGTTCCTGAACTGCTACGGCTGGAGCCTGTGCGGCAAGCACAACAACGCGTTGCTGTCGGTCTGCCGCGCCGCGGGCTTCGACGGGCGGATGGTCGCGATGAACAACCATTCCTCCTGCGAGGTCTTCTACGACGGCGGATGGCACTGGATCGACGCCAGCCGCGGCGACTTCCAGCGCACCCCCGACGGACATGTCGCCTCGCTCGCCGAGATCAAGCAGGCCCTGCCGGAGCGCTTCCGGCGGATCACGCGCGGTGTCTGCCGCCCTGGCCGCCGCGGGGCGGGTCCGGTCGCGCTGCACCGGATGGGCCTGACCCTGCGTAACGGGGAGCGCGTCACGTGGCACAACGGCCACGGAGACGTCTTCTGGTTTCCCGGCCAGCGGCGCGAGCGGTTCCTCGCCAAACCCTTCGGCACGGGGCAGTGGCACTACGAGGCCGACCTCACCGGCGGGGACGGACTGGCCGACCTGCGATGGCACCACCACCTCGCCGCCCGGCCGGGCGGGGGGCTGATTCCCGCCGGCGAGAACGCCCACGGCGTCCTAGCCGTCGAATCGCCCTACCTGTTCGCCGGCGCGACGCTGCGGCTCACCGCCCGCGGCAACGTCGCCGTGGCCGCCTCCATCGACGGCGGGCTGACGTGGCGCGCGATCGAGCCCGGGACCGACGGCGCGTTCGACCTGACCGGCGCCGTCGCCGGCTACTTCGAGATTCTCCTCCGCCTGTCGCCGAGTACCGGCAGCGCCGTCCGGCGCGCCGTCTTCGACGGTGTGTTCCATCACAACCGCCTCGTGCTGCCCGTGCTGCGGCGCGGGCGAAACGTCGTCCGCGTGCGGTCGAAACCCGATCCTGAGGCGCGCCGGCCCGCGCGGTTGGTGCTCTCGGCCCGCTGGACCCAGGACGGTAAGCCGCAGCACGTCCGCCGCGGGATCGCCGCCAGCCCCGCGGCCTTCGTCGTGAATATCGACGGATACGGCCAGCCCCGGCTGCGGCAACTGGCCATCAGCCGCGGACTGGAGGACGTCTGGCTGGAGGAAATCGTCCGCTCCACGGAGGTCCCCGCCGCGCCCCCTGCGCCCGATCCAACCGTGACCGACGGCCCTGTCGTTCTGCCCGCGCCGCTTCCCGCAGCGCTCTCGGCGAGCCGACCGGACGGCACGAAGTACACCTGGATCCGCGGCATCTCGACACTGGTCGCGCCGACCACGAACACCCCGCCTGTCATTGATGGCCGGCTGGACGACCCCGCCTGGCGGCGTGCGAGTTCTGCCGCGCACTGGGCCGGCGCCCGTGGCACGGCCCCCGCGCGGCAGCCGTCGGCGGTCTACCTCTTGCGAGACGCCAAGCACATCTACGTCGGCCTTTACGCCGCCGAGCCACGGATGGCGGAGCTGAAGGCCGACGTTCGCCGCGACGACGGGCGGGTCTACGCCGATGACGACTTCGAGCTGTTCGTCTCGCCCGATCCGGCAAAGGGAGTCTATCAGCTCGCCTTCAATGCGCTGGGCACGTGTTACGACGCGAAGAGCCGCGGCGCCGCGTGGAACGGAGACTGGCACGTCGCGACGCACCGCTATACCGACGGCTGGACGGCCGAGGTCGTCCTGCCCGTCGGGTCGTTCGCCGGGGCCGCCGAGGCGGCGGAGTGGCGCTTCAACGCCTGCCGCTCGCGGACGGCGAAGGGCGAGACCCCCGGGGAGGCGACGGCCTGGTGCTGCCCGTTCGGCAGCTTCCATGCATCCCGCAACTTCGGCCGGCTGCTCCGCGCCGACTCGCCCGTCGCGCTGGCTGACGGGACGCTGCGGAACCTGACCGACAAGGAGCAGCGGGTCGTGTGCACCGTCCGGCTGAACGTACCAGGCGGCCGGCAGATCCGCCGCGCCATCACGCTGCGTGGAAATGCCTCGGCACGCGTCGAGGCGATTCAGGCGCTTGTTCGTGAGCTGAAGCCGGGGCGCTATCTCGTCGAGACCCGCGCCGCCGCCGAGCGCGGGCCCGAGCTGGTCGAGCAGTTTCACCTCACGGTGAGCGCGGCGAAGGGGGACGCGCCATGAGCCGGCAGTTCGTGGGCATCGTGTGGGCCGTTCTCCTGTGCACGGGCTGCATCTCGGCGTGGCGCGGCGCGCCGCTGGCTCGCGGTGTCCGCGTCGGCGCATCGGTGGACGTGCCGCTGATGACGGCCGCGCCGAACCTGGCGCGCGGCGCGGAGGATGCGGCGTGGAAGCAGGCATCCCGAATCAGCGGCTTCTGTCTTGCCAACGGCCGCGGGGCAGAGCCGGCGGAGGCGGCGACGACGTTCCGCGTTGCCCGCACGGCGGACCGCCTGTGGCTGCTCGTCCGCTGCCGCGAGCCGAAGATGGACGCCGTCCGGGCCAAGGTCCGCAGGCAGGACGGGCCGGTCTATGCCGACGACAGCATCGAGATCTTCCTGATGGCCTCGGCCACGTTCGGCCGCTACGCTCACTTGGCCGCCAACACGGCCGGCGTACGGTACGATGCCCGTTTCGACCCGGCCAGCGAGGACGTGGACCGGGCCTGGACGTGCGACTGGCGGGTGCGCGTTCGGCGCCGCCCGGACGGTTTCGATTACACCGTTTCGATCCCACTGGCGGCGATCGGCCCGGCCGTCGAGGGCGGCGCGTGGCGGCTGAACGTCTGCCGCAACCGGCCGGGCCGCGGCGGGTCCGCCTGGTGCGCGACGTACGGCAGCTTTCACACCCCGCGCCACTTCGGCCACGCGCGGTTCGTCGCGCCGCTCGCGGTGCTGGAGGGGAGCCGGGGCCGCAGTGTCTGCGGCCGGCCCGTGGCCGCCTGCGCGCTGACCGAATGCGACCACGCCGGGCGGCGTACGCGGTGGTGGTGGACGGGCACCCTGCCGGCCGATGGTGCGGCGACCGAGTTACTGGACGCACGCGCAGCCGCGGCGGTGCGGCAGGCGCTGCGCGGCGCACCCGCCGACGGGCGCGTCCGCATCACGCTGTTCGACATGAACGACATGAAGGTGCTGGCCCGCGAACAGTGGCGACCGCCGCGGGCGCCGTGATCTCAACAAGGAAACAATACGACTGGAGCGAACGATGGAAGACAACCCCCGACTCGATGCGTGGCGCGTGATCGGCCCCGGCGGCGGCGGATCGATGTATGCCCCGACCCTCAGCCCGCACGACCCGAACGTGGTCCTGGTGCACTGCGATATGACCGGCGCCTACATCAGCCACAACGGCGGCGGGTCGTGGCGCATGGTCAACCTGGCCACCGGCGTCCACGGGTTCGTGTTCGACCCGACCGACCCGGACGTCATCTACGGCTACAATGTCGGGCTGTGGCGCAGCGAGGACCGCGGGGCGACCTGGCGGCTGGTCTGGCCGGACCCGGCGAAGGGCGCGGTCGAACACCGCCGCGGCGATCATGCCAACTACGGGCTGACCAGCGACGACGCGTCGTATCCGTCGCTGGACTGCCACATCATCGGCGTCGGGGTCGATGCGGTCGACGGCCGACGGCTGCACCTCGCCTGTCGCGGTCACGAGCGGGTGACGACGCTGCTGGCCTCGATGGATCGCGGCGCGACGTGGGCGGCCTGCACGGACCTCGGCCGCCAGACGGTGCACGCCATCCGCGCCGAGGGCGGCCGGGCCTGGGTGCTGGCTGAGACGGGAACGTATGTCAGCGACGGCGGTCGGGACTGGAGGCACCTTGCCGGCCCCGGCGGGCGGATCGTGGCCGGCGCTGTCAGCGATTCCGGCGCGGGGCCGACAATCTATGCCATCGCCGCGGCCGGCCCGGCGGACCGACATGTGCACCGTCGGGCGGGCGGGCAGGTGTGCATTTCCTCAGACGGCGGCGCCCGCTGGGACGACGTGACCGCGACGGTCCTCGCCGGCATCGGGCCGGAAGAGAGCGCCGACCCGGCGACGTTCCGCAGGGTCGCCTGCTGCCGGAGCCGCCCGCAGGTGGCGTATCTCAGTTTCAGCTTCTCGCGCTCCGGCGGCGCGCGGGGCGCGTCGGTCCGCTGCGGCATCGCCAAGAGCGATGACGGCGGGCGCACCTGGGCCGTGGTCTGGCAGGAGCAGGGCAAGCCGTCACCGAACATGGAGACCACGCACATCGAGCCGCGGATGCCGGACGGCTACCCGAACATCTACTACGTCGCCCCGCACGGCCTGGGCGTCGCACCGACCGATCCGGACGTCTGCTTCGCGACCGACATCTTCCGCACATACGCCACCGCCGACGGCGGCGGATCGTGGCGCTCCTGCCACAGCCGCAAGGTCGCCGAGGGCCGCTGGCAGACCACCGGCCTGGACGTGACGACCAACTACGGCGTGCACTTCGACCCGTTCGACCCGCAGCACCTGTTCATCACGTACACCGACATCGGCCTCTTTGCCAGCGAGGACGGCGGGCGGTCCTGGTCGATCGCGACGGTCGGGATCCCCAGCCGATGGCGGAACACGACCTACTGGCTGGCGTTCGACCCCGACGTGCGCGGGCTGATGTGGGGTGCGTTCGCCTTGAACCACGACCTGCCGCGTCCGAAGATGTGGCGGGCCGGCAGCGTGGACCGCTACGAGGGCGGGGTGGCCGTCTCCACCGACGGCGGCGGGTCATGGTCGGTCGCCGAGGGCCTACCGCAGACTGCCGCCACGCACCTCCTGCTGGACCCGACCAGCCCGGTCGGCCGCCGCACGCTCTACGTCTGCGGCTTCGGCCGCGGCGTCTTCAAGTCCGTCGACAACGGCGAGACGTGGGCGCTGAAGAATCACGGCCTGACGGGCGAGCATCCGTTCGCCTGGCGGCTGACCCGCGCCGACGACGGAACGCTCTACCTGGTCATCGCCCGCCGCAGCGAGATGGGCGAGTTCGGCGACGAGGGCGACGGCGCCCTGTACCGCTCGACCGACGGCGCCGAGAGCTGGCAGAAGATGACCCTGCCCGCCGGGTGCAACGGGCCGTGCGCCCTGACGCTCGACCCGACCGACAACCATCGGATGTACCTGAGCGCGTGGGGCCGGCCAGTGATCGGCAACGACCGCGACGGGTTCGCGTCCGTCCACCCCGCAGGCGCGTCGGCCGGCGAGGACGTCGGAGGCGGCGTGTTCCTCTCCGAGGACGGCGGCGAGAGCTGGCGGTGCCTCTTCGACCGCGACCAGCACGTGTATGACGTCACCGTCGACCCGGCCGACCCGCGGGTGCTGTACCTCTGCGGGTTCGACTCGGCGGCGCATCGCTCGACCGACGGCGGCGAGACGTGGGAGCCGCTCCGAGGCTACAACTTCAAATGGGGCCACCGCGTGATCCTCGATCCGCAGGACGCGGGGAAGGTCTATATCACCACGTACGGCGGGAGCGTCTGGCACGGCCCGGCCGCCGGCGACCCGAGCGCCGCCGGCGACGTGGTGACGCCGCTGCCGCGGGCATGAGGGTTGTGCGAAGTCGCGGGAGCTGGAAATTCTTGGAACTGCGGGCTGAGAAGAGCGTCTAATTGAGTAAGGGATCATGTGCCAACGTAAGGAGG
>CAZDHT010000213.1:0-9664 GCA_964505325.1 uncultured Planctomycetota bacterium | reverse complement strand
AGGCCGCCAGCGTCATGAATGCGGCGCAGAATAACAAGCGTGCTGACTTTGAACCGCTTGGCCAAGCGGTTCACCTCGTGGCGTAGTTCGGCCTTCTTCTGGTACTCGTCGCCCAGAACCGCCAAAGGAACCAGCAACTCCGCAGCAACCCGATTGCACCACCGCTCGACGTCATGGCGAGGCACAAGACACGCCTGCGCGTCAGAGACGGCAGACTGCCCGAGCCAGATATGCGCCAGCTCGTGCGCGAGCGTGAACATCTGTGCCGCCTTGGTATCCGCGCCGTTGATGAACACCAGAGGTGCCAGTTCATCGGCAATCGCGAACCCACGGAACTCGTCAGGATCAAGACGGCGGTGGTTGTTGTTCAAGACCACGCCGCTGCACATCACGAGGACGCCCAGTTCATCGGCCTGGCCGATGAAGCAGCGCAGCGCATCCGTCCAGGTCGGCGTTCGGCGCCGCTCATCCGGGTCGAACCCCAGAGTCTGCCGAATCCTTGCTGCGACCCTGACGATATCTTGCGTCACGCGCGCCGAATTCACGAAGGGGAGGGGTCCCTCTCCAGTGGACCGTGTGAAGTTGCGGTACCATTCCTGGCGCTGCTGGCAGACATAGATCATGTCCAGGAGATCCGGGCTCGGACGCGTCCTGTACCTCTTGCCGCGGGTCCTGAAGTCCGGGATCGGGACGCGCTCGACCGGCGGTTCCTTCAAGAGCAGGTAGCCAACGGGTGTGTGCGTGGCTTTCGCGAAGCGCTCGACCTGCTTGAGGGTAGGCCGCGCTTCGCCGCTCTCCCACGCGGCGAGCTTCGGAAAGCGCTTTGCCAGAGCATCAATGTCGAGCCCCGCGCGCTCGAGCGCCCAGCGCAGCAGTTCAGGTCTTAGCTCGACACGTATCACGATGCCTCCGAACCTCGCCCGGAGGGGCCCCGACAACTTGGGGCACTTGCTTCCATCCCGGCAAATCAATCTTACCTGTCGCCGCCGCCCATATCAACGGTGTAGGGAGGTCGGCTAGAGCCGGACCCAGACCACCACCGAGCCTGGGTTGATCCGGTCATCCTACCCACACGGGCGAGCAGACGGCGAGGTGGCCGTCGGCCTGTCTGACGCGGCAGTGGTAAAAGGCCGGCTTTGCGTGTATGTCTTCAAACTCGACGCGACAGATGTCCGTGTTTGGGGCTTCCTCGCGCAGAACCTCCCCGTTGCGCAGCAATTGAATCTGCGTCACGACGTTCGGCGCCCAGACCTCCGCGACGAGGCGGCGGGAGTCGGCCGCCGGAATCTCCGAGCCCATCGGTGCGCCGTTCACCGAGAACTTGAGGGCGATGCGGGCGCCGGTGAGAGCGTAGGTCCGCCGGGCGCGCAGCGCCTCGAACAGCGACCGCCGCGTTAGCTCTTCCGCCCAGATCGCGCACAGCCCGCCCCAATACGCCCGCGGCTCCTTGGCCGAGCCGCCCGGCCGGCCGCTGTGCGTGTCGGACCCGGCTACGAGGCCGAAGCGAAGTCCCTTCCTCAGTCCCTCCATCACCCCTGCCTCGCGGCGCGGCGGCTGGAGCGGTCGGTCGCGCGGACTGTACCCCTCGCTCGACCCGTGCATCGACCAGATTTCGACCAGCCGGTCGACGTCGGTCTCCATCGCGTCCCAGTCCGTGCCGGGCACGTGCAGGCCGAGGGCGTAGCCCGGGTGATGGCTGATGACCAGCGCACCGGCGCCGCGCAGCGCCTCGTACAGCCCGGCCGGCGTCGCGTAGCGTTCGTCGTCGACAGGGAGATAGGGCATGTCGCCGCCGAGGTAGTGGATCACCTTGTCGCCATAATGCGAATGCTGCCATTCAAACGAGAGGAACGTGACGAACCGGCCTTCGTCGAGGAACGTCTCGTTGAGCAGCTTGGCCGCCAGCCATTTGTCGTTGTCGAGGTACGAATGGACCTGGACCGGCACGGCAAGGAAGTCGAGCCGCTTGTCTTCGATGGCCCAACGATAGACATCGGCGGTGTAGCCCTCCGCCTGACTGTTCAAATCGTGGGCGTGCAGGTCGCCGAAATAGAGCTGCGGGCCGTCGGACGGCAGACACCAGTTGGACCGAACATCTGAGCAAGGCCCAGACGCAACCTCAGTGACGGTGAACGGTGCTAGGAACGGGAAGTAGACCGACCCAAGGCCGTCTGACAGGTGTGCGGGATAGCCGTCGGCCCAGCCGCCGACCGACAAGCATCCATGATACGGAACCCGGTTGTCGAACTCATCGCGAATCGTGACCGTCGCAACGACACCGGTCTTCGGCGGAGCCGTTCCGGGCAGGAACACGTCGATGTGATCGGCGTCGCTCGGCAACACGCGCACCACCACCGGCTCGGGGAGCCGCATCATCGGCTCGCCCTTCCCGACGTCAACGATGACCTTGAACTCCTTGCGGCCGGCCAGCGGCGTCCACCGGAATCCCGCCTTCCGCCCGATGGTCAGGCGGACCTCCCGCCCCGCCGACAGGTCCCGGCCGACGCGGAACCCGGGCTCGGCCAGCGGCTCGACGCCGTCCGGGCCGGTGAGTTCCACGAAGCCGGGCTCTTCGGGGTCGTCCGTCTGAACCCTTTCGCCGAGCGGCCGCTGACAGGGCGTATAGAAAAGGACCTCGGCCCCCGCCGGCAGGCCCGCCGGCCCGGCGCGGAACCACAGCTCGAACGGTCTGTTCTCTCCGGCCGCCACCTCGCGGATGCTCGCGCCGGCCGTCCCCAACGCGGCGGGCTCGTAGAGCGACTCGTCGGCGAAGCTGTCGATCTCGCCCTTGACGATGCGACCGGGCGGGCGGCCCGCGAGCCACCGGCGGCGGCGGTGCAAACGGGCAGCGTAGTCGAAGTCGTCGGAGTGTCGCGCCGGTTTCTGCCACAGGGGGCTTTCGAGGATATGCTGGAAGCGCTCCTTCAACTCCGGGAGCTTCAGTTCGTCAAAGACCGCCGCCCAGCGCTCCCGGTGGCCCTCGTGAACCAGCAGCGGCTCGAACCCGAGGTTCAGGTACGTCTTGATGGCGGGCAGGCGGAAATCGTCGGTCAGCAGGCGGGCGCGTTTGCGGCCCTCCGCGGCCATCCGCCGCAGCGCCGCCAGCGAGACCCAGTAGCCGAGCTTCTTGCCTTGGTGCCGGCGCACCACGCCGAGGTAGTGGACCGTCCCGGCGTCGGGCATGACATCGGGCAGGTACCACGCCGATGCGGTGGCGACCGGTGTGTCTCCGAACACGATGAAGAAAACCCGTTCGGGCCGAAACGCCGGGTCCGAGCGCATCATCCGGTCGAACTGGTACTTCTCGGGGTCCTGCCCAAACGAGTCGGCCATGATCCGGCGCCAGTGGTCGCCGTAACCCGGCCTGAACGTCGAAAGGCGATAGCCCTCCGGCAGGAGCACCTCGGGCAAACCGTCGAGGCCCGGCTTGAGCATCGAAAGCTGAGGGGTGGGGGGTTCCGGGGCTGCCATGCCTCATCACTCCGGTTGGATCTCTTGTGGCAGGGGAGATTGTAGTGCGCGGTCGGGCCGCTTTCAACCGCCCCTCACGCACCCGGATTGCACGCGGATTCTAGATCAGGCTGGTGCTGAAGTAGCGTTCGGCGCGGTCGGGCATCACGGTCACCACGTTCTTGCCCGGGCCGAGCTCTTCGGATACGCGCAGCGCCGACCACACGTTCGCTCCGGACGACGTGCCAACCAGCGCTCCCTCCAGGCGGGCGAGCCGACGCGTGGTCTCGATGGCGTCGTCGTCGGTCACGGTGATTACTTCGTCGATGAGCGAGGTGTCGAGCACCGGCGGGACGAACCCGTCGCCGATGCCCTGGATCTGGTGCAGGCCGGGCTCGTGGCCAAGCAGCGCCGCCGCGTTGGCCGGCTCGACCGCGACGACGCGGATGCCGGGATCCTTCTCCTTGAGGAACTTGCCGACGCCGCCGAGGGTGCCGCCGCTTCCCACGCCCGCCACGAACGCGGCCACCTTGCCCTCCATCTGCCGCCACAACTCAGACGCCGTGGTCCGGTAGTGGGCCTCGGGATTACGCGGGTTTGCGAACTGGCCGATGACGTAGGTCTGAGGATCTTCCGCCGCCATCCGGTCCCGGCGCTCGACAGCGCCGCTGATCCCCTCCGAGCTCGGGGTCAGCATCAACTCCGCTCCCAGGGCGCGGATGATCTTCTTCCGCTCTTCGCTCATGTCCTCCGGCATGAAAATCACCACGCGGTACCCTTTGTGCACCCCGACGAAAGTCACTCCGATGCCCGTGTTGCCCGACGTCGCCTCGAGGATCGTCATCCCCGGCTTCAACTCACCCGCCTTTTCCGCCCGCTCGATAAGGTACTTGGCCACCCGGTCCTTGATGCTGCCGCCGGGATTCAGGAACTCGGCCTTGGCAAACACCGTCCCGTTTGAGATGCGGGTGAGTTCGAGCAGTGGGGTGTTTCCGACGACGTTCAGAATGTTGGTGTAATATTCCATCGCCTAGCGCTGTTTCTCCTTCCTTTTTCCTTTCGGCATGAACCAGAACGCATGGGCGGCCAGGTACACGGCCCCCACGCATATCCCCGCATCGGCGACGTTGAACGCCGGCCAATGCTTCCCCGGCCAGTAGCACACGTCGGCAAAATCGCGGACGTAACCCAAGCTCAGGCGATCAAACAGATTGCCGATCGCGCCGCCCAGCACCAGCCCCAGCGCCAACTGAACCAGGAGCCCTTTGGCGTCCTTCCGGTGCGCAAACCACACCACCAGCCCGCCCGCCACCACGCCGAACACCAGCCAGGCCACGCTCCCCTGCCCAAGCCCGAAGACACCGCCCCGGTTCTCACTGTGGACGATCCGGAGAAACCCATGGACGACGACGATCGGCGCCGAGAGCTTCTCTGGCAGCCGCTCAAAAACCAAGTGCTTGGTAATCAGGTCGGCGGCGGCCACCGCCACCGAAGCCGCCCAAAAATACCCCGGCAGCGTACTCAGTAGCCGGACTGTTCCTGCTCGTTCAGGCATGCAATGCAAATCCTGGCATGAGGCATGGCCGTCAGCCGGCCCTTCGGGATTGGCTTTCCGCAGGAGTCACACGTGCCAAACGATCCCTGCTCGATGCGCTCGAGCGCCGCGTCGATCTCGCGGAGCGTCTGGCCCTGGTGTTCGAGCACGCTCAGGTCGAACTCCTGCTCGTAATTGTCCGTGCCGAGGTCGGCGAAGTTGGATATGTCCAACGTAGCTGCATCGTCTTTGGACTTGCGGACCGCCTCCTCCTCCAGGTGATTGGCGTCAACCTGCAGCGCGCTCCTCTTGGCCAACAGGAGTTGTTTGAAGTGCTTCACATCTTTGTTCGTCAGAGGCATTTCAAGTTCCCCTTCTGAGCCGAGGGCCACGTAACCCGCCGGCCGGGGCTCCAGCCCCACAACTGTTTGCACCACGCGGCGCCAGCCGCGTGCAGTAGAGAACCGCAAATTATACACCCGATTCCCATAAAGTCAACCATGGCGATCTCTCAAAAACGTGGCGCATCAAAATGTGCGCTCAAAAACGTGGCGCGGCAGGGTCATTTAATTCTCGCTTGCCGCTGTAGGGGCGGTTCGCGAACCGCCCCTGCTACAGCCCCCGATCCAGCCTTCGCAGCCGAGGCTGCTCTCGTGCTGCGTAGCAGGCTACTTCGCAGAGTAGCATCGGCGGAGTAGGCAGCGGCGGAATCCGGGTCATTTGCAGCCGAGGGCATCCGCCTTCGCAGGGCTTCCAGCCTTCGCAGCCGAAGCTGCTTCGGCGGGGTAGGCTCGGCGGACGGGTTGACCTCGGCCGTTTCCAGACGAGAATTGAGTGACCCTGGCGTTCTGGATTGACTGTCTTGGGGTTCCGCCGCTCGTGTGGTATCATGAACAAGCTGGGCCGGGTTGGCGGCCCTTTGTATCAGAGGACGAAACGTCTGCCTATGAGGTGTGCCTTGCGTTCGACCGCCGTGCTGCTTGTGGTGCTGATCGCGGGCGGGGACGGCTTGGCGCAGACGAAGGCCCCGGATTGGGACGACTCGTACTATGCGAAGTTCACCCCGGCGAAGTTCCGCGGCTACCGCCCCGCCAACCGGCAGATCGACTTCAAGAACGTCGATCACGAGCTGCTGAGCGCCGCCATCTTCTTCGAGACAAACCTGCGCCGCGTCAAGTACCACAAGAGGCAGTTGCTCTACTCCCCCGCGCTCCGCAGGGCGGCGTTCGGTCACGCCAGGGACATGGTCGAGAAGGACTTCGTCTCACACGTCAATCCGGACGATCCCAAGAAGAAGACGCTTCCCCTTCGGCTGGCGCTGGTCGGCGTCAGGCACTGCATGATGCTGGAGAACGTGGCACAGGTCCCCGGCCGGCCGTATCCTATCCTGACGAAGACGCCGAAGCGCTGGGAGTTCAAGATCGACCCTTCGAACATCCCGCCTCCCCACACCTACGTGACGCTGGCCCGGCAGATCGTGGACGGCTGGATGTTCTCGCCCGGGCACCGGAAGAACGTCCTGGCCACCGGCGTCTTGTACATGGGCGCCGCGGCGCACTACTGCCGGAAGGAGCTGCTGGACCGCCTCGGCAAGGTGCAGCATGCCGACTACTTCAAGACCTGCCAGGTGTTCGCGGCGCGGCGCGGGCCGGACGTCGAACGCGATCCATAACGCCGCGCCGGTGGGAAGGGGCGTGGGTGATTCCGGGGCAACACTTCAGCCAAGTGGGGTGCAGGCAGCCGCCGTGTGTCCGGGGCGAAAAACCGGGACAGGCAACAATGGCACTAACATAAGCTCCATCAGCCGGCGCCAGAGATAACAAGGGGCTCGCCGCCGTCTTTGTCGTAGTCGTAATCATAATCGTAATCATACTCGTAATCCTCTCCAGGATCGGAACTTACGAGGCAGCGATTACGATTGGGAGCAAGATTACGATTACGAGGGAACCTCTGCGACACGTGCCAAGCTCCTTAAGTTATTGAGGTTCATGTATGAAATGGAAGAGGCTGCTTCTGGGTTCTCCTGTAGACGGCCTCCATGAGGCCGTTCCGAGGCCATGGGCCTCGGCTACAGAAAGCCAGCCGCGTCTCTGCTTTCCTTTGATTACATGCACCTCAATAGTGCCATTGGGGACTGCCACTCGCTGGCTGTCCCCGCTTTCCTGGCCCGGCTCGTGAGCGAAGGCAGGCCCCGGTTTTCTGCTTGCGATCCGGCGCGGCGCTGCGTACAATCCAACACGGGGGAGCACGGACAACGCAGGGAAACGCATATGTCCAAAGAAGCCAAGCCGCCCAATGCAATGTCATATGACGAACTGAAGGGTGAAATCGAGCGGACCGAGATTTACCTTGCCGAACTCAAGCAGCATCTGCTCTTCTCGCTGGAACAGAAGGAATCGAAGCTGCGGGCGGAGCTCGACGACCTGGCCGCGAAGAAAGAAGAGCTGACCGGCGCCCGACCGACCGAACCGAGCGGCCGACCGTCCGGCGCCCGGCGCACCAAAGATGAGATCAGATCCGACGCAGAGCGCATATACCACGTGATTCAGAACGCCAAACAGGGGGCCACCAGGGCCGACATCCGCGACGCACTCCCCGCCATCAAGCTCCCGCAGGACATCATCAAGGCGCTCGCCCGGTTCGGCCTAAAGGTGAAGGGAGCCGGCACGCGCCGCAGCCGGCGTTACACAGCCACCTGACACACAGCGAGGGGGCGGGGACAGATGACTTCCTTTCCGCAATGGGGCACACGTCGGCCGGGCGCGCTGGACCGGGCGAAAAGAGTTGCATGAACCAACCTGCTAATAACCCAAGCTACGCATCCATCACAAGAAAGGAAGATGGCAGACTTTCAAAAATACGAGTTTCCAGGCCTACTGCTCTTCAAGAAAGCCCTACAATAGATGACTACACAATAAGCCAATACACAGCTATGGGAAAGCGAGAAGCCCCAGAAGAAGGCCTTAAATCAATTATGGAATTATTTGCATATTATCTAGCACAAAATCCAGGAGAAGCAAGAAAAGTAAAAATAGCACTACTGTCCGGTTATTAGTCGAACAATGACAACTGGTTGTGACTTCCGAGTTTCTCGTTTTGCAGGCCGAGCGTTGTAAGTGTATGGTACATATCGGTCTTCTCGAAAAGAGAAATGCTGATGATTTGCAGGATTTCGCTCAGCGCGCGGTCCAGCCGGAGCTCCTTCTTGATGATGGCCAGGAGCACGTAGACGCTGATCGCGATCCAGACTTGCGTCTTCACGGCGTTCGGCGACGTGCCGAAGAAGGCTTTGATTCGGAGGTGCTGTTTGAGCCACTTGAAGAACAGTTCGATTCGCCAGCGGGCTTTGTACAGTTGTGCGACCGTCAACGCGGGCAGGTGGAAGTGGTTCGTGAGCACCACAATCCGGTTGCCGCTCTCGGCATCGAAGTAGTGGACGCGCCGCAACGGAACGGGGTAGAGCCGCGACGTCCGTGGGCCGGTGAGTCGAATGATCTGGTCGCTCCTCAGGCCGGTCGACTTGTCCACCGCGGAATACGAAAGCCGCGTGTATGCGAGGTTGCGTTTCGAGCGGATGACAAAAAACGCCCGGCTGTGGTGGATTCGATAGAGTTGCTCGAAGTCGATGTAGCCGCGATCCATGATGTAGAACGCGCCCGGCTCCAGGACGAGCGAATCGAGAAAATCGAGATCGTGCGTTTTGCCGTCTGTGACGCGTACAATGCACGGAATGCTGCCCCTGAGGTCGAGGAGCGTATGAAGTTTCACGGCGGCCTTGTGCTTTCGGAAGCGTGCCCACGGGAAAAGCGAAAGGCACAGGTCGATAGTGCTCGAGTCGATCGCGTAGGCTGCGTGGTCGAGTTCGACGCCAAAACTTTCGCCGGCATAGAGCGGCCGTGCAATCGAGATGAGCACGTGAGCGAAGTCCTCGAAGATGCGCCAGTCGCGACGCCCGTTGGCGTCGGCCAGTGTGCTTCGCGACACGCGCCCGCGGAATCCCGAATGGTAAAGCTTGTGGCCCATCGCACGAAGACACGTCTCGATGTCCCTGAGACTCTCGCGGAACGTGAGTTGAGCGAACGCCATAGAGAGGAACTGGTCGAGGCAGGTGAAACTCTGAACCTTGTGATGACCTCGATAGCGCCGGACACACTTCCGGAACTCGTGCAGCGGCAGAAAATCCATCAGTTGGGCGAAGATGGTGCGACCGGAATTCATAGGCCATTCTCCACGGAGTGCGCGTTGGAAAATGGCCGAAGTGTACGAGCGATTTCAAATCGATTACACTCATTTTTCGCTATAAGCCCATTGTGTGACGGTCAGTTCCGTCACAATCGTATCTCAACAACCGGACAGTAGTGACCGGAGATAGCGCCAGCCGAAGCTGGCGTTCTTGAGGAGGAGGGATGATGCTACCTGGGGAGCGCGAACTTCCCGCGATCGGCCTTGTGGAGCCGGGAGGCGCTGTATGTCCCCGGCAGAGGGCGGCGAGACGGGTCCCGGGCGTGG
The DNA here is from genome assembly GCA_964505325.1 of uncultured Planctomycetota bacterium. Taxonomy (GTDB): domain Bacteria; phylum Planctomycetota; class PUPC01; order PUPC01; family PUPC01; genus CAZDHT01. The sequence continues at coordinate 171 of CAZDHT010000213.1, read as the reverse complement.
CGCGGAAGCCGGAGAATGCTAAGAAATGAGATGATAAGAAATGATAAGGTTTTTAAAGCTAAAAACATAGTAAAAATGTAAATAACGAAGCCCCTCGTGTTGTGTAAAAGACATAAAAAACACAAGATTCAAAATGTAAGATAATGTACGGTTTTTAAGCTCTGAAAGACT
>CAZDHT010000212.1:2189-9793 GCA_964505325.1 uncultured Planctomycetota bacterium | reverse complement strand
GCCCATCCCGACCGCCTTGCTCTTGCTGTCCGACTGGCCGATGAACGGGCACAGCCCGAGGAACCGCGCGATGACGAAGTTCTGCACGAACAGGTTGAGGATTGCGATCTGGATGATCAGGCCGAAGCTCACTCGTAGGTTACCTCATCCAGGCGGGCCTGGGTCTTCTTCCGGCCGGCGTGGCGGAAGAACGCCATCAACAATCCGAGCACGAGGAACGCGCCCGGCGCCAGGACCAGCGCGGTCATCGGCTGGTACACCGTGCGGCCGGCGCTGTCGAGGTAGATGGGAAAGCCCAACACCGTGCCCGCGCCGAGCACCTCGCGGATGGTGCCGACCATGATCAGCGCCAGGGTGAAGCCGAGCCCCGCGCCGGCGCCGTCGAGCAGCGACCTCAGAACGGTGTTCTTCGACGCAAACGCCTCGGCCCGGCCGAGGATGATGCAGTTCACCACGATCAGCGGGATGAAGATGGAGAGCGCCTTGCTCTGCTCGTAGAAGAAGCCCTTCATCACCATATCGACGATGGTGACGAAGCTGGCGATGACGACGATGAAGCAGGGAATCCGGACGGCCTTGGGGATGAGCCGGCGGAACGCCGAGATGATGACGTTCGAGCAGATGAGCACGAAGCTCGCCGCCAGGCCCATTGCGAACGCGTTCTTGACGCTCGTCGTCACCGCGAGCGTCGGGCACAGCCCGAGCATGAGCACGAAGATCGGGTTGTTCGCGATGATGCCTTTGGAGAACTCTTCGCGGTATCCGGCCAAGCTGCCGCTCCGTTGTGATCGGGCAGCATTATATCCGGCCGGACCGCGGAGTCAAGCGCGACGGCCGCGCGCGGAACTGCATGCCTGCTTGATCGTAAGCCGGCGGCGTCAGGGGATGTGCACCGTGACGGTGGCCCGCAGGGTCTTGCCCGCCTTGGTGACGGCCCGCACCCGTATCGTGAACACGCCGGCGCGGCGGTACGTGTGCCTGCCGGGGAAGCCGCCCTTCCTCACAGGGGTCCCGTCGCCCCAGGTCCAGTGCATCGATTCCCATGGGACCGCGATGTGGCCGTTGACCGTCACCCGGCGGCCCAGGACGGCCGGCGGGTTGAGCGTCAGGTCACCGGGCGGCGGGAACGCCAGGATGCGCACCCGAACGGTGGCCCGCAGCGTCCTTCCCGCCTTGGTCCGGACTTCGACGTTGACTGTGTAGATGCCGGGGGCCTTGTAGGTGTGCTGGCCGGGGAAACCACCCTCGACGATGGGGCCTCCGTCCCCCCAGTGCCAGCGCATCCATTCCCACGGGGCTCTGACGGTGCCGGCGATGGTCACGCTGGGGCCCGCTACGACCGGCGGGTTGAGCGTCAGGTCGCCGACAGGCGGGGGCGGCCCGGCGATGGTCACCGTGGTGCTCGGCCGCAGGGCCCTCCCGTCCCGGAACAGAATCTCGGCCACCACCGTGTAGGTCCCACCTGCCTTGTACAGGTGGGTGACCGGCAGCGTTGTCCGGACGATGGATTTCCCGTCGCCCCAGGACCACGTGATCCTCCTGACGGGGACGTTGATCGCGCCGCGGACGCTCACGGTCCTGTCCACCACCACGGGCAGGAACAGGAGGGCGGGCCCGTTGGGTTTCAGCCCCGGCCACAGCGCGCCACCGCCGATGATGACCTTCGTGCTGCCGTTCAGAATCCGCCCGGTCTTGGTCTGTACCCGCACACCGACGGTGTACACGCCGGGCCCCGGATAGGTGTGCCGGATGGGGAAGTGAGGGGAGGTCGTCGTCTTGCCGTCGCCCCAGGACCAGCGGACCTGCCGGATCGTGGGCTCGATGGCGCCGTAGATCCACACGTCGTTCCCCACCACCACCGGCGTGACCAGCAGCAGGTCCCCGCCGGGAAGCAGGCCCGGCCAGAGCGTGCCGACCAGGATTCGGAGGGTCTGGCGCACGGTCTTGCCCGGCAGCGTGTGCGCCTCGACCGAGACAGTATATGCGCCGGGGGTCTTGTAGATATGCGTGCCGGCGAAGCCGGCCGTTTCGGTGCTCTTCCCGTCGCCCCAGAACCAGCGGAGCCGCTTCACCGGCACGTTGACAATGCCGTTGATGGTCACGCTGCGCCCCACTATCACGGGCGGCTGGAGGGTCATCAGCACGCCGGGCAGTGGTGGCCCGCCGATCCGCACGGCGACCGTGCCCTGCACGACCCTGCCGAGCCTGGTGAACGCCTTGACGACCACGTTGTACAGGCCGCGGCGCGCGTAGACGTGCGTCCCGGGGAACGCCGCCGTGGCGGTCGCCCTTCCGTCGCCCCAGGTCCATTCGATCTTGTTGACGGCCGCGTTGACGCTGCCGTGGATGGTCACGCTGTTCCCCACTATCACGGGCGGCTGGAGGGTCAGTTGCACGCCGGGGAGCGGCGGCCCGGCGATCCGCACGGTCACCGTGCCCTGCAGGATCCTCCCCGTCTTGGTCTGCGCCTTGACGGTCACGGTGTACACGCCGCGCCCGGCGTAGATGTGGGTGCCGGGAAACGTCGTGGTGGTGGTCGCCCTTCCGTCGCCCCAGCTCCATATCATGTTGTTGACGGGCACGTTCACGCTGCCGTTGATGGTCACGCCGCGCCCCACCACCACCGGGGGCAGGAGGGTCAGCTTCAGGCCGGGCAGCGGCGGCCCCGCGATCCGGACCACGATGCCGGCTCGCAGGATTCTGCCCGCCCTGGTGAACAGCACCGCCTTCACGTTGTAGGTGCCCCGGCGCAGGTAAAGGTGCACCCCGGGGAAGTTCTTGGTGTCGGTTACCTTCCCGTCGTCCCAACTCCAGCGGATGCTCTTGAACGGCACGTTGGTCGTGCCGCCGATGGTCACGCCGTATCCCCTCACCACGGGCGCGTGCAACGTGAAGAGCTCGGCCGGCGGGGGCAGGCCTATAATGCGCACCACCGCGGTCGCCTCCAGGGTCTTTCCCGCCTGGGTGAATACCTGCACCTTGACGGTGTACGTGCCGCGCCGGGCGTAGGTATGCTTTCCGGGGAAGCTAGCCGTGCCGGTAGCCGTCCCGTCGCCCCAATCCCAACGGATGGCGGTGAAGCCGACGTTGACCGTCCCGTTGATCGTCACCGACCGCCCCACGACGGCCGGCGTGAGCAGGGTAACTCTTCCCCCTGGGAGCGGCGGCTGCCCGATTTGCACGACGGTCCCGCTTCGCAGAACGGCCCCCGATTTCGTCTGTACCTGCACGGTGATGGTGTAGACTCCGGCGCGCTGATACAGATGCCGGCCGGGGAAGGACGTGGTGGTCGTCGTCTTGCCGTCGCCCCAGTCCCATCGGATCGTGTTGAAGGGGACTCCGACCACGCCGGCGACGCTGACCATGCGCCCCTCGACCACCGGCGGAGACAGCGTCAGGTCCCCCAGGCCGGGCCAGGGCGGCCCGGTGATTCGCACGGTCGTGCTGGCGCGCATGAGCTTGCCCGACCGGGCGTAGGCCACCGCGCCGACGGTGTACAGGCCGGCTCGCGCGTAGGTGTGGGTGCCGGGGAACGCGTTCGTGTCGCTCACCGCGCCGTCGCCCCACGTCCAGTGCAGCCTGCGGAGCGAGGCGTCGCGCAGGGCTCCGCTGATCGTCACGTGGCGCCCTTGCACGATCGGCGCGAACAACCCGAGGTGTCCCTGTTCCGGCCAGTACCCTCGGATTCGGACGTCCGCCCGTCCCTGCAGGGTCCGCCCGTCCACGGCGAATACCTGCACCAGCACCGTGTATTGCCCGGGACGGAGATACGTGTGGGTGCCGGGGAAGTTGCCGGTGTCCGTCGAGTTGCCGTCGCCCCAGGTCCACCGGACCGTGCGGACGGGGACCCGGGCGATGCCGTTGATGATGACGGTGTGGCCCCGAACGATCGGCTGGGCGAGCGAGATCTGCTCGACGCCGATGTGGCCGCCCTCACCGATGACGTTATAGGCCCATTGCCCCGGATAGCCCGGGACGAACGTGCAGCCAGTGAGGCCGGCAACGAAACCGGTCAACAGGGCGACCACGAACAGCCGGCGAGCGTGTCCCATGTGCCACTTCCTTTCGTTGTTTCTCCCCGGTCCCAGCCCGAGAATTGCATCCGATGCCATTTTCCTCGAATCCGCACTCCCCGCTATGTGACCTGCGGACAAACGGCGTGCGACCTCTTGCCGCGCTCACCCCTCATCCGCGTTGAATGAGTTGAGCCCGGTCAAGATTTCCCGGCGCATTCCTTCTGATTGCGCACCCGCGCGCGCCGTCCGAAGACACGGCCATTATATGCGCGGCCCCAGACCCGTCAAGGTCAAGGGGAAACGACCAGGGTCATTCAATTCCCGTTTGCCGCTGTAGGGGCGGTTCGCGAACCGCCCCTATCTACTATTCACCAAGCGCCCGGGGAGCAATCGGGGCGCGGGCGCCTCTTGGCTCGCGTTTAAATTGGGGTGCCAGCGCCACGGCCGCCAGTGCCGCCAATGCCGCCCCGGGAGACAACCCGACAGCCCCAGCAGACTCGCCGCGAGCAGAATCAGCCCAGACCGTTTGAGAAATGTCCTCATGCCGCGCCTCCTTTCTTCCGCGTCCTCCCTATTCCCAACTCCGTCCGGCGGCGCCCCAAGGCACACCGTCGATCATCCGCCACATTCTACTTCGCCAGACGCGGCCAGGCAAGTCCCGTGTGGCCGTTTCTTGCCTCAGACCTGTACGTCGGGTGCTCTCCCCAGTTTCCTCTTTCCGCCGTTCCGCCCTTTTCCTATACTTACGCCTCGGCACATCTGAAGGAGGAAGCCTGTGAACATCCTGCTTGTCGCGCTGGACACGCTCCGTGCCCGGCAGCTCGGCTGCCACGGATACCGGTATCCCACCAGCCCCACGCTCGACGCGTTCGCCGAGGCCAACGTCCGCTTCGAGAACTTCTACGCGCCGGCCATCCCCACCCAGCCGAGCTACACCACCGTCTACACCGGGCAGCACTCGATCACGCACAACATCGTCACGCACGGCGGCGACGCGGCGCTCGACCCCAAGCGCCCGTGGCTGCCCTCGATCTTCACCAAGGCCGGATACACCACGTGCGCCGTCGACAACCTCATCCAGATGAAGCCGTGGTTCTACTGGGGCTACGAGCATTACCTCAATGCCACCCTTCGTCAACGTTACCCCCAGGCCGTCGAATGTACCGACATCAACCGCCTCGCCGTGCCGTGGATCCGCAACCACGCCGACGAGAAGTTCTTCCTGTTCGTCCATTACTGGGACCCGCACACCCCCTACCTGCCGCCGGAGAAGTACCGGCCGCTCTTCTACCAGGGCGATCCGTGCGATCCCGCGAACAACGGCCGGCTGCATCAGTTCTACGAGACGAGCTTCCACGCCGCCCACTGGCGCGACGGCTTCATCAGAGAACTGGCCCCCGAGGGCCGAGAGGTCACCGATGTCGAGTACGTCCGCGCAATGTACGACGCCGAGATCCGCTACCTCGACGACGGCATCGCCGAGCTGCTCGGCGCGCTCGACGGCGCCGGCCTCGCCGACGACACCATGGTCATCTTCTTCGCCGACCACGGCGAGGAGATGTACGAGCACGACGTGTTCTTCGACCACCACGGTCTCTACGAGGGCAACATCCACTGCCCGCTGATCGTCCGCTGGCCGGGCAAAGGCGGCAGCGGTCACGTCGTGCCGCACCTCGTGCAGCACGTCGATCTCGCACCCACGATTCTCGAGGCCGCCGGGCTCGAGGTCCCCGGCGAGATGGAGGGCACCAGCCTCGTGCCGTACCTGACCGGCGAGAAGGACGAACCGATCTGCTACAAGCTCATCACCGAGGAATGCACCTACCAGAAGAAGTGGGGCATCGTCAAGGACAGGGTGAAGCTGATCGTGAACCGCGGCGACCCGGACCGGGACCTGCACAAGATGCCGCCGCGCGAGCTGTACGACCTCGACGCCGATCCCGCCGAGATGCACAACCTTGCCGGCGAGCGGCCCGAGCTCATGAAGGACCTCGAAGCGGAGCTTGACGGCTGGATCGGCGCGATGATCGCCAAGCACGACCTGCCGGGCGATCCGCTCGTCCTTCAGGACATCACCATCGGCAAGCGCTACAGCGAGTGGCTGCTCGAGCACAACTACTGGTGAACCGCGGCGCGCCCGACAGGTGCCTTGAGACCGGGCGCTGTCTTGTTACAATGCCCTTACCCTCCTCCCTGCCCAGGAAGTGTGCCTGGCACACTTCGAAGGCGTAACGGGATACTTAGGCGTTGGTTATGACGTTGCATGTCATTGTCTCGCCGCGCGGCCCACGCGCGGGCGGAGGCTGACGATTGTCGCGGCGCCGCCTGCATCCGTCGCAACGGCCTCTCTCGCCAGGAAGGTTCCCCCGCCTGACAGGCCGAACTTCTTCTCCATCCTCGCAACGAATCGGGGGCTGCCGACGAAGAACTTCGTCGCAAGCGGAACGCGCCGTCGCTCCAAGTCCTCCGCCAGCAGGTGCGTGTAGGCCCGATAGCGCGAGCGGGCGTCCGTTCCGAGCTCCAGGTAGGTCGGGTGGAAATCCAGTTCCGCAGCGTTCTCGTGCCGCAGCGCGCGGTGTCCTGACCAACGGTGCTCGGCGGGCTCCGCGACCATCCTGGCCCGGACCGGATTGAGGTCCAAATACGTCATACAACGCAGGAAATAGGAGCTTTCTTCGATGATCGTGCTGCGGAAGCGCCCCTCCCACAGATGGCCGTTCCGGCCCGACTGCTTGTTGAACCGGCGGCTGAACAGGCTGCTGGTCCAGTGCATCGCGCTGGAGAGCGTGTCGGCCTTGTTCACCTTGAACAGGAGATGCACGTGGTTCGTCATGAGGCAGTAGTTGTAGAGCGAGAGGCCGAACCTCTCCCGGGCCTTCTGGAGGAGGGAATGGAACAACTCGAAGGACCGTTCGGAGAAGAGAAACTCGCGGTTGTTGCACCGGAGGGTGACGTGGTGAACGGCTCGCGGGTACGAGAACCTGGGCGTGCGCGGCACGGGGCTTCCTCCTTCGGGTGACGGACCAAGTATAGTGGAGCGCCGCTCACTTTGCAAGTGAGATTTGTAATATCCTGCTCAATAGCCACTTACAGCTCTAAAGTGTGCCTGGCACACTGAAAGACAGCGCGGGCAATTTGTCGCTGTCCGCGGTATAATGCGGGCGAGAGCTGCAACCGACGCCGGTCGTGAGGGCAACGCATGAGACGTGTGTACGTGGTCGGATGCCTGCTCCTGGCGGTGATTCCGTCGGCCGGGCTGGCGGCGGCGCAGCGGCCGCCGGTCGAGGTGCCCAGGGACGCCGTGACCATCCTGAACGAAGGGTCGTTCTGGCGCTGGCACGAGACCTCGCGTACGCCGGTCATTCCGGCCGCGGCGCTCAAAGCCGCCGGGCAAGACGCGACGGAGCCCAAGCCCCTGCCCGGTATGTACGTCGACAGCGATCCGCCGCCGGCGGACTGGCGGCTGCCGACGTTCGACGACGGCGCCTGGCCCCGCGCCTCCGGCCGAGACTTCGAGCAACTCATCTTCTCGAAGCTGCACCTGGGCGTAGTCTGCCTGCGCGGCAAGTTCAACTGCAAGGACCTGAC
>CAZDHT010000212.1:0-2089 GCA_964505325.1 uncultured Planctomycetota bacterium | reverse complement strand
TTCGGCGAGGAGTTCCTGCGCGTGGGCACCAACGTGCTCGCCGTCGAGATACACCGCAGCAACTACCATCCCACCGCCTCGGGGTGGTTCAAGCAGAACCGGTACGGCCGGTGGACGCCCTGCCGGCTGACCAAGCTGCGGTTGGCGGTCAGCGGCGAAGGGCTTACGCCCAACGTTGTCCGGCCCAGGAGCGTCCAGGTCTGGCGGCCGGACGGGCGGGGACGGATGTGGACGAAGTCCAGCCAGGTCTGGAACGTGGATCGCAACGACCGCGTGTCCATCTACGACTACGGGGACCCGAACGAGCCGCTGCGGCCGATCCGCCTGGTGGGCGCGCGGAACGGCGTGTTCTCGGGACAGGTCGCCGTCGGCTGGGACAAGCCGATCAAGAGGCTGAAGGCGACGGCGGGCGAGCTCAGGGATGCCGGCGGCAAGGCCGTCATCCCGGCGGAGGACGTCCGGGTGCGTTACCCCCGGCTGGTCCACTATTCATACAGTGCTCAGTATTGGTACGATCAGCTCTGGGGCAGCCCGCCGGCCGAAGTCAAGGTGGAGAAACGGTCCGGCGGCGCGACGCAGCCGGTGTTCGTCACCGTGCACGTGCCGCGCGACGCGGCCCCGGGGGATTACACCGGCGAGATGCAGGTCTCGGCCGACGGCATCGACCCAGTCGCCGTGCCCATCCACGTGTCAGTGGCCGATTGGGCGCTTCCCGAACCGTACAAGTACCGCGCCTACGCCGGCATCTACCAGTCGCCGGAGACGCTTGCCCTGCAATACGCCGTCCCGATGTGGTCGGAGAAACACTGGGCGCTGATCGAGAAGAGCTTCCAGGTGCTCAGCTACGTCGGCAATGATTTCGTACACGTCCCGATCATCGAGCGCTCCCAGACCGGCAACAAGGAGGGCTGGGTCTACTGGATCAGGAAGGAGGACGGGACGTACGGCTATGACTTCACGGTGTTCGACCGCTACGCCGCGCTGATCAAGAAGCACCTGGTCGAGCCGGACTTCATCTGCCTGCACGTGTTCCGGTCGAGGGTCTACCAGCAGCAGGCGGTAGAGGCGATGACGCAGCCGCACCACGTCACGCAGCTCGATCCGAAGACCGGCAAGCTCTCATCCCTGCGGGTCCCCAATTACGGGACCAAGGAGAGCCTGGAGTTCTGGAGGCCGGTAGTTCTCGAAGCGAAGAGGCGGCTGGCGAAGCTCGGCCTCGACAAGGCCATCTGCTTCGGCGTGCTGATCGAGGGGTCGCTGCCGGCCACGTTGACAGAGTTCAAGCAGATTCTCCCCCAGGCCGGCTGGGTCAAAGGCTGCCACGCTCCCACCACCGCGGCGCACCCGATTCGCATGAAAGGCGACAGCCGTCTGGTCCTTCAGGAACACGCCTACGCCGTGAGCCGGGTCTATCCGCTCCGAAATCTGCCCGAGATCTGGCAGCGGAATCGGGTGGGGGCGCGTTTTTACCGCGGCAACGCCGAGCGGCGGGACCTGCAGGACTGGCGGATCCTGGCCGAGCGGAACATGTACTTCGGATCGCGCGGCTTCGGCCGCGTGGCGCTGGACTATTGGCCGGTCAAGAGCGGCAAGGGCCGCGCCAAATCCATCTACCAGCGCTGGCCCGAATCGTCGTCGGCGCAGCGCGGCGTCTACACGTTCCGCCTCGGCTGGCCGGGGCCGGACGGCGCCGAGCCGACCCTGCGGCTGGAGGCCGTTCGAGAGGGGCTCCAGGAGACCGAGGCCGCCATCTTCATCGGCGAGGCGCAGGCCAAACACGCCGACCGGATCGGTGCCGACCGGATCGGCGCCGGCCTGGCCGCCAAATGCCGCCGCGTGCTGGTGAAGCGCGTCCGATACTGCATCGAGCGCACCCATCAGCCGTGGGGCCCCATCTTCACCCACGTGAACCACCGCGGCTGGCAAGACCTGAACGCCGAGCTGTTCGTCACGGCGGCCGAAGTCGCCGCCAAGCTGGCGCCCAGGAAGTAATGGAGAGCAGCGATGACCGACCTCGCCGGATCTTCTCCCGCTGTAACACTTCAGCCAAGTGAAAAGGCGCTCTTCCGTTGACTTCCGGCCAAGCCCC
>CAZDHT010000211.1:0-9813 GCA_964505325.1 uncultured Planctomycetota bacterium | reverse complement strand
ACCTTTGTCACCAGCGGCTGTTCCTTCAGGTAGACTTCGAACCGGCGGCAGGCCTCGTCGAAGCCGTCTTCTTTGCACCAGTTCCAGAAGCGGTCGCCGGTATGCCTCATGAAGCCGGATTTCGACATCCCCTGCTTCAGGCGTTCCGGGGTCCATTTGAACGGCCCGGGGTCTGTGTCCGGTATCGGTCGCCCCTTTCCCGGCACCCACGGTCTCCCCTCCACCTTGATTCCGTTGATTTTGACTCCGTCATCGTCGAGGGTGACGTGGTACGGCGGCGAGACATACACCCCACAACTGAAGAAGAACCCGGAGTCAATGGGCGGCGGCTCGGAAGACGGTTTCGGCGGCGGCTCGGAAGGGGGCTTCGGCGCGAGCCGCGGCAGGAACCAACCGCAGACCCCGCCCAGCACGAATGACAACAGGACAGCCAGCAAAAGCTTCCGCCGTGTCATGGCTCCTCCTTGTCATTGGCGCTCTTCGGCGCGGAGGTGGCTTTGACCCGCCGCCGCGCCGCCTCCGGCTCCGCCGACGGTGACTCGGCGCGGCGGACGACAGACGACGTGTGGTGAGCCGCCGCGATGTCGGCGGGTCATTCCTCTGCGATCTCGTCGAAGCAGTCGGCGCAATAGGGGGTGCCGTCTTCGTCGTATTCCCGGCAGTTGCTGCAGTGGAGCCGTCCGCACTCTTCGCAGCGGAGCAGCTCGTCGTCGTCATCTTCGCTGGCGCCACAGAGTTCGCAGAAGTTCAGTTCCTCCGGCGCTACTTCATCATCTTTGACGTCACTCCCGTTCTGGGGCAGGGGCTCCTCGGTGGGCTGCTCGTCTTCGTCTCCCGGGCTCTCGGCGATACGATCGGGATCGCAACGCATGGCTCTACTCCACAAAAGCACCGATACCTTTATGCCACCGTCGGGAGGCGGGGTCAAGCGCGATTTGGCGCCGGCCCTGCCTGCTGATATATAGGCATCCCGAGTCGCCGGCGCAAGGGCCTCGGGCGATATTTTGCTTGATTGTGGCCGGAGCGAGGATAAGCTCAAGGGGGGTACTTCGGAGGACGCTGCGATACCGTCTGGAGCCGGAAGCTGCGCGAGGCGGCGTGAGCGGGATCGTGCGTGCTGGTGCCGGCGGGGGACGTCGGCGCGGCTCCCGGCGGGCGGACACACGTTGGAGCACTTGCGACATGGCCGATGAGGACCGAGCCGGCGACGGCGCGGAGTTGTTCGTGCCCGGCCGGTTGTGCCTGTTCGGCGAGCACAGCGATTGGGCGGCCGAACACGGGTTGTACCCCGGTTACTGCCTGGTGATCGGGACGGATCAGGGGCTATCCGCGCGGGCGCGACCGGCGGACCGGTTTGTGGTCGAGAGCCTGGTCCCCGACCAGCACGGCCGGCCGACCGGTCGGACGCGCCGGATCGACTGCGAGTGGGACACCGATACGCTCCGGGCGGCGGCCAGGGATCAGAGCGAGTTCTTCCGGTATTGTGCGGGCACGGCGCATCAAATGCGGTCGCGGTTCGGGGCGCCGGGCGGCATCGACCTCCAGATTACGGGCATGGACCTGCCGCTCCGCAAGGGGGTGTCCAGCTCCGCTGCGGTGTGCATCCTCGTCGCCAAGGCGTTCAACGCGGTCCACAACCTCGGCCTGTTCCCACACGAGATGATGGAGGCCGCCTACCGCGGCGAGAAGCTCACCGGCAGCCAGTGCGGGCGGATGGATCAGGCGTGCATCTACGGCAAGACGCCGGTGCTGTTGACGTTTCAGAAGGCGGCGGCTCCCCGTATCGAGCCGATCTTCCCGTCCGGCGAGGTCTGCATGTTCTTCGTTGATCTGGCCGGCACGAAGGACACGGTGAAAATCCTCGGCGACTTGCAGGCCGCGTACTCCCGTAGCGACGAGCTGCAGCGGGCGCTCGGCGTAGAGAACGAGCGGATCGTCCGCGGGGCCTACCGGGCGCTGAGCGACGGCGACGCCGCGAAGCTCGGCCGCCTGATGCTCGAGGCGCAGGAGAACTTCGACACCCGCATCGCGCCGCACAGCGCGGAGCAACTGAAGAGCCCGCTGCTTCACAGGCTGCTCGCGTTCGACGACATCGCCGAGCACATTCACGGGGGCAAGGGGGTTGGCAGTCAGGGCGACGGCACGGTGCAGTTCGTCGCGCGAGGCCCCGAGGATCGTGACGCTGCGATGGCCAAGATCGTTGGGGCTTTCCCGCAGATGCAGTGCTTCCCGCTGACCATCTGGCGCCTCGCCGAGGCGAAGCAGGGTCCGCAAGACTAGCGGCCCGTCATCCAGTCGCGCGGGCCTCTCGGACGGCCGCCTGCGCCGCGAGATACGCGGCGGGGTTCCCCGTGTCGTGGCCTCTCCCTGCGATGCGGAGCAGGCGGTACTCGTCGGGATGTCTCGCGAGGAGCATCGCCTGCGCGTCGGTGAGTTCGACCTCCTCTCCATCCGGGCGGTCCGCAGACATTAGTTCGTCGACGCAGGGGAATATCTCGGGGGAGAACGCGTAGATGCCGGCGTGGGCGAGGAATTGGTGCGGCGCCAGGCCGGGCGTGACGAGCTCCCGCCGGGCCGTATCCAAGTCCGGTTTCTCGATCAGCCGGGTGCACCGGTAAACGTCGTCCGCGACCGGCTCGCCACGGGCCACGCCGCACCGGGGTACTTCATCCGGGCCGACCGGTTGCATGCCGATCATGGCCGCTCCACCCCATTCGGCAAATGCCGACGCCACCTGAGCGGCGCAGGTCGGGCGCCCTGCTGCCCGGACGTAGACGTAATCGCCCAGCAGCATCAGGAAAGGCTCGTCGCCGAGGAAGGTCTCCCCGTACGCGACCGCCGCCCCGAGGCCCTCCGGCCTGGGGATGATGACGTATTCCAGTCGTTGGGCCAGATCAGAACCGGCGCCTTCGTCCGCAGCGGCGAAGTACCGACGCACCAGTTCGACGTGGGCGGGATTGACAGTCAGCCCAATCTGTTGGACGCCCGCCGCGAGCGCTTCCGACACGATCCAGTGGATGACCGGCCTCACCTGCCCGTCAGCCGACACCAGCGGGAACATGGCCTTGGGCACGACCCGGGCCAGCGGCCCCATTCGCGTGCCGAACCCCGCCATCGGTATCAGCGCTTTGCGTATCATGGTCCGTATCATGGGCTGCCATTCTATGCGCTGCGGGCCAGGGAGACAACATCGCGTCGGATTCGCTCACGCCTCGGGCGCGGTGGGCTTGCTGCGGACGACGATGCGGTAGAGCACGGGGATGAGGATCAGCGTCAAGAGGGTCGACGTGACCAGCCCGCCCATGAAGGCGACCGCGAGCGGCTTGTACACGTCGGAGCCCTCGGCTTGCGAGACCGCCATGGGCAGCATCGCGAAGAACGTGGTCGAGACGGTCAGCAGGATCGGCCGCAGCCGCCTGGTGCCCGCCGTCACGATTGCCTCGTCCATCGCCATCCCCTCGCCGCGAAGCTGGTTGATGTATGTGATGAGGATGACGGACGCGTTGACCACCACGCCCATCAGCGCGAAAATGCCGTTGCCCGAGGTCGTGTTGAGCGTGTTCCCCGTCAACAGGAGCGCCAGCAGGACGCCGACCATCATCACCGGGATCGCGGCCAGCATGAGCAGCGGTTGAACGATCGACTCAAACTGGCCCGCCAGGACGAAGAAGACAAAGATGAACGCGATGGCGAAGCCAATCGACATCCCGACGAACTGATCGTTCATCCGCGTCACCTCGCCCGCCATGATCATGTCGATGCCTTGGGGAATCTTCACCTGGCTGACCGCCGGAAGGATGCGCTGCAAGACCAGCTCGTTCAGCGGCTCGTCCGAGGTCTGCACCAGCACGGTGACGGTCCGCCTCTTGTCCTCTTTGGAGATGAAGCTGGGGCCCTGTCGCTTCTGAATGTCGGCGAGGGTGGCAAGGTCGACGACCTTACCCGAGGGGGTGAGGATACTCGCCTGGCGGAGGTCCTCCAGATCTTGGCGGAACTGCGGCGCGTACTGGGTGACCACATAGATGTCGCGGTCTCGGAACAGCGCGCCGGTGCGCAGTTCGGTCCGATACCGAGAGGTGTCGCCTCCGTGCATTGCCAGTCGCAGCGCCTCGGCCAGTTGGCCCGAGCCCAGCCCGAGCAGGTTCATCTTCTTCTGATACGGGAAGCACTGATACTCGGTCCGGCCGGGGCGGGTGTTTTTCTGGATGTCGAACACGCCCGCGAGCGGCTCGAGAACGCGGACGTATTCGTCCGCTGTCGCGTTCAGGAGCTCCCAATCATATCCGAGCAGCTTGAGTTCGACCGGCGCGCCGGCCGAGCCCCACCACGGGGCGGGCTGCACGAACTGGATGTGGCGGATGCCGGGGACTTCGGCGCTGATCTCTCCGCGAACTCGGCTGATGAGGTCGCGCTCGGGATCGCCCGAGTCAATCGCGGTGGCCTCGCGGTCCGCCTTGGGCTTGAGCTTGAGGCTGATGGCGATCTTGTTGGGCGGGGGACTGGTGGGCTCGTCGCCCCCAACGTTGATGACCGAGTACTCGATTGAATCCTTGTGTCGGTCGAGGACCTTCTGGATGTCGGCGGCGACCTCTTTCGTCTCGGTCAGCGTCGCATCCACGGGCGTCTCCACGTCCGCGAAGTAGGCGTTCTGATCGGTGCGCGGCATGAACTCGATGCCGATGAACGGTACGAGGCCGAGCGACGCGATGAAGACGAGGAAGATGGCGGCGGCCACCTTGACCGGCCGATGCAGGCACCAGCGGAGAAGGGACGCGTACATCCGGCCGAGCACGTTCAGCGCGCCGGTGGTCAGCAGTACCAGCCACCGCAGGATCGGGATGCGGGTGACGCCCTCCGGCGCCCGGGGGATGATGCGCGGGGTAAGGTTCGAGACGACAAAGAGCGCAATGGGCAGCGCCATGACCTGGGCGAAGATCGCGGTCAGCGCCATTGCCCGCATCAGTTCCCCGATATAGCCCTTGAGCTGGGTGAGCGGCAGGAACACGATCACGTTGGTCAGTGTGGACGCGAAGAGCGGGGCGGCCAGCTCGCGGACGCCCGCCGCCGCGGCGGCGAGCTTCTTCTTGCCCTCCTGCATGTGGCGGAAGATGTTCTCGAGCACGACGACGGACGCGTCGAAGTTTACGCCGATGGAGATGGTCAGCGCATAGAGAGTCACCATGTTGATGGTCATCCCGCCAAGCGACATCACCAGAAACGTGCCGATGATTGACGCCGGCACGCAGATGGTGATCACAACCGAGGGCCTGCCGGTGCCCAGGAGGAGGAACAGAGCGATGAACGCGAGCACGAACCCCTGCCAGGCGGCGTCCTTGATGCCATCGATGGCCTTGTTGATGAACTCCGCGTCGTCTCGCGCCACGATCAGGCTCATCCCGGGCGGGAGGCCCTGGCGGATGGTCTCCACTTCGCGGCGGACGCGGTTCGAGATGTCCACGGTGTTCGTCCCGGTCTGCTTCTTGACCTCGAGCGTAACCGCCGGGTCGCCGTTGAGCATCGCGTACCCGCGCGGCTCCTTGTGGCCATCAACTACGTCCGCCACGTCGCCAACCGTCACGGGGACGTCGTTGATGGTGGCGATCACGGTATCCCGGATTGCGTCGGTGGTTTCGAGCTGGGCAATGGTGCGGGCGACGGGCGCGGCGGAGTCGTCGCCACCTTTCACCTCGCCGGCGGGAATATTGGCATTGCTGTACTTGAGCGTCTGCCAGACGTGGTCCATCGACAGGCCGTAGCTGGCGAGCTTGTCGCGATCCAGGAAGACGTTGATCTGGCGGAGCAGGCCGCCGTTGACGATGACCTTGGCCACGTTGTCGATGGTCTGGACGCGCCGCTTGATGTGATTCTCGGCGAACTCGCGGAGCTCCCGCAGCCCCAGCTCCTTCGCGGAGAGGGTCAGTGTCATAATGGGCCGGGTGGCGGGGTCGAGTTTTCGGACGACCGGCTCTTCGATGGTGGCGGGCAGTTCGTCGCGGACCTCGTTGATTCGTCGTTGGACCTCGATGGCCGCCGCATCGATGTCGCGCTCGCCGTACTTGAACTCGACGAGGATGTCCGCAACGCCTTCGCGCGAGATCGACTTGATATGGTCCAGCCCGCCGAGGTCGCTGAACGCGCGCTCCAGCTTGCGGGTGATTCGCTCCTCGATGTCGCTGGCGCTCATCCCGGGATTCACCACGACCACCGAGACGTTGGGCAGGTTGACGGTGGGGAGCAGGTCGACCTTGAGGGTGAAGAAGGCGAACACACCGCCCATGAAGACCGCGACGGCGATGACGCCGAACAGGATCGGGCGGCGGACCACGAAATCAAAGAGACCCGCGGTGCCGGCGGGGCTCGGTCCTTCGGTTTTACTCATGGATTCGCTCATTCGCAGCACCCGGGACCTAGCCTACCGGGCCGTGACGGCGGGCGCGCGCTCCGCCTCGGACGTGGCGCCGCCGATGCGGGTCACCCGAACGGACTGGCCCTCGGTCACGTTTTCGATGCCGCGCCCGACGACCTTCTGCCCCGGCTTGAGGCCCTGCACGGCCTCTGCCCACTGCCCCATCACGACCCCGATGGTCACCTTCTGTTTCTTGGCGCGGCCCTCGGGGTCGATCAGATAGACGTATGTCTTGGCTCCGTCTTCGACGACGCACCGCTTGGGGACGACGGTTGCGCCTTCCTTTTGGTACTTGACGATCTTGACGCGGGCGAACATGCCGGGCTTCATCAACAGCCGGTCGCATGTCAGACCGGCGGGCAGGGCGTCGGGCAGGGGGATGGCTTTGCCCGCTTGCTTGTCGTCCTCGCGGAACCGGTTTCGGAATCGGATCTCGGCGGTGAAGCTGTGCGACAGCGGATCGCCCGACGGGATCACGGCGTGGATGGCGCCGGTGAACTCCTCGCCTGGGAGGGCGTCAAACGTGATTCTCGCCTCCTTCTTCGCCCGGACCTTGGGCACGTCGCGCTCCGGCAGGATCACGTTGATCTTCAAGTCGCGGATGCACTCGAGCTGATACAGGGGCTGGCCGGGATTGACCACGTCGCCGACGTTCGCGAGCTTCTTGATGACTGCGGCATCGACCGGGGCGTAGATGCTCGACTGCGCGATCCCGACGCGGACCTCGTTGCGCGCCGCTTTGACGGTCTCCACTTTGGCGCGGGCGACGTCGTGGGCAGCCTTGGCCTGATCGCGCCTCCGCTCGGTCCCCGAGCCTGCCTTGAGAAGCTTCTCCTCGCGTTCCCAGTCCTGCTTCAACTGCGGCAGGTTGGCCTCAGCCAGTCTGACCTCGGCGTCGAGGCGTTTCTCCTGCGCTTCGAGCGCAGCGGTGTCGAGCCGGGCGAGCAGGGCCTGCCGGTCTTTGACGGGATCACCGCACTTGCCGGGGATGAGATCGCCCACGTCTCTGGTCATCAGCACGATGCGGCCGGGCAGAGTGCTGCCGACACGGGACTTCACCTGGGCGTCGACGTACCCAACCGTGTCGACGTACGCGACGATGGGCCGCACGACACTGACCTCAGCGACAACCGGCACGAGGACGTCTCGCTTCTTCTCAGGCTTGGGTTCGCCGCATCCGGCCGCCGAGACCAGCAGCGCCAGCGCGATCTTCGACAGGTGTGGGGTTTTCACGTGAGCCCACCTCCTCAGTACGCGTTCTTCACCGAGAGATTTGCGCAGCGCGACGGGACCATGCTGCAGTCTGTTTCTTCGTGTCCTCAATGACATCAAGGATATCGTTCTGCGTTTTGCCGCCGCCAAATCCTACCGCCTGAGCGGCTTGTGCGGTCCGCGTTTCCGCTCCAGGAGGTGGCTCAGTACGATGGCCCTTTGCATGGTCGAGAGCCGCGGGAACGCGAGGCGGTCTTCGAGCAGCGCCTTGGCTCGTGCCGCCTCTGTGGCCGGCCGTTCGGGTGCCGGCTTCGCAGCGCGCTGCACCGGCTGAACCCGTGGCGTCGGCCGTGGCGCCGCCGGCGCGGGCCCCTGAGTACCGAACACGTATTCCTCTTCCTCTTGGGGCGCCGCTGTGTAAGCTGGCTTCGGCTCCGGAGCGGGCCGCGGGGGTGCCGGGGGCCGCTGAGGCGGCCGAACCGGCTGCGGCCGGGGCGGCGGCTGACGGGGCGCCGCATCGGGCTTGGCGCCCAGGCTCTCGAGGAACCGGTGGACTTCTTCATCGTCCGCCGCGTAGCCTCCCTCTTCTTCCTGAACGGCCTTGCCGTTCCTCGCCGGGCGTTGCCGCTCCTGATCTTTGGCCTCGGCCAGCTTCTTCAGCAGCCAGTACACCCCGCCGAGGGCGAGGATGACGACGGTGACGATGGCGTCCACGTCCACGTCGGCAAGGATCATCACACGCAGGACCGACATCTTGCAGCTCCTGTCTTCAGCGGCGGCCCGGGCGCCGTGCCCAAGGGCTCCGGACACGGCGCCGTCGCTTCCGCCGGTACTACTTTTTGGGTCCGGCGTCGCCCGCTATGCTGTCGCGCATCTTGGTGTCGGCCTGGACGTTCCGGATGTTGTAGTAATCCATCAGGCCGAGGTTGCCCTCGCGGAACGCCTGCGAAATGGCCTTGGGGATCTCGGCCTCGGCAAGGACGACCTTGGCGCGGCTCTCCACGACCTGGGCGGACATTTCCTGCTCGCGGGCCACGGCGAGCGCGCGGCGCGTCTCGGCCCTTGCCTGGGCGATGCGCTTGTCCGCCTCGGCGCGGTCGGCGTCGAGCTTGGCCTTGATGTTGTCGCCGACGTCGACGTCCGCGATATCGATGGACAGGATTTCAAACGCGGTCCCGGCGTCCAGGCCCTTGCTCAGCACGGTCTTCGAGATGCCGTCGGGGTTCTCGAGTACGTCGGCGTAGGACTGGGCCGAGCCGATGGTGGTCACGATGCCCTCACCCACGCGTGCGATGATGGTCTCTTCGGTGGCGCCGCCGACGAGCCGGTCGATGTTGGTGCGGACCGTCACGCGCGCCTTGGCCTTGACCTGGATGCCGTCCTTGGACACGGCGTCAACGGTTGGCCGCCCCTTCGTGGGGTCGGGGCAGTCGATGACCTTGGGATTGACGCATGTCCTCACGGCGTCGAAGACGTCACGTCCGGCGAGGTCAATCGCCGACGCCATTTCGAACCCGAGCTTGATGTTCGCCTTGCTGGCGGCGATGAGGGCCATTACGACGCGCAGCACGTCGCCCCTGGCGAGGTAATGGGCCTCGAGCTTGTCGGTGTCAATGTCGATCCCCGCCTTGGCCGCCCGGATGCGGGCGTCCACGATCACCCCGGGGCTGACCTTTCGCAGCCGCATGGCGACCAGGTTGACAAAGCCGACGTGCGCCCCGGACAGCAATGCCTGGAGCCACAGCCGAAAGAACGCCATCACCAGCATGGCGATCACCAGACCGGCGACGACGACAATGCCGATCAGTATGACGCCCCACCCGATCCCACCGTTTTCCATCAGAGAGAAGAAATCCGACATAGCCCTGACCTCCAAAAAACGCGCTTAGGTCCCTACTCGTTTCCCGATTTGGATCTCACCTTGCGAACGACGATGCGGTTCCCTTCGACCCGCCGGACCACGATCTCGGTCCCCTGTTCGATCAACTCGCCCTCGGTCATCACGTCGTAGCGCCGGCCCGCGATCCTGGCCTCGCCGGACGGGCGAAGCATCGACACCGCCACGCCGGTCTGACCGAGCAACTCCTGTTCCCGCGAATCCTGGGCGACGTATCCCTCCTCCACCTTCTGGGTCCTCTGGTGCGTGAGCCGCCTGCCCAGCGGCGTCTTGCGCAGGAGCGCGAAGGCGGAGATCA
>CAZDHT010000210.1:0-9818 GCA_964505325.1 uncultured Planctomycetota bacterium | reverse complement strand
GGCTGGAGTTTGCTCTGCAAACTCCCACGGCAGGTTTCCTGCCGCCCGTTCCGTCTGGAACGGCTGGAGTTTGCTCTGCAAACTCCCACGGCAGGTTTCCTGCCGCCCGTTCCGTCGGAACGGCTTTCGAGTTTGCTCTGCAAACTCCCACGGCAGCTTCGCTGCCGGCCTGTCACCGCTTTTCGCATGAGGCCGTTCCGAGGCCATGGGCCTCGGCTACGGAAAGCCAGCCGCGTCTCTGCTTTCCTTTGATTACATGGACCTCAATAATTATGCCAAGCACGATCAGGGATGGATTTTGATTGACTTGAAATCTGTTTTCTGCTAGAAGGGCGACCTCTGCTGCTGTGGGCGGGTGTCGCGCCGTCCTGGGTTCTGGCTCCTACGTGATAGCTTGAGGATCAGACTGCATGGCCAACCCGAGACCGTTGCATGAAGTCAAGGAGCCCGTCCTCTGCGAGGACACTTTTCCGTACTCGCTGCCGCCGCGAATCCGGTTCGACGGGGTGGTGACGGAGGAGATCGGCGGGGTGACGTACGAGGTGGACCTGTCGAAGGTGGCCGAGCGCGAGCTGGTCATCACCGACACGACGTTCCGTGACGGACAACAGGCCCGGACCCCCTACACCATCGACCAGACGGCGCATCTGTACGAACTGCTGTCGCGGCTGGGCGGCCCGAACGGGGTGGTCCGCCTGACGGAGTTCTTCCTGTACAGCAAGAAGGACCGGCTCGCGGTGGACGCCTGCCGGAACCTGGGGCTCGAGTATCCGCAGATCACCGGCTGGATCCGCGCGGACCTGAGCGACCTGGAGCTGGTCAAGCAGATGAAGCTGCCCGAGACGGGCCTGCTCACGTCGTGCTCGGACTACCACATCTTCATGAAGCTCCGGCTCGACCGACGGAAGGCGTTCGACAACTACCTGGCGGTAGTAAAGGAAGCCCTGGCGAACGGCATCCGCCCGCGCTGTCACCTGGAGGATTCCACCCGCGCCGACCTGTACGGCTTCGTGATCCCGTTCGTGCAGGCGGTGATGCGGCTGTCGGAAGACCTGCCGCCGGACAAAAAAGTCAAGGTGCGGCTGTGCGACACGATGGGGTTCGGGCTGTCCTATCCGAACGCGGCGCTGCCGCGCAGCGTGCCGAAGCTGGTGCTCCTGATGCTGCACGAGTGCGGGGTGCCGAGTGAGAACCTCGAATGGCACGGCCACAACGACTTCCACAAGGTGATGATCAACGCAACCACCGCGTGGCTGTACGGATGCAACGCGCTGAACGGCACCCTGCTTGGGATCGGCGAGCGGACCGGCAACCCGCCCGTCGAGGGCGCCATCATGGAGTACATCGGCCTGAAGGGCGAGCTGAACGGGATCAACACGCACGTGATCACCGAGATCGCCGAGTATTACCGCTCGATCGGCACGCGCATCTCGGTCCGCTATCCGCTGGTGGGCGATGATTTCCACAAGACCCGCGCCGGGATTCACGCGGGCGGGCTGTCGGCGGACGAACGGATTTACAACATCTTCGACACGAGCGCGCTGCTCGACCGGCCGCCCGAGGTGGCGATCACGGACAAGTCCGGCGCCGACGGCATTGCCCTGTGGGTCAACAATTTTCTCGGACTGCACGGCCCCGACCGGATCCGCATGAGCAAGATGGTCAAGATCATGCGGTGGGTGGCCGACCAGTACGATCTGCACGGGCGGACGACCGCCATATCGGACAAGGAGCTGATCCAGCAGGTCAAGATACACCTTTCCGAGCAGTACAAAGAGGCGGAGGTCGCGGGCCGGCTGACGATGGTTCATCACGAGGAATGACCGGGCGAAGCGCCCCCCAGGAGGTGAGCCGTGTTCAAGGCACGAGCCTATTTCAAGGACGGGCGCTTCGAGTCGGACCTGGACCTCGACCACGTGCGGGAGATCCTGAAGGACGTGGAGAACGAGGTCTGGATCGACATCGAGGACATCAGCAAGGACGAGGTCGGTTTCCTGCGCTCCGAGTTGAACATCCACCCCATCGCCATCGACGAGGTCCTCGAATCCACCGAACGCCCGGAGATGCAGTCATTCGGGCACCACATCCTCCTGGTGCTTCACGCCCCGGCGCCCAGCCTCGCCAAGGGCGGGATGGACACGGTGGAGATCGATTTCCTGGTGGGCAATAACTTCATCGTCACCGTGCGCAGCGGGCCGATCGCCAGCGTGAAAGACATGGAAGACCGCATCCAGGCCAACCCGAGGATCATGTCGCGCGGCTGCGACTTTATGCTATACTTTATAGCTGATGCTATGGTGGACGATTACCAGCCGATTCTCAACGCGATCGACAAGCGGATCGACGCCATCCAGGAGGTCGCGGCCAGGGACCCGACGTCCGAGACGTTCAGCGACCTGATGAAGCTCAAGGCCGACATCCTCGAGATCCGCCGCGCGACGGTGCCGCAGCTCGAGGTCCTCCGCTCGCTCATCCGCGGCCACACCGACATCATCGAGACGGGGCTCTCGGTCTACTTCCGCTCCGTCTGCGAGCACCTCCAGCAGGTCAACGGACAGCTCGAGTCGTTTCGCGAAGAGATCAACAGCACGATCCAGGTCAGCCTCGCGGTCAAGTCGGATCAGTTGAACGAGGTGATGAAGGTCCTGGCGGTGATCGCGGTGATTTTCGCGCCGCTCACGTTCATCACCGGCGTCTTTGGAATGAACTTCCTGATGCCCGGCGTGATGGAGAGCCCCTGGATGTGGGTGGTCACCAGCGTGGCGATGGTGGTGCTCGGCGTGGCGCTGTGGTGGCTCTTCCGGAAAAAGCGGTGGCTTTGAGGGGCGGACGGCGGGGGGGGCAATCTCGCCTACCTGAACAGCATCAGCAGGAACGCGACCAGGGTGATGATGGCGATCGCCGCGAGCAGCACCGCCCTGCCCCTCTGGCTCGATTTCCGGCGCACGGTCGGAGTGATGTAGTTGCCGCACTTCGGGCAGCGGTCCGCGTAGAGATAGACTTCCGCGCCGCAGTCAGGGCAATATGCGGTGTCGTCGTCGTGCTCGCGGTTTGACATCTTGCCCTGGGCCCCGGCGCGCTTATTGGCCGCCCTTGCGCTGGAACTCGATCGCTTCAATCTTGAGCGAACCGAACAGGCCGACCACGGCTCCCACCGATTCGGCGTCGCCGACGGCGAACTTCACGTGGGTGGCGTCCGCCAGATTCTCTCCCCACGTCGGGTCCATCGCCACCCATTTCCCGAGGTATACCTCGCCCCACGCGTGGTAGCCGAAGCCCTTCATCCGGGGCGAGTAGCCGATCCCGACGACCTGCCGGGCGGGAATGCCGGCGGCGCGACACAGTGCGACGAACAGGATGGTGTGCTCCGAGCAGTCGCCCTCTTTGTGCTTGAGGACATCGAGGGCGTTGGACAGCGCGGCCACGAGCTTCTTCCTGACGTTCCGGAACACCCACGCCTGGATCCTGGAGGCCGCGCGGTACGACTGGGTTTCGCCGCCCACGATTTGCCTGGCCAGCTTGATGATCTCCGGCGCGTCGCTCTGCGCCAGGTTTGACGGCCTGAGCCACTTCGCGACGTCATTGTCCTTGGGCCCCAGCTTCAGCGGCAGCTTCGGCGGGTTCTCGGGGGCCTCGGCCATCTTGAGCGTGACGATGTGTTCCGCCGCCGGTCCCTCTTCGCCGCGCTGATAGCGCTGCCGGTCGTCGTCGATCAGCAATTGGGTCCTCGGGACGCCGGACAGCCGCAGCTTGAGCAGGACCACGTTCTGCGGCCGCCCCAGCGGCTTCTTGAGCGGGATGATGCCTGCCCGGAGCGCGTCGAACGCCACGCGCGCGTCCTTGGCGGTCTTCTCCGACTCGCGACGCAGGGTGAAGATGCGGCCCACGACGGTCTCGAGCAGTTCGCCGTCGGTGCTCACGTATTCCGTGCTCGTCATCCCGAGGCCCTTGTAGGTGCTCTTCACCACGCCGATGCGGGTGTCGACGCCGCCGATGACTCGCTCCTCGAAGCGGAGGAGCTGGCTGGTGACCGTGAAGGCCTTGCCCATCTGCGGCTCGAAAAACTCGAACTCGATCTGTGCGCCGATCTTGCCCGCTTTGACCAATCGGCGCCCGGTAAGCGCCGACACCAGCGACTCCCCCGGCGCGGGGAACTCCCGGGTGGTTGTGCGTCCGGCCATCGTCGACGTCAGCTTCAGCTTACCGTCTTCTACCTCGCCGTGGATGACCACGTTGCCCATGACGGACCGCATGGAAGACTCGAGGCCCGCCAATGCCCCGTCCAACCCGTAATGCCGGACCTGGTCCGTGGCGATCTTCTGCTCGATGGCCCCCATCTTGATCGTCACGTCCAGCAGCATCGAGACTCGGTACGTCTCGTGCCCCTTGAACTTGCCCTTGTCAATGACGATCTTGGCGAACCCGCATTTCTGTTTGCCACCGAAGTACACGCCGTACCACGAGGTCCCCGAGAGCGACGTCATCTCTTTGGCCAGCTCGGCGGCCCGGTCACCCTGGGCCCCGAAGACAGAAGGAGCGGCCAGCAGACCGATCAGACAGAGGACGAGCGGGGTCTTTCGGCTCACCATGGTTTTCCTCCGAACGCGAAGAGAACGCTGCGACCTCCCTATGATAGTCCGACCGACGTTCAAAAGCCAGAAGCCATTGCCCGAAGACGGACGGAGCCGTAGAATGCTGCACACGGATTACGTTCTTCGAAAGGAGTCCCGTTGGAAACTCCGCCGAACATGGTGTTCGTGTTTGCCGATCAGTGGCGCGCCCAGGCCACCGGCTACGCCGGCGACCGGAACGTGCAGACGCCGAACCTCGACGCGCTCGCGGCGCAGAGCGTCAACTTCAGCACGGCCGTCGCCAACTGCCCCGTGTGCTCGCCCTATCGCGCGTCACTCATGACCGGCCAGTACCCGCTCACCCACGGCGTCTTCGTCAACGACGTGCACCTCGGCCATGACGTACCTTCCATTGCAGACGCGTACAAGGGGGCAGGCTACGACACGGCGTACATCGGCAAGTGGCACCTCGACGGGCGCGGCCGGCTCGCCTTCATCCCGCCCGGGGATCGCCAGGGCTTCGACTTCTGGCGGGCGATGGAATGCACCCACCAGTACAACGAGTCGTTCTACTACGCCGACACCGACGCGATGCTCCGGTGGGACGGATACGACGCCGAGGCGCAGACGCGATGCGCCGCGCAATACGTCCGCGAACACGACCGAGCCAAGCCGTTCTTCCTCGTGCTGTCGTGGGGGCCGCCGCACAACCCGTACCAGACCGCGCCCAAGCGGTTCCGCGCCCTGTACGAGCCGGACGCCATTACACTCCGGCCCAACGTCCCGGAGTCCGACGCGGCGAAGGCGCGCGAAGACCTCGCCGGGTACTACGCGCACTGCTCGGCGCTCGACGCCTGCCTCGGCGAGCTGCTCGCGGCGCTGGACGAATGCAGCATCGCCGAGAACACGATCTTCGTCTTCACGTCCGACCACGGCGACATGCACGGCTCGCACGGCGGATGGCGCAAGCAGTGGCCCTACGACGAATCGATCCGCGTGCCGTTCCTGATGCGGTGGCCGGCGCGGCTGGGGCGGGCACGGCGCGAGATCGCCGCTCCGTTCGGCGTGGTCGACATCATGCCGACGCTGCTCGGGCTGTGCGGGATCGACGTCCCACCGAGCGTCGAAGGGACCGACTTCGCGCCGTGCCTCCGTGGCGAGGCGGACGCACCGCAGGACGCCGCCCTCATCGCCTGCTACCATCCGTTCAGCGAGTGGTGGCGCGACCGCGGCGGACGCGAGTACCGTGGGCTCCGCACCGCGCGGCACACCTACGTCCGCGCCCTCGACGGACCGTGGCTCCTCTTCGACAATGCCACCGACCCGTACCAGCTCGAGAACCTGTGCGGCCGGCCCGAGCACGCCGCGCTCCAGGCCGAGCTCGATGCGCTGCTCCAGCAGATCCTCGATGCGTTGGGCGACGAGTTCCGACCGAGCAATGAGTACATCGCACAGTGGGGCTACGCGGTGGACGCCCGCGGCGCCACCCCGTCCGACCCCTGGCCCAGGCCGCAGAGCTGAACCGCATGCATTACGTCGGCAGCGATCAGTCGCCGGGCTCGGGCGTCCACAGGTCCCAGTTCCGGATGTCGCCGTCGGGCATCAGCGCGTTTGGGCGGGTGTTGCGGCGGTCGGCATCGTCCCGTCCAGGCCGCTCCAGGTAGTCGATGACCTGGATCGTGTTGGGCCGCTCCCGCTTCTTCGGCTTGACCTTCTCGACCTTGCGGCTGTAGCCCTCGTGGAACGAGGTCCATTTCTTGTCCGGACCGGCCGAGAAGATCTGGAAGTACATCCCGTTCTCGCTGTCCTGCACCCAGCTCTTGATGTCGTTGCTGACCCGCCGCTCGGTGACCTTGCCCTGCCGCGCGGCGAGCATGAACGCGCGGACGGCGCCGGCCGACGGCGCCGAGAACGTCTTCCCCTTCTGGAACTCGATGATCGCTTCCTGGGCGCTCGCGTCGAGCAACTTCGGCAGCAGCTTGCGGAAGAGTTCGCCGGACGCGTACACGTCGACCCATTGCACCGTCCCGTTGATCGCGTAGGCGAAGCCGATGGCATCGTTATACCTGTCGAACGCGGCGCGGACCGCGTCGGTGTACTCCTTCGTGGTCGCTTTCACCTTCGCATGCTCGAGGGTAAGCTGCATGCTGGTCGGCGACTTAGCGTCCTTGACCGACCACATGATGTTGCGGCCGTAGCTGAGCTGGGTGCGCGACACCTCGCTCCAGGTCACCGCATTGTAGCCGGAGAATCTGATGTTGTTCGAGCGGGCAGCAACCGTGGGCACGTATTTGCCGGCGGAGAACTTCACGGTCGACTCGTTGCCGCGCCCGCTCCACCGCGCGCTCTCGACACAAAACGAGGCGAGCGGACGCCGACCCGACATCGGCGGCACGATGTAGTCGTAACGAAGCGTGCGGTCCTGCTTGCCGCCCTTCACGATCTCGCCGGACTGAAGGTAGGCGTATTCATCCTTCGACGTGTTCTCGACCTGGAGCTGGCCGACGTTGCCCGTCTCGGAGACGACGAGCTTCTTCTGCTTGATCCCCTCTTCGAGGGAGAGTACCTTCTTCCCTTTGAGCCGGTCGACCCCGCGGATCACGTAGACCGCGAGGTTCCGGTACGCGGCCGGCTTGCTGATGGTGTACCGGAGATCGCCGAACGTGACGACGGAGCTGGTCGAGCAGCCCGCCGTCAGCGCCGCCAGAACGAGCAGCCCCAGAACGATGCACCTCGATCTCATCAGGCGTCCTCCTGTCGCGTCGGCCGACGTTCTCCCGCTCGCGCTAATTCTAGGCGCGCGGCGCGTAAACTTTCAACAAGAACATCTCAGAAGGCTCATCGTGCGGTTCTTGCCCTGATGAACGTACCAGCGCCCCGATCGGTTCACTTGCAGAGGATGGCGTCGTGGACGCTCGGCGCGCCGGGGGTCGCGAGTCCGGCGACGAACGGCGCCGCGCGGCGCCCTATTTGCTGACGTAGCTCTCGTGGATCGCGGGGAGCGTGCGGTCCGGCGGCCTCAGCTCGAACAAGACCGCCTCTTTCGACTCGTAGACGACCGTCTTGAGGCCGTTGGGGGCCGGCTTTTTGCCCGGCTGGCCCGCCTCCGCAGCGATGAGGAACGCCTGCACGGCGCCCAGCTTCGCCGGCTCGACCTTCTTCTTCGTGTCGTGCTCGACGATGGCCTCGACGGCGCCGGCCCCAAGGAGCTTGGGCCACATTTTCAGGAAGAGCGCCCGCGAGGCATAAACGTCGCCGCCGACGATCTGGCCGTTGACGGCGAAGCAGAACCCGACCACGTGCTTCCACCGCTTCGGCGTGTCCGCCAGCGCGTCGGTGTACTTCTTCACCCTCTTGCGAAGCCCCTTGCTCTCGAGCGTCAGTTGCAGACTGGTCGGCGACCGGTCGTCCCGCACCTGGGCGTCGAGCAGTCTATTGAGCCGCTCTTGCGTCAGGGCGACCTGGCTCCAGACCTTGTTCTGCGCGTCGTCGTCCGCCTTCGCCGCCAGGCGAAGCTTTCTGGTGCTCAGGTACCCACCCGCGCTGAAGCGCTTGCCCGATTCCTTCCCCCGCCGGCTCCACCGGCCCGACTCAACGCAGAACGACGCCACCGGCACCTTGCCGGACTTGGGCGGGACGACGTTGTCGTAGCGGATGGTGCGATCCTGTCGGCCGCCCTTGACGATCTCGCCCGACTGGACGTAGACGGAGTTCCGCGCCGACCGGTTCTCGAACACCAGTTGTTGGACTGTGCCCGTCTCGCGGACTTCCAGGGTGTGCTTCCGCAGCGCCTCGCTGAGGCAGAGGTACCGCGGGCTCAGCTTGGCGTCCTTTCGGTGCACGAGAAAGATGTCCAGGTTGGCGTGGGAGTACGGCCCCGAGATCTTGCGGTCGCCGACGTTGACCGAGGGGGCTTTCGCCTGGCGGGCCTGGGCCGGAAGCTGTGGAACGATCACGGCCAGAAGAGCCGTCAGGATCGCCGCCGCTGTGTGGGCTCTGGCCATGGCGCGCCCTCCCTGCATGCAGATTGCCGCCTCGTCTACTATTGGGGGCCACGGAGTCGCTCCGTTCCGCCCGCTCGGCTCCTTGTACCGCCTACTATCTATACACGCGCGGCTTCCCCTTCCCTGCGCAAAATCATTTCCGAATCATCACGACGGGCACGGCGTCGGTTGCGAGAGCGGCTTGAGCTTCGGCAGCTTGGGCTTGCGTACGTATGCCTCGTGGATCTGCGAGAGGGTCGGGTCCTTGCCTTGCACCTTGAACAGAAGCACGTCGTCCGATTCCCACAGCAGCGCCTTACGTCCGGCCACCAGCTTGTGCTCCCTGAGCTTGCCCCTCTGCCCGTGCCAAACGCACCCCGCGGCGGCTGGTTCGCAAATCGTCGTTGTGCATCGAACCGTTCTCCAGTATGATGTTATTTGATGTGAGCAAGGCGCCGCCGGCCTGGCCGCGAAGAGGCACTCCATGACATATCCACCTCGTGTCCTATTCTATGCCGCCCTGCCCATCCTTCTTTCGGCCGCTGGACCGGCTGCGCTGGGGGCCGACGCGCAAATCCAACTGGGCAACGGGCACGTCGCAGAAGTCGATTCCCGTGGGGTGCTGAAGATTCTCAAGGGCGAGGCGGTCCTCATCCGCCAAGTGTTCCTCGGCACCTGGATTCAGGACGAGTTCAGCGACCAGTGCAAGGCGGTCAAGACTGCCGGCGCGGAGCGCGGCGGGATGATCGTCCGCAGCGGCCTGATCCCCCGGCCCGGCACCAGTGCGAAGTACGAGGCTTTCATCCGGGCGACGCCGCCCGGGGCGGATGGCTTTCGCGACTTGCTCCTGACCTACGTCGTCGATACGCCGCTCCTCGCCGACGTCAAAGCCAAGGCCAAGGCCGGTCTGCTCTTCCGGTTCCCCGTCGCCGAGTTCGCCAACAAGTCGGTCTTCGTGGACAACGTTTCGGCGGGCGTGTTCCCCGAGAAGCAGGGCGGGAAGACGGAGCTGGCGCTACGCCGCGGCGCCCGCAACGTGATGATCAAGGCCGACAAGAAGGTGCTGCTCTTCATTGGCCGCCAGGACGCCGGGCAGATCCTGGTCCAGGACTCGCGGAAGTGGGGCGCCGACGCCTACGAGGCCCAGCTGCGCGGTGCGAACTGGATCCAGCGCTACATCTTCCCGGGCGGCGTATTGCCGTCGCTGACCGCTATCGAATCGTCACTCGACGGCACAGGCCTGCTGGTGGAGGACGTGAGGGAC
>CAZDHT010000209.1:0-9857 GCA_964505325.1 uncultured Planctomycetota bacterium | reverse complement strand
GCCGGTTCTGCGAACCGGCGGAAAATGTGCATACGCTTCACTTGGCTGAAGTGTTGCCCGGGGAGAAAAAGTACAGGGGCGAGCCGCAGCCCGCCCCTGCATGTGGCATTGGCCTGCCGTGCTACTTTTCTATCCGCTTAACAGGGTAACCGGCGGTCTCCCAGCCGTCGATCCCCGGTGGGTATTTGAGCACATTCGTGTAGCCGAGCCCGGTCAACCGCTTCGCCAGGTACTTGCTGGCCGGGCACTTGAGGTTCGTGCAATAGGCGACGACCAGCGTGTTCTTGGCTTTGATCAGAGCGGCCGCTTCCTTCGCCGTAGCGTTCGGGCTGAGGGCCTGGGCGCCGGGGATGCGCCGGCCGTCGTCGTACTTGCCACTGCGAGCGTCGAGCAACACGAGCGGCACGCCGGACTTGATCAGCACGGACAGCGCGGGCGTGTCGATCGTCGGCTGCGTGACGGCCGCCTTCTTGGCGCTGGCGCAGGCGACCTTGCACGCCGGCGAGCCCTTCACCTGTCCGCACGCGCACGTCAGCGAGGCCAGCAGAACGGGCTCTTCGCCGTTCGCCTTGATCTTCTTGATGTGCGTGTCCGGGTCGGCCTTCATCTTTGGCACACAGCCCGCGCAGCACGCGTAGAGCCGATAGCCCTTGACGTCGACGAACACGTTCTTGTTGATCTTCCCGCCCATGACGGGGCACTTGGTCTGCGGCTTGGACTGCGCAGCCGCGACCGTGCAGGCCCCGGTCCCGCACGTCCACTCTTTTTCCTGGGCGAACAACGCGCTGGCAAAGATCAGCAGCGCCATGGCCACCAGAACCGTTATGAGTATGCCTCTGTTCGAGTCCATTTTGTCACTCCTTAAGAAAACGCCTCTCTCGCTACCGCAAGGTCTCGAGTGAATTGCCCTTCCCTTGCTCCAAGCTCAATTTCGGTGGTCTAGAGAGCAAAAACCATGCCAGACGCAGCCAAATCAGGATGTTTTCTATAATATGCTGGTGCGCAAAGGCTTAGCTAGCAACAACACGGGGGCAAGGGAAGGAACAGAGTGTTCCATTGATGTTTCGCTGTGAAACAGCCTATGCCAACCTGTCGGTTAACTGCCATCGAGCCGCTCGGGATCGGGGCGTGGATCATTCGTGGGGGGCCGGCTGGTTGGGGCGCAGCATGCTGCGCCCCGACAACCGGCGCATTGGACGGCGGATCAAGTGGTGAATCTCTGACCCAGGTACGTCACAAAAGCTACTATGTTTCGAGACTCCTCACAGGTTGTTCCGGTTGGCGCCCAGCGGGAAAGAGCGGTGCTCGGCCCAAATCTCGTGTGCGGCCGTGGCACGGCCATCCTGGCCGTGATACCACGGGCAAGATGCCCGTGCCACGACGGGCACATCGAACGGATGGGCTATACGCCTCCGGCGCCGTCGGGAACGCGGGCAACTGCCTCGTTACCGCGCGTGGGCACTGTCGAGTCTCACTTTTCTGCAAGGATTTTCTGCAAGAATTTACCTTGCCGGGCCTGGGGCGCGCTGCTAGAATAACTCGCGGCCGGGAGTATTGTGGACTATTGCGGAAGGAGGAAGGAGCATGGCGGAAGGAAATCAGGGGCAGCCCGCGGCGCCTGCGGCCGGCAGTGAGGACAGGAGCATGGGCATGATCTGCCACCTCCTGGGCTTGGTTGGCTTTATCGGGCCGCTCATCATTTGGCTGATCAAGAAGGACCAGTCGCCCGTCGTCGATCGCGAGGCCAAGAAGGCGCTGAACTTCCAGCTCACCGTGCTGATCGCATGGATCGCCGGGTTCGTCTTGTGCTTCGTGATCATCGGGTTTGTCTTGCTCCCCTTGATCTGGCTGTTCTGGCTGATTTTCACGATCCTGGCCGCGGTGAAGACGAACAGCGGCGAGGACTACAAGTACCCGTTCGCGATCACGTTCTTGAAGTGATCGCTGTTCCCTGAGCCGGGATTGGCTCCGAGGCGCCCGTCGAGGGCGGCTCTGGTAAGTCCGCGCCTTCGTCCAAGTCGATATGCTGATGGCGGGGAATGGTGGCCGAGAGGATTCCCGCCTTGCAGGGGCGTTCAATTGAACGCACCTACGACCGATGCCCGCCCGCGCTGTCATGAACACCCCACGTTCGCGGTGTCGACTCCTTTTATCACCCTGGCTTGATTTGCGCGCGAGGTTGGGCTATCATACCGCCTCTGCCGGCCGCTTCAGACGGCTGAAGTGCTAGACTTTATCTATCTTGAAGGAGGACCATTCAGATGGCCGCAAAGATCATCGATGGGGAAGCCGTCGCCGCCGGAATCAAGGAACAGCTCAGGACCGAGGTCGAGGCGCTGTCTGCCGCCGGCACATCCGTCAAGCTCGTCGCCGTGATCGCCACCGAAAACAAGGGTGCGAGGATGTACGCGTCGTTCCAGGAGAAGGCCTGCGGCGAGGTCGGCATTCAGTACGAGCTGGCCGAGTTGGCGCCCGACTCCGACGAGGCGGCCGTCGTCGCCCGGATCGAGGAACTCAACGCCGATCCGTCGGTCAACGGCATCATCATCCAGATGCCGCTGCCGGACGGGGTGGACGCGCGGCGGCTCCAGAAAATGATCGCGCCGGCCAAGGACGTCGAGGGGATGAACCCGGCGAACCAGGGGATGGTGGTCTACGCGCCGCAGCCGTTCTACAAGAAGCCGAAAGAAGGCGAGGAGGGCTACGACAACTGGCTCGAGGCGTCGCTCGGCTGGCCGCTCCCGTCGCCGGCGCCCTGCACGCCCATCGGCGCGGTCACCCTGCTGCGCTCGCTGGACGTGGACCTCTACGGGATGGAGGCGGTCGTGGTCGGTCATTCGGAGATCGTGGGCAAGCCCATCGCGCTGCTGCTGATGGCGCACTTCTGCACGACGACCGTGTGCCACATCGCGACGAAGGACCTGGCGTCGCACGTGAAAGCCTCGGACATCGTCGTCGCGGCGGCCGGCGTGCCCGGGCTCATCAAGGGCGAGTGGATCAAAGAGGGCGCCATCGTCATCGACGTCGGCATCAACCGCGTCAAGGTGCTCGACGAGAACGGCCAGCCCGTCCTCAACAAGAAGGGCCGGCCGAAGATGAAGACCGTCGGCGACGTCGTGTACGACGCCGCGGCGGAGCGCGCCGGATACATCACCCCCGTGCCCGGCGGCGTCGGCCCCATGACCGTCGTCATGCTCCTCAAGAACACCGTCGACGCGGCGAAGACGGAAGCCTGACGTTCCAGGTTCGCGGCTCATTCGTGATCGGAGGCCGCTGAGATGACGCGTTCAAAGCAGCCGAAGTTTCCGGCTCATCCGCTGAAGTCCATCAAGCTCCAGAACATCCTCTCCTTCGGCCCGGAGGGGATGGAGCTTGAACTGAAGCCGCTGAACGTGCTGATCGGCGCGAACGCATCCGGAAAGTCGAATTTCCTGGAAGTACTGAGCCTGTTGACCGCGCTCCCGAGCGACGTGCTTACCAAGCTAAGACAAGGTGGCGCAATTGGGGAGTGGGTTTGGAAGGGACAGGGCGCCGGGGAACTGCCGAGACTGGAAGTCACGTTGGAGTCTCCGTGGCACCCAGACGGTCTCGTGTACTCACTCGTCTTGTTGGATCAAGTTCAACGCCCCGTGAGAGATGAGCAGCTCGCCCGCAAAAGCGCCGCAGGCAAAGAAGAACTCTACTTCCGACGTGCCCTTCTTGGGCCGCTGACGGTGGCGGGAGAGGAACTTCACCTGGATGAAGCGCAACCGGTCTTGAGTCAGCTTAAAGACCCCAACCGTTACCCCGAAATCACCTACGTGGGGCGGCTCTTTTCACAATTCCGGTTCTACCGGGATTGGAACCTGGGCCCCCATGCTGAGATCCGGCGCCCCCAGCGACCTGACATGCCGGAAGATTTCCTGCTCGAGGATGCCAGCAATCTGGCGCTCGTCCTCAACGATCTTGAATACCGTGGCAAGAAAGTGGTGCTCCTGGAGAACCTACGGCGGGTCTGGGAGGGAGCGAAGGATATTGTGGTAAAGGTATACGGTGGCACCGTGCAGTTCTTCCTCAAGGAGGCCGGACTCGAATCTCCGACTCCTACTTCTCGTCTGTCGGATGGCACGCTTCGCTACATGTGCCTGGCTGCGATACTGCTCCATCCCGAGCCGCCGCCGCTCATCTGCATTGAGGAACCGGAGTTGGGGATGCACCCGGACGCCATTCCGGTGATCGCTGAGATGCTGGTCGAGGCATCCGAGCGCACCCAACTCATCATCACCACGCATTCGGCGGAACTGGTCGACGAGTTCAGTGACCGGCCGGAGTCCGTGATCGTGTGCGAGCGGATGGCACAGGGGAAGCAGATGCAGCGGCTCGATCCGAAGCCACTGAGGGAGTGGCTTGAGGAGTTCCGTCTGGGGGGCGCGTGGAAGAGCGGCGTCATCGGAGGGCGCCGGTGAGCACACCTGTCCGCGTCATCTTTGAGGGCGATGATCGGCTGCGGCTGGGCTTCAGCGAGTTCTTGCGGTCAGTCAGAAATGCCGCCAAGCAGCGCGGGGTGAGCTTCCGGCTGATCGCCGGCGGCGGAACACCCGTGCGCCGCTTCAACATCGCGCGGCGGTCCGATCCGAACGCCGTGGTTTTGTTGCTCGCTGACTCCGAAGGCCCCGTCGGAGAGGACCCCAAGCAGGCCCCGGCGCTGCAGCCGCACCTGCAGCATCTGAGCGGCGTCCGTGTTGAGCAGGTGCACGTGATGGTCCAGTTGATGGAGGCGTGGTTTCTCGCCGATCGCGAGGCATTGCGGGCGTACTACGGGCAGGGATTCCGCGAGAACCGGCTGCCGTCCGCCCCGAACGTCGAACAGGTCTCGAAGGAGGACGTCCTCAAGGGGCTCGCCGACGCTACCGAGGACACGGCAAAGGGCAGGTATGTACGGGCTCGGAAAGGGAAGAACGTCAAGCACGGCAG
Organism: uncultured Planctomycetota bacterium; assembly: GCA_964505325.1. Classification (GTDB taxonomy): domain Bacteria; phylum Planctomycetota; class PUPC01; order PUPC01; family PUPC01; genus CAZDHT01. The sequence continues at coordinate 4,904 of CAZDHT010000209.1, read as the reverse complement.
AGACCTACTGCGGACAATCGATCCAGCGAAGGTCTGCGTGGCCGCTCCCCACTGCGACCGCCTTCTTGACGCTCTGCACGCGGCGATCACCGACGACAATCAGCAGGGCAGCGCATGATCGGCACCGACTATCACATTCACACCCACTACGTCGGCTGCGCGAATGAGACGATGACGATCCCGGCGATCCTCGCCCGCTGCCGCGAGACCGGCCGCACGTCCATCGCCATTACCGACCACTGCGACCAGGACTGGCAGCTCGAGAAGAACCGCCTGATCCGCGATGAACTCGAACGTACCGATCCCGGCGACCTCGAGGTGTACTTCGGCTGCGAGATCAACATCCAGAACCTCGACGCCGAGTTCACCCTCGACCAGGACGGGAAGCGGCGGGAACGCTTCGAGCTGGTCGTCGCCGGCGTCCACAGCACGTGGTTCGAGGACGGCAAGGCGACGCTGCCCCAGATCATCGAGCGGCAGAACGAATTGATGTGCAAGGTCGCGGCCGACCCGGTCGTTGATGTCCTCGTGCATCCGTGGTGGTTTCCGCGGGCGGAGATTCAGAGCCTGCTGTCGGCCGGGTTCACGTCGACCTCTTTGATTCCGGATGAACTGACTCGGGAGTTGGCGAAGGTATGCCTCGACCACAATACGGCCGTTGAGTTGAACGCCGCGGCGATCCTGATGAACCCGGTCTATCCCGACTCGTTCAAGCGGAGCTACAAGGATTACGTGGCGCGGTTCGTCGAGCTGGGCTGTTCGATTGCTCTGTCGAGCGACGCCCACGATCTCCGCCACTTGGACGGCATAGTGGCGGGCGAAGCGATGCTGGAGGAGATTGGCATCCCCGAGACCCAGGTGTGGCGGCCCAGCACGCCGGCTGCCGTCACCGGATCGAGACTGAACAAGTAGGGCAGTTGAATGAGCGAGACGTATGATGTGGCCGTGATCGGCTCCGGGCCCGGCGGATATGTGGCGGCGATTCGCGCCGCGCAGCTCGGGGCGAATGTGGTGTGCGTCGACAAGGGCCCGGTCGGTGGGACGTGCCTCAACCGCGGATGCATCCCGACCAAGGCGCTGCTCGAGGCGTCGCACATCGTTGCAGCGGCGAAGCGTGCGAAACAGTTCGGCATCGAGTTCGCCGAGCCGACGGTCGATTTCATCAAGATGATGGAGCACAAGGACGCCGTCGTGGGCGTGCTGAGCCGCGGGGTCGAGCGGTTGTTCGACAAAAACGCTATCGTGCTGATGAAGGGGATTGCGACGCTCCTGAGCAGGGACGAGATCCGCGTGGGGTCGGCGGCCGGCGCACCGTCGGTGATCAGGGCAAGGAAGACGATCATCGCGACAGGTTCCGAGCCGCTCAACATCCCGGCGTTTGCGTTCGACGGCAAGCTGGTGCTGTCGAGCGCCGCCCTGTTGAGGCAGAGAGAGCTCCCGGAGAGTCTGCTCATCGTCGGGGGCGGATACATCGGCTGTGAGTTTGCGTGCTTCTTCGCCGAATTGGGCACGAAGGTCACGGTTGTCGAGATGCTCGGCCGGGTGTTGCCCTTGGGCGATCCCGATGTCTCGAAGGCGATGGCCGCCGCGCTCAAGAGGCTGAAGGTCAAGATCCACACGGACACCAGGCTGGAGAAGCTAGACAAGGCGAACGGCAAAGTCGTCGCCACGTTGGCCGGCGGGAAGACGGTGGCGGCCGCGAAGGCGCTGGTCGCGGTCGGCCGCAAGCTGAGCTCGGACGGCGTCGGTCTGGACAGCGTCGGGGTCAAGCTCGGCGAGAAGGGCGAGATCCTGATCAACGAACACTGCCAGACGAACGTGCCGAACATCTATGCCATCGGCGACGTGACCGGCAAGATGCTGCTCGCGCACCTGGCGTCGAGAATGGGCATCGTCGCCGCCGAGCACGCCATGGGCGAGAACGCGACGATCGACTACACCGTCGTGCCGGCGTGCGTGTTCACCCATCCGGAGGTCGCGACCGTCGGCCTGACCGAAGCCGAGGCGGCGGAGCAGCACATCGAGGCGAAGGCGTTCACGTTCCCCATTCAAGTCCTGGGCAAGGCGCAGGCCGCTGGGGAGAAAGGCGGCTTCGTCAAGCTCGTGGGCGACGCGAAGACGGGGCAGCTTCTCGGCGCCCAGATCGTGTGCTCACGCGCGGGCGACCTGATCGCCGAGGCGGCCCTGGGCGTGCAACTCGAGGCCACGCTCGAGGAAATCGCTCACACGATTCATACCCACCCCACCCTCGCGGAAGGGATCATGCAGGCGGCGGAAGGCTGGCTCGGACAGGGAATACACTACAACACATAGCCGGCCGGGTGGTTTCCCTTTGTGCTGCTGTGTGCCCTTTGTGGCTTTGTGGTCAGGCTCGCCTCCGCCCGACCGAAAATCGACCCCGACTGCGCAAAACCTGCTGCGGCCGCAGGTTGCGGCTTCGCCGGGTGCCAGGCTCCGGCGTCGTGGCGAATTCCTCTCACCACGACGATCACGAAGAACACCAAGACGAGAGGTCTTCTGTAGCCGCGTCCCGTGGGCGCGGCGTGACCTGACCGGCAGGCGAACGACTCCTGAATCAGCACAAGGATTAAGCGCACCCGTCGCCAGCACATCACGGGCCGAGCAAGCGCCTGCCAACTTTGACCTTGCTTTTCTGTACACGCGTGTGCTAATATCCAAAGAGAGCGGCAGCGGGAGCCACATCGTTTTGTCCTGCTGTTGACAATCTCGGGTGCTGAGGGTTAGACCGCGACCGGGGGGAAACATGGGTCTAGTCGAGTGTAAACAATGTGGCGGGGGCATTAGCAGTAAGGCGTGAGCTTGCCCCTACTGTGCCGCGTGTGGGTGAAGCTCGCCGAAAGAAGCGGCCGGCTCGGCGGCCCTTTCCTTGGGAGGTGTATCATGCGGTGGCTATCGCCGTTTGGGTTGGCCTGTGGCAGTCTTTGTCTGTTCGGAACCGTATTTGCAGGGCAGCGGCCGAACCAGCCCAAGACGGGCCAGCCCACGGGCGTCGTTTGTGATAAGTTCGACGTGAGGGCACAGCTCAAAGGTGACAAGCTTGCGCTAGCGGTTGACACGGACCTGCCTGACGACACGGTCTTGATGGTGTCGGTGTGGCGCACATACCGTGAAAAAGGGGACAAGGACAAGTACACGATAGATTACTTCTCTGAGCGCGGTACTGTCGGCAGATGGCGAGGGACGCGGACCATTTCCGTGAATAACACCGAAGCAATGAAAAGGTTCGAGGCAAAACGAAACGACCTAGCCAAGATAGGGATGGCAGGCGAGATCGAGTGGATCAGTGACCGTATTCTCGTGAGCTTTATTGTCCCCGTGGGCCAACCCAACGCCGCGTTCGGCGAGATGAACAAGAACCTGCGCGGCAAAATGGTCGTCACGTCCAAGCTATCCCGCCTGCGAGTTGTTCAGTGGAAAAAGCAGTTGCCCTATGCGCTTAGAGAACGGCCAGCGCTCCGCCTGAAATATGCGGACCCTCAGGCGTTGAAGGTCGGCCGTACCTATCGGCTGTCCGAGCGAACTGCGTTGATGCCGGAGTTCCAACCGGCTGACCCGTTGGCGGCCATTCCGAAGATGAAATATGTCCCTGTGGACGGAAGAATACGAGTCATTTCCGTTCGTCGGAAAAGAGGCACACCCTGGTATTCGGTGCGAGCCGCCGACGCTGCGGGGAAGGTCATAGGCGACTGGTGGGTCAACAGCATCGCGCTCTTGGGGCAGGACGTTGAGCGGGAAGCGCCATCAGCCGATGTCACAGAGGGCGAGCGCAAAAGGGTCGTAAAGCCCGACGCCGCTCCTGGGGCGGCGAAGTTGCCGATAGTCTCGGGAAAGGTGACACTGCATCTGCGTAACAACGAGACCGTTACCGGTCCTGTGTTCAAGAGCAGAGAGGATTCTATCACGCTTCAGATTTCGCCTGCAGCCTTGAGGACTTTCAAGCTGGACAAGATCAAGAGAATTGAGCAGGACGGCAGAAAGCTCTTTGAAGCCAGCCCAAGCCGCCCTAAAGATGCTAAATAGCAACTGCTGACAGACGCGCCGGGGGCGCGCCTGGCGCGCCGGCAGGGCGGATGATATTAGGATATTCGGGACAGCCACCGTTTTCTCGGAAGTCCCATTCTCACCCTCGCACATCATGACGCGCCGATACCTCTCGCGCCGACGGTGTCAACACACGACGCGCCCATGACCCTCACCAAAAAACGGCGCCTCTGCTGAACCTGTCTAAATACCCCTGAATATCCTATCTGAGTAGCTTGTCGAGCTCAGCCTTCTTCTCTCGGAAACGCCGATCAACGGTGTCGATGAACTCCTTACGCATGAAGAAGACGTCGCCAAGATGCTTGTACACCCGGTGAGGTGTTTGCAGTTTGCCAGCCGAATTGAACTCAGTATCCCGCCGAGCCGTGTCCACGAGGAACCGCGCGAACACCGGCGCATCAGACGGTTCAATGAGCGAGTACTGTTTGGTAAGGATGTCGAGCACACGCGCGTTGTTTTCCACCACCCGATGAATGTATTTGTTGCCAATATCGATGGTACAATCGATGAGGGCACCGACTCGCTTCGCAGTCTTCTCGTCTTGAGCATAACGCTTGTCGACGAACTCGGCCTGGAACGCTTCGTGGAACTTGGCGGTCAGGCCGAAAAGCTCTGCGTTGCACGCGGCGAAGAATTGCAGGGGGCCATACAGATCCTGAAGCTGTGCTCGGAGAAACTCGATGCGGCGGGCCTTGCGTTCCGACCTGCGAGCGTGCCACACGGTCAAGAGAGCCCCGACCAGCCCGCCAGCAAGAGCACTGGCGACGATTTCTTGCGCACCCATTCCGCCTTCCTCGGACTGCCGAGCCCAATCAGCTGTCACTCGAGCGCCGCTTTTCTGT
>CAZDHT010000208.1:3147-9884 GCA_964505325.1 uncultured Planctomycetota bacterium | reverse complement strand
TCGTCCTCGGTGACTCGCGCCGCGAGGACGACGGCCCGCGCGAACACGCGGTAGAACCAGTTGTTCGGGTAGCTCGTGCGCGGGATGGTCGGTACGTGCCGGTGCTGTCGAGCGATGGTCCACGCGTTGGCGACGGCCCTCCGGACGTACGGCAGGCATTCGTTCGATCCGGTGAGGTCGTAGTAGCGCATCAGCGACCGCAGGCACCAGCCGTTGGCGCGGTGGATGGCCGCCTTGTGGAACGCCGCGTAGGCGCCGCCCACCGCGGCGACGTTTCGCGCCCCGTCCAGCGCCCGCGTGTCGCCGAACAGGCAGTACAGGTCGTACAGCTCGTCGAGGCAGTTGTGCGCCGGGTTGGGGAGATACCAGTTCCGCCGCGGCCAGATGCCCTTCTGGTGCTTCTGGAGTTCCGCGTCGCGCGGCCACAGCTTGCTCCGGCTGCACCACTCCTCGCACACGTTGTGGCTGCGGAAGCTGCCCCACGAGTCGTGGCCGAACACCTTCGTCCCGTCGATCTTGTAGCAGCGGATGTCGCGGAAGTGCCGCAGCCGCCGCAGGCCGAACTCCAGCCACGAGCGGTGCTGGATGTTGATGAACTTCCACAGGAAGCTCGACGAAGAGACCGGTTCGTAGTTCCACGGTGAATGGCCGGCGAACTCCTCCCACCGGCAGCCAAAGACCTGCCAGCCGAACGCGTCGCCCTTCAGGTGGTGCGTGCCGAAGTACTCGCGTTCGGCGCCCCGGATGTCGAACGGCACGTTCTGCTTCGGGTCGGTGACCGGCGCGTACGGCCCGATGTCGGCCAGTGCGCCGCAGGCGGCGTAGTGCTGGCGCGGCGCCAGCGCTACGAGGCGCGGGATCACGTTGTCGGCGACCTCGTCGGGGCGCGGCCGATCCGGGAAACGCCGTGTGACTTCGTGGAACAGCAGCCACAGCTCCTGCCCGGCACTACCCGCGTCGGCTACCCAGTGCACGCTGTTGTACTCGCGGGGGAAGATGGCGATGCGGACGGTCCCGTCGTGGCCGATCTCAACGGCCTTGGGGAAAAGCTGCCAGAAGTAACGGGGCACGACGACGAGACCGTAGTTGCCGGTGTTGATCTTCGCCAGGCCGCGCGAATGGTCGCCGTTGGCGAAGATCTTCTCGGCCCCCTTGCCCTTGAGAATGACCCGGTAGCCGCGGAACTGCGGCGTGGGCCGGTCCTCCGCCAGCCGGCCGCGCAGGCCACAATTGGTCTGCCAGGTCTTCGCACCGTTCGAGTCCTGGTACATCACCACCGACTCGCCGTCCTTCAGCCCAGCATGGTGCGCCCTGTCGCCGTGGAGCGTGGCGGCGCTCTTATGGGCGAGCCTCAGCACCAGCGACCAGTCCTCGAACGTCGGGCTGCCGATGGGCTTGGCAAACGTGTTGGTGAGGACGGCGTCGAGCCGGACCAGCGCCTGCCCGGCGTAGAAGTGCATCCGAATCTCGTAGCCGTACATCCCGCGCGAGTAGCCCTTGCGCTCCGGGTCGCGGTGCACGCCTTTCGCCACGACGCAGACGCGGACCGGGCCGGCCTCCTCCACCTTCACCACCTGGGTGTCCTCGGCGGAGAAGTACTTTCGGCCGTACGCATCTTCCACAACGCTGCCTGCATTCTTATCGGGCTTGATGCATTCGAGGCGGAACATCCGGAGCCGCACACTCTCGAACAGGTTGAAGCGCTTGCGGTTGACCACGAACTGCGCTGCGCCGGTGTCGATCACGATCTTCTCGTCGGTCTGCTCGACCCGGAGGGGCGACTCATAGTCGTCTGTCCGGCCATCGGTCAGCGTGAAGACCTTGGTCTCGTTGGATTTCAGGTCCACGAGGAAGTCGACCAGCACCCAGCGGAGCGAGTTGTCCTTCTGTGACGGGTCGGCCCAGCTTGCGGAATGCCACCGGGCGAGCGGGCGAAACTGCGCGACCATCTCCTTGCCCTTCGGATCGAGCAGGCGGAGCATCTTCACGTCCTTCACCTGGCCCGGCGTGAACGGCACACCGAACGAAACGCTCGCCCGCCGCCGCGGCGTGCCGCTTGGCTCGGTGACCGTCAAGGGGATCCGCAGGTCGGCTCCGGGCGCACCGGCCGATAGGACGGACAGGACAAACAGGAGGGATCGGGCGCACGTTGTGCGCGGAAGACTGCGGCTCATGGGGCTTCTCCCGTCTCTCACCTGAACTCACCGGGTGATCGTGCAGGTTCCCTCGGCGGCGTGGGTGAGGCGGACCTTGACGATGCGGCCCGCGCCGCCGTCGCCGATGTAGGCGCGGTCCGCCGCCGCCGCCACCCAGCCGGGGTCCGCCAACCCGATGTGCGGGCCGTTCGAGTCCTGGTTGTCGCGCACCCCGAACCGCGTGACCACGTTCCCCGCGCCGTCGAGAACGGTGATCCGGTGCCGCTTGCTGTCGGGCACGAAGACGCGGCCGAACTCGTCGAGGTCGAACCGCCCGCCGACGCACACGCACCGCTCGACGTGCGTTACGCCCTGGTACTGCGCGGGCACCGGGCTCATTCCGTGGAACTGCCACTCCGCGCCCTGGATCCGCACACGGTGATTGTGGAACAGGAACCACTCGACCTCGGGCACGGGCTTCCACACGTCGCCGGCCGGCCGTTTGGGCTTGGCGGCGTCCTTTCCCGCGGGCAGGCCGGCCATCGCCCCGCCCTTCGGGCCGAACTTGAACACGCTGCCCATGTGCCGCAGCAGCGGGTCGAAGCGCCCGGCCACCGTCATTGCCGGCCGGGTCCGGTCGAGCGGGTCGGGCAGCACACCGACGAAGTCCTTCGGGAACGTCACGCCGAGCGGCATCACGTTGTCGCCGACGTAGACGTTGCCGTCGCGGTCGACGCGCACGCACTGCGCCCCGGCGCGCAGATGCCCGATGAGCTGCGGGTTGAGCAGCTTGCCGTCCGGGCTGAACTTGGCGACCGCAGTGTGCAGCCCCCAGCTCCGGTCCCACGCGGGCAGCTTCGACTTGTCGAACTTGTGGTCGTAATGCATCACGTAGATGTTGCCCTTCGGCCCGACGGTGAAGCCTCGGCTGCTCCGCCCGCCGCCGCCCTTCATCACGTGTTGGATCGGTATCTCGTGGGCGCCGCCCGCGAATGGGACCAGCTTCCCCTCCGTGTTGAAGCGGATGATGAAGTCGTTCCGGTAGCCCCACGTCTTCCACACCGTCGCGTAGAGCAGGCCGTCCGGGCCGGCCGCCGCCTCGGCGATGCTGTACCGGTTCTTCGTCTTCGGGTCGAGCACCTTCACCGAGGGCATGATCCGTTTCCCGTCGCCGGTGAAGCGCATCAGCTTGTTGCCGCCGTTCAGGTAAATGATGTCGTTCTTCTTGTCGAGGAAGAGGTGGTTCACGCCGCCGCCGAAGTGGTGTTCGTCGGGCTTGGGCATCATCTCCTTCGCCTCGCCGAACTTGTCGCCCTCGTCGACGATCCGCTTCAGATTCCACTTCGACCACTCTGCGCCGGGGTAGGCCACGCCGACCCAGATGACCGGCTTTGTCCCGGTGAAGTCGACGGCCATGCGGAGATCAAACTCGGGGAACGTCCCCTCTTTCCGCTTCTTGATCCACGGCGGCGGGAACTCCATCACCAGCTCTTCCACCCCCTCCTTGCTGAAGCGGTGGAGCCGCGCCGCCCGCATCCGCGCCGGGAAGTTGTAGCCGTACTTGTAGCGGCCCTTCTGGAGCCCGGCGAGGACGTAGACCTGCCCCGTCTTTGGATGCACGGCGGCCTGGTGGGGCCACTTGACCTTGATGCTCTTGATCACCCCGCCGCTCGGGTTGTAGACGGCGACGTTCTCGCCGCGGTAGTTGCAGACGTACAGGTTGCCTTTGGCGTCGCACACGAGCCCCTTTGGCTCGCTGACCGAGAAGCTGGGGCCGCCGCGGTTCTCGTCGTCGCCGGTAAAGATTTCCGCCGGGCCGTCGCTGTCGAGCAACAGCTTGTAGACCGCCTGCCGGTACGAGAGCTTGCGGGCGTCGTCGCCGCGGTAGCCGGCCATGGCGCCGGCCATGTAGACCGCCTTGCCGTCGGGCGACGCGGCCAGGTAGAGGCGGCCGTCGTCGGCGTGGGTGGTGAGCCGCTTGTCGAACGCGTCCGACCGCACCGAGCCGTCCGTACCGATGATGGTAATGTTCCGTGCGTAGCGGCTGGGGCCGGGAAGGATCAGCTCGCCCCTGGGCGTGATGGCCATCGAGCCGACGATGCCGCCCGGCAGGCCGTAGCCGCGCTGGAAGTAGACCGTGCCGTCCTTGAGCGTGACCGGCTCCAGTCCGTCCAGCTTCTCGATCGGCATGTCGCCGGGCGCGGGGACGATCTGGCGCAGGTACTTCCCATTGCGGTCGAGCACGCAGATGCCGCGGGAGCACAGCACGTACACCTCGCCCTTCTTGCCCACCGCCATGGCGTGGATGTTGCCGAGCCAGCGGCGGTTGTGCCCGAGGTTGCGGTCGAACTTCGCCGTCGTGCCCAGGCCGACGCGGACGGTGTACTTGCCGGCGGGAACCGCCTTGCCGTCGTCGTCCATCCCGTCCCACACAAGCGACTGGGCGAGCGAGCTGGGCTGGAGCGGCGCCGGGGCATTCTTCCCGAGGACCCCTGCAGCAAGATGGCGGACCACCTTCCCCTTGGCGTCCGTGACGACCACCGCGACGTCGGTCGGCGCGCTGACGGCGAAGTCGATCCGGGCGCCATTGCCCTCGGGCGTGGCGACCGGCCTTTTCGTGAAGCTGGCCGGCGCGGCGAGAGCGCTTCCGGCGCACAGAACGAGCACAGGTAACGCGAGGATGATTCGGTTCATGGGCCAAGCTCCCGTTCAGATCGCGGCCGGGAGGGCCGGTCCGGCCTGCCCGGAGGGTAGCCGGAACCCCGCGCCAAGTCAAGCCTGCGACGACAGTCTGCGACGGAGGTCCAACCCTCGCGGGATGTGTGTGATCGGTTATGGTGCCGCCTCAGTCGTCGTCCGACGTCAGCCCCGGCCACTACGAGTCGTGACTCGACTTAGGATCAGATCGTTTATGAAGTGGCTGTGGGAACCGCCTCCCATTTCCAGTTTTCTAGAATACTAGAATGCTAGTATTCTAGAATAGTGGAAACGGCAGATGGCTGCCGTTCTTCGTCGCGCCCTCCAGCGAAGGGGCCGTGCCATACGGAGAGCCACTTCCGAGCGGCCAGCGAAGGGGCCGTGCCATACGGAGAGCCACTTCCGAGCGGCCCGCGAACTGGCCGTAGCCGCCCCGACATCCGTGTCATTGGCTGCCAGTCACCACGAGCCGCGGCCCAACGTCGAGCCGAAACACTACAAGTGGTCGCTCAAAGCAGATCACACGATTGACGGCCCGGTCACGCGCACGTCACGCTTGCACACCCTCGCGGACCATATGAAGCGCAAGCCGTGGCGGGGCGGCGCGGTATACTATCTACGGGCGGGCTGCAGCGGGCGGCCCGATCACTGCGGGGGTGAGGAGGTCCGGATGATGCGCCGCGTGCTGCCGTTATTGCTGATCCTGGCCGTGTCGTGTACCGGCGTCCCGCGTTCCTCTGAGGACGCACGCCGGGCAGATGCGGTCCTCAGGCGCAAGCTGCCCATGGCCCGTGGGAAGGTCGACGCGTGCGACCTCGCTATGCATCTCTCGAGCCACTTGCACCTGAGCACCATCCTGTACCGGCCGCATCCGGATGACGAGAAGAACATTACCATCGAGGAAGGCGAGTTCACGCTGGGCGCGGTGCTTCAGGCCATCTCGGAACAGGCCGGGCTGGCCTGCGGCGTGTCGCACGGGGCGCTGTACGTCGGCCCAGCGGCGCCGCTGGAGCGGGCCAGGAGCATGGTGGCTCCGCCGGCGTTCGACCAGGCCCCGCTTCGCCGCTTGCTCGACGACAAGGTCAGCTTCTGTTGGCCCGGAGGGGGCATGCCGTTAGTCGACATGACGAGCTTCTTGGGTCGGCTGTTACGCCCGGTCAAGATCGTGTCCCGCGTGGACGCCGACCGCCTAGCGGGAGAGCACGCGCTGGTGCTGATCGATGAGCTGCCGTTCAGAGACGCGCTGTTGTGGCTCGCCGTCCTCTCCGATACCCGCCTCGAGGTGGCCGATGGCGTGATCGCGTTCGTCGCTCTCGACGCCGGGAAAAAAACTCCAGAAAGTGGCCCAAATCGACACCGCTGAGTGAACAAAACGGCCGCGACATGCGTCTATATAGGTAGAGGAATCCCTGTACCTATTCCACTGCAACCTGGGCCGAAGCAGCAGGGAGGTGAAATCTGCGCTGGGCACAGACTCTGGATTGCGGATTGGGGATTTCGGATTGTGGTTTGGGCAGGCGGCGGGGAATTTGCGCTAGGTGCAGATTTGGTGTTTCAGGATGATACATGAAATCTGCGCCGAGCGCAGATCCTGTTGACCTTCGTGTTCTTCGTGGTAAGTAATGTAGTCCGGCCGCGCTTGCGCCGGGCGCGATGAGACGCTAAGATGTGCCTTGTTTGCTCGACCACAGTAAAGGAGCGTTCGTATGAGTGTCGACGTGGTGTGGTGTGACGAGTTCGTACGCCTCAGCCCGCAGACGGGTGCGGCGATCGACGGCAACGGGCAGCGGCCGCTGGCGCCGCCGGTGCGGCTGGCCTCGGCCCGCAATGAGTTCGCGAGCTTCCAACTGCTCGTCGGGCCGGTGAAGCGGGGCGCGACGGTCACGGTGAGGGCCGGCGCGCTCA
>CAZDHT010000208.1:1718-3047 GCA_964505325.1 uncultured Planctomycetota bacterium | reverse complement strand
GGGCAAGGCCCGTCTGTCGCCCGGGCAGTACGACGTGTTCGTCGAGTGGTACCAGCCCTACGACGGCGTGTGGTACCCCGAGGTCTGCGTACCGCAGCGGATTGTGGGCGGATCGACGCCCGACCTCCGGGTGCAGAACCGCGTCCGCGGCCAGAAGTACGTCGGCTTCTGGGTCGACCTGTTCGTGCCCGCCCACGCGAAGCCGGGCGAGTACGCGGGCGGCGTGACCGTCCGCGTCGACGGCGAGACGACCCAGGTCCCCGTCGAGCTGGCCGTCAGCAAGGCCCACATCCCGGTCGACTGCTGCCTCGACGTGTCGATGAACAATTACGCGACGGTCATCTCGCGCGGCTGGCAGGAGTTGCGGGACGACCCGGACCGGCTGACCACGGCAAAAAACCTGCGCTGCGAGCGCGGCGTTTTCCGCACGGCCCACGACCACCGGATGTTCTTCCACTACCTGCCCTACGGGCATTCGGGCTACGTGCCGCCGACGTTCGCCCCGCCGCTCGACGGCGAGGGGCCGAAGAAGCGGGTGGCGAGCTGGCGGGACTGGGACGCGCACTGGGGCCCGTACTTCGACGGCAGCGCGTTCAAGGGCACCCGCCGCGGCGCGGTCCCGGTCAAACGGTTCTACTTGCCGCTGAACCTGTGCTGGCCGGCCGACTTCCTCAAGTACGGCCAGCCCGGCTACGAGGCCGAGTGGCGCGCCGTCGGGAAGCAGATGGTCGAGCACTTCAAGAAGAAGGGCTGGACGAAGACGCGGTTCGACATGTTCCTCAACCACAAGCAGCGGTTCCGCTACTTCCCGTGGGACACCGAGGAGGTGCGGTTCCTGGAGGACAACGAGAACCACCGCTACTTCCGCCGGCTGTGGGAAGGGACCTACGACCGCAAGTCGACAAAGCCGGTCACGTTCGACTACACGCTCGGCACGACGTGGACCTACGGCCACGACATCAAGAGCGACCTGAACGAGTTCATCGACCTGTACATCGCGGGCACGTCAGGGATCACGTGGGAGTTCGACTGGATCCCGAAGCTGCACGCGAAGGGCCGGCAGCTCATGTCATGTACCAACAGCGGCTCGATCCCGGTGTCGACGCGGGCGCCGGCCTTCGTCCCGCTCCAGATGTGGATGCTGGACATCGACGCCTATATGCCGCGTTGGTCCACGACGGGCGGGTTCGGACCGCGGGGCGTGGTCGGCCTGGCCGACGCGGGCGCCACGACGTTCCTGTACTCGGGCGCGGCGTTCGGCTCGGAGGAGACGTTCGCCTCGCTGCGGATGAAGGTGCAGCGCCAGGCGCTCCAGATGGTCGACGAGCT
>CAZDHT010000208.1:0-1618 GCA_964505325.1 uncultured Planctomycetota bacterium | reverse complement strand
TTCCCCTTCTTGATGTCGTCGACGAACTTGTTGACGCGGATCAGCAGGAGGCGGAAGCGAGGCTCGGGCATGAACTCCACGTGGCTGTCGAAGAACACCACGTTGCGCCCGTCGCCGGAGAAGTTCCGCTTCTCCCACGCCAGCGGCAGGCTCATGGGCGCTTCGGCTTCCGTCAGCTGGCGGCCGACCATGTCCAGAATGCTGTCGTAATCGGAATAGAACTCCCCTTTCCTTGGCTTTCGGGAACTGGACGGATGGATGAACACCCGCGGTTCTTCGATGATCTTCTTGTCCATCAGCGCTTTCAGGGATGGTGGATAGGTGGTGTTGTCACCGAACTTCACCAACCACAGGTTGGCCGCTTGTCCGATCTGCTTCATATTGCTGGCGCTCCTGACCTTTCGAGCCTCATCGCGGGCCCTGCCGAGCGCGGGCAGGAGCATGCCGGCGAGGATGGCGGTGGTGGCGATCCCCCCGGCCTCCCTCATCACGGGCGGGGTCGGCAGGCCGATGGGCGAATAGGACTCCCACAGCATGCCGTCCGGGAGCGGCCGGCACCCGGCGGTGCAGCCGAACAGGTGCCGTGTGATGACGTTCGACGGCGGGAGCTTGGCCGGGTCGGGGCAGAGCGGCTGGAACTCCGGCGGCACCGCCTTCAGCAGCCCGGCCACCCACGGGGAGAGACGGTACACCTGGCCGATGAACGCCTTCGAGTCCGCGTAGTAGATCACGGACGCGCCCGGGCCGATCTTTGCGCGAACCGCCTTGAAGTCCGCGTTGTCGAGCAGACTGGCGCCGGCCGACATCCCGGTGAGGTACCCCTTGAGCGCCATCGGGTACGTGGCGAACACGGCGTAGTCGCCGACCATCGCGTAGCAGGGCTGGATGAACATCGGCAGGCCCGTGCCATCGATGTACGTGATGGTGTGCTTCTGGTACTCCAGTGTGGAGAGCTTGAGCTCCAGGTTGCGCAGGGGGCCGACCCCGGGGATGCTCTTTGCGGCCACCGACAGCAGCGACGCCAGGCAGGCCTTGAACTTCGCCGGGTCCCTCAGCTTGACTACCGCGATGAGCGGCGGCTCGAACACTGCGACCTCGTCGCCGAGGCTGTCGACAAAATCCTTGCGCAGGTCGAACCCAAGCACCTGGTTGACCTTTGCCAGCTCGTTCTCTACGTCGCGCCGCTCGACGGGCGTCTTGGCCGCCTGCGAAACGACGAAGTCCCACAGCCCGCCGAAGTCGGCGGATGCGGCGTAGAAGAACTGGGCGTCTCTGGGGGCCAGCTTGAGGATTGCGGGGTGCAGCGGCTTGCCGGCCATCAGCTTCATCAGGCCGGTCCGCTCGCCCGGCGAATAGATGAACAGCGACGCCCGAAAGCCCTTGCCGTCGGGCGCGACCGAGGCCGAGACAGACCGGACGTTCGCCAGCCCGAACTCCGGGCCCTCCAGGAGATTCCTTACCTCGGCGGGCATGAACAGCTGCAGCGTCCGCATGAGCGATGCGTGCGCGTAGTGGACGAGGAGGACCTCGTTGCCGCCGGTGATCGCGCTGACCCGCTGGAACTCCTTCAGCCCGGCGATCTTGGTGGAATTGGCGTCCAGCGCTTTCCTCAGCGCGC
>CAZDHT010000207.1:5998-9964 GCA_964505325.1 uncultured Planctomycetota bacterium | reverse complement strand
ACCGACTGCGATACCTTCTCAGACCGGAGCAGCTTGCGGACAATGCCCCGGCCCGGCGCGTCGGCAATGTCCAGGCAATGCTGCGCCCGATCCGGACGCGTCATCCGCTCGCGGAGAACGCGGAAGAGCGCCAGCTTCGAGTTCGAGATCCGCTCCTCCGGCGCCCAAATCGCCGAAAGGTCCTGCAACTGATCGATTGTCAGGCTCCCAAGAAGCTGATCCAGCTTCACCGAGGAACTCCTTCTGAACGGCGCCCGAGCCGCCTGGGAAGACTGCCACTACCGCCCCAACTTCTCACATGCACAAGACTTACGCCAAAATAACCAGCGACTCCAGAACTCCTTACTCCCCAAGCAGTTACGCCCCCTAAAGGTGACAGGCACACTGTAAGAACGGAATCTCTTGCTGAGCAAGCACTTATAACACTGCCGCGCATTCCGGCCTCCGCCTCGGCTAACGCTGGTCCGTCTCGTGCGGCACAACGTCCCCGGTCTCCAGGTAAAACGTCAGGAGCCGCTCCTTCAGCGCGGCGAGCACGCCCGCCAGCGCCGGGTCGTCAATTCGGTTTTGCAGCTCGTGCGGATCGCTTCGCAGGTCGTACAGTTCATCTTTCTCGTACAGGCGCCGGACGTACTTGTAGTTCCTGGTCCGGCACATCACGGCCTTGGTGTGCTCGGGTCCTTCGCTCGATTGAAGATTGACGCGCGGCCAGTAAAACCCGGTCGGCTCTTGCGAACTGGTGCTTTCGAGTTCCATGCAGTGCGTCTCGCCGTGGAGCCGGCCGCCCTCGCAGAAGACGGCGTCGCGGTGTTCGTCCGTCTCGCCGCGCACAAGCGGCAGCAGCGACCGCCCGAAATGCGTATGGCCGGGCTGGATCCCGGTCAACTCCTCGACCGTCGCCGGAAAATCGATCAGCTCGACTAGCGCGTCGCAGACGCCCGGCACCACCGGCACGGACTTCGGCGGCTTGATCACAAACGGCACCCGCGAGAGGCAGTCCTCAAACGTGTTCTGGTTCTTCTCGACGATCCCGTAGTCGCCGGTGAAGTCGCCGTGGTCGCTGAACATGAACACCGCGGTGTCGTCGTAGAGCCCGGCCTCCCTGAGCGCGTCCATCACCAGTCCGAACTGATGGTCGACGCGGGCGCACATTCCGTAGTACGTGGCGCGCAGTTCGGTCCAGCGCTCCTCAGTCCAGGTCTGCATTCGCTGGCGCGTCCAGATGCCCTCGAGCATGCTTGGCTTGTCGACCCAACCTTCGGGCGCCGGGATGCGCGGCGGCACCTTGTCCCGGTCGATCATGCTGTACCACGGGTCCTCGACGCCGTACGCCGGGTGGGGGAAGCCGATGGGGAGGTAGAGGCAGAACGGCTCGGGCAGGCCGGTCTTGATCACGTCGACGGCGCCGAGGATGTGCCCCCAATCGTGGTCGAGGCGGACCTCCTCGCCCTCGGGGACATCGAGCTTGCCGACGTAGAAGGAGTAGTAGGTATCGCTGTCGGGTCCGCCGCGCCAGTCCTTCGGGTCGCCGTGTGCGGGCTGGGTCTTGCGGGTGATCTTGTGCCGCACGGTGCAGTAGTCGTCGACGGGCTTCTGGCCGGGCGTTAGGTCGTTCTTTCCGCCCCACCAGACGAAGTAGCCGTTGTCCTTCAGCGTCTTCAGCAGGACCGGCTCATCCTCGTGCATCATGTGGAACATCGTCCGGTGCCCGCGGACGTGGGTGTACCAGCCGCTCATGAAACAGCACCGGCTCGGCGTGCAGACCGGGTTCTGGCAGAACGCGTGGCGGAACGACACGCCGTCCGTCCGGGCGACGCGGTCGAGATTCGGCGTCACGGCCGCGGGATTGCCCACGTGGCCCAGCACATCGCCGCGCCACTGGTCCGGGTTGAAGATCACGATATTCGGCCGCTTGTCCATTGGCTCTTCCCAATCAAGTAGCCACAGACGGACACAGATGCACACCGATGAGAACCCGCTTCAGGCGCAGCCATGCTTATCCGTGTTCATCCGTGGTGAATTAGACTTCATCCGCATTCCGGATTTCATACGAGTAGCCCTGCTCGGTGAGGAAGAGCTGGCGGTTGGCGGCGAAGTCCTGGTCCTTGGTGTCGCGGGTCACGATGGCGTAGAACCGGGCCGTCGTGCCGTCGGACTTCGGCCGCAATATCCGCCCCAGCCGCTGGGCCTCCTCCTGCCGCGAGCCAAACGTGCCCGACACCTGGATCGCCACGTTCGCGTCGGGCAGATCCACCGCGAAGTTCCCCACCTTCGACACGATCAGCAGCCGGATCTTCCCCCTCCGGAACTCCTCGTACAGCCGCTCGCGTTCTTTGTTCGGGGTCTTGCCGGTGATGATCGGGGCGCCGAGCTCCTCGCTGATGGCGTGGAGCTGCGAGAGATACTGGCCGATGACCAGCACCAAGGCGTCACGGTGCCGCCCGATCAATCGCTTCACCAGCGGGAACTTCGCCGGGTTCTCGGCGGCGATCCGAATTTGCGACCTCAACGGCGCCAGCGCGTATTCCAGCCGCAGTTCGTCCGGCATGTCGACGCGCACCTCGGTGCACCGGGCGGCGGCGATCCAACCCTGCTTTTCGAGCACTTTCCACGGCACGTCGTATTTCTTCGGGCCGATGAGGCTGAACACATCGTCCTCGCGACCGTCCTCGCGGATGAGGGTGGCGGTCAGGCCCAGCCGGCGCCGGGTCTGAATCTCGGCGGTGATTCGGAACACCGGGGCCGGCAGCAGGTGCACCTCGTCGTAAATGATCAGCCCCCAGTTCGCCGCGTTGAAGATCTCGAAGTGCGGGAACGGGCCGCCCTTCTTCCTCCGCCAGGTGAGGATTTGATAGGTCGTCACCGTCACCGGCTTCAGGTCTTTCACCTCGCCGCTGTACTCGCCGATGTCGTCCTCGGTGAGCGAGGTCTTGTCGACCAGCTCGCGCATCCATTGCCGGACCGCCGTGATGTTGGTGCACAGGATGATGGTGTGCGTCCGGAGCTTCGCCATGGCGCACATCCCGACGATGGTCTTTCCCGCGCCGCAGGGCAGGCAGATCACGCCGGAGCCGCCGCGTTCCGTGCCGCCGGCGTGGAAGATCTCCGCCGCGTCGGTCTGGTAGCGGCGCGGCTCGAACGGTTCGCCCTCCAGCGTCGTGGCCCTCAACGAGATGTCCAGGTGCTCGCCGCTGACGTAGCCGGCGAGATCCTCGACCGGGAAGCCGATCTTGATGAGCGCCTGCTTCACGTGGCCGCGCAGGATCGGCACCACCTCGACGTTCCGGTCGTCGATCAGGCGGCGGAGCTTCGGCCGGACGGTCTGGTTCCGCCAGATCTCCGCGATGAGTTGGCTGCTCTCGGACGTGAGGACAAGCTGCCCGCCGCGCTTTACCAACTTCAGCTTGCCGTAGCGCGCGATGTGATCGCGCACCTCGACCAGGATGTTCTGCGGGACCTCATAGCGCGAGTATTGCTCGAGCGCCTCGATGACCTCGCCGGCGGAGTGTCCCGCCGCCGCCGCGTTCCACAGCGACAGCGGCGTCAGGCGGTAGGTGTGGATGTGCTCGGGCGACTTCTGAAGCTCGGCGAAGGACGCCAGTGCGTCCCGCGCCTCCGCGTAGAGCGGGCTGTCGACCGTCAGCAGGATCGTCCGGTCGCTCTGAACGATGAGGGGCTTTGGCGGCGTCTCACTCATGGGCGGGCGCAATTATATGCCCGACCGCGCGCCGCTTCAACACAATACGAGCCACGGCTCAAGCTAACACGAACGGCGTCGCCTGCTCTCAGACGCTTGACAAAGACAAGGCGGCTGGCCTAAGATCGCCACCGGGCCGGAAGAGGTCCGCAGGAGGGAGACCGGAGCAGATGGCGGCGTTCACTGCTCCACCAAGAGCACTCAGTGTGGTCAAGGTGCCAGTCAAGGTGCTAGACACCTTGTTGGGCGCCCGCGACCGGGCAGGGCGG
>CAZDHT010000207.1:1755-5898 GCA_964505325.1 uncultured Planctomycetota bacterium | reverse complement strand
TCGCGGTGTTTCGGTTGGCGCGGGCGCGGGTGATCCGCGTGGGTCGGCTGGGGCGGTTCCGGTTCGAGGCGGGGGTCTATCTGTACGTGGGGAGCGCCCAGCGGAACCTGGAGAAGCGCCTGGAACGGCACGCTCGCAAGAAGAAACCGCTGCGCTGGCATATCGATTATCTATCGAGCCGGGCCGAAATGATCGGAGCGGTGGTCGCGCCGGGCCCAAAGCGGCAGGAGTGCAAGCTGGCGGCGGAACTCGGCGAGATGTTCGAGCTGGTCGTGCCCGGCTTTGGGGCCTCGGACTGCCGCTGCCCCGGGCACCTGTTCTACACGCCCGAACTGCCGCAGCCCGGCGACGAGGCCTGACTACTCGGTCAAAGGCCGCGGCTCCCTTCTGCTGCGAACGGGGAGTTCGGATTCGGTGATGAACGTGTTCATTCCGCCCATCCGTACGGGCGTGCCGTCGCAGTTCCCGGCGATGAGGTATTGCTTCGTTAGGTCCAATTGCTCGAAGACATCCGGCTCGGAGCAGTAGGAGGCAAGGAACTTGACGCCCTTTTCCGTCACTGCAAATACGGGTATTGCTGTGGAGACCTGAATGGCCGATGCCCTGCCCACGACTTCGCGTACGCTCGCCGAGGCGCAGCTCCACACCATGTCGGCGTGGTCACGGATTTCCTCGACCCGCTCGCGGGGGGCGCCGGTTGTGCAGACGACGATGCACGTGACGCACACACCGTGCTCCCGTTCGACGTCCGCCAACTCCGCCAGGCCGCCGCCGAGGTAGCCGTTGACGGTGACCGCGATGTTCCGGTAGCCCAACTCCGCCGCGCTCCGGGTCCCGGCGGCCTGATCGATGGCGGCCGTGTCGGGGAACACGACGTGGCAGCCGTGCCCTTCGAGCCGCTTGATCGTCGCGGGAATACGAGAGGTGTAGAACAGCCCGTTCATCCGCGCCCCGATGCCCTGGACGAGCTCCGGACGGTCCGCGATCACCGTGCCCGCCCCGTCGCAGACGGTCACCGCGCAGTCGACGGCGCCCCGGCGCATGGCGAACATCATCATCTCGGACGCGCCGTACGGGACGGCGATGCGACCCCGTTCGAGTTCGCGCCGCTCGGTGAAATGGCCGAACTGCGCGATCTTCTCGCCCGTCATCTCGGCGATCAGCTTCTTCCGGGCCGCACGGTCCTTCAGCTCGTCCCACTGGCGGTACAGAACGGAGACCAACGGGCAGTACTCGAGGAGCGGCTCCGTAACCTCGACGACCTCGCCGTTCGACACGGCCACGAACGCATGGAGCATGCGGGTGATGTGGAGATCGTCGTATCGGTCTCTATCCACGCCGACCTGGCGGAAGAGCTCTTCGACGTTCATCCTGCCGTCACCTCGAGTTACCGGCGGGCATTATACAGGAGGATCGTCCCCGTGGAAATTGCAGCGCAGAGCGAGAGGTCCGCGTGGTCCTTTCGGACGGCGCAAATCAAATGTCCCACGTGGGACATTGAATTTGCGCCCCCGGAAACATGCATCGGCTTGTTCCTTGACATCCCCGACTGTATCGCTTACCCTGTCCTCGACGTACAGTGGACTGAAGGAACATACCGCGCCGGGCGGTATACTATACGAGAGGAACCACGCATGGCGAAAGATCGCAGAAGAGACCGGCTGAACTGGCGGAGCAAGAAGGCCTGCCACGGCCGGAAGCCCAACGACGGCAGGCGGAAAGGAAGGCGGAAGAACTGGTAAGTCTGCCGGGCCGACCGGGCCCGGATGGGAGGAACGCACGATGAGGCGAATCGGCGCCGTCAAGGGATTCGTGTTTGCGGCGGCTTTCCTGAGCGTCGTTCTGGCGGATGGAGCGCTGTTGGGCGCCACGCCGGGCGCGACCACCGCAGAACGCCGCTTGGCGATCGAGCTCCGCACGCGCCTCAAGGGCAAAGAGATCAAGGCGAAAGACAAGGTGGCCCTCGACTTCGCGTTGGTCTACCTGCGACGGGCGTACTTGCTCGACGTCAAGCCGGCGGAGGTCCTCGCCAAGGAGCTATTGACGAGCGGCCGCCGCCTGAAGCAAGCGGAGCAGCTCCGGTACTTCGGGGCGGCGCTCGACGCGCTGATCCGCGGCGCGAAGCTCCTCGACCTCCGGACCGCGCTGAAGGAGATCCTGGAGTCCAGCTACCCCCCAGCGGACAAAGCATTCTTCCTCGAATCGCTGCTTAACAACGCGTCGCGGTATGCGTCGCCGGTTCCGATTCTCAAGCTGGCGGCCGAAGTGTCGGACAATGGTCTGGTCGGCAAGCGGCGCCGGGACTTCATCGGCTGGGCGCTCGACGAGGTCAATCGCGGGGAGAACCCGGCGTACATCAGACAGATGTACGGCGTGATCAGCAAGGTCTCTCCGTCACTCGCGTTCCAGCGGGAGTTCCTGCAGAAATGCTACAGCAACGGCATCCGGCTGGGGGTGCCTCCGCGTGGCTTGACCGATGCGATCACCAAGATCGGTGAGAAATACGCCACCGCCCGCCTTCTCGACGAGAAGGTGGAGGAGCTTCTCAAGCGCTACTTCGACGGGACGCCGTTCGACGACGCGGTCAACGTTATCGTCCCTCCGCCCAAGAAGGAGCCGGAAGACTAGCGGCGTTTCCGTCGTAATCGCCATCACAATCCTGATTATAGGTTCATACACGGGAAGGGCTTACGACTCAGGAGCCGCTAGAGCACCCCTTCGATTCGAAGCAGTTTTCTCTTGACCGGCAGGCCCGAGCCGAATCCGCCCAGGGAACCGTCCGACCGGATCACCCGGTGACACGGCACCACGATTGGAACGGGATTCGAGCCCATCACCTGCCCCACGGCGCGCGCCCCGTGCGGGCACCCGACCAGCTCGGCCAGCTCGGCGTAGGAGCGCGTCTCGCCGTGCGGGATGCGGGCGCAGGCGCGCCAGACTCTCCGCTGGAATAGCGTGCCCGACGAGAGGTCGAGCGGCAGACTAAAGCGCTTCCGCTTGCCCGCGAAGTACTCGCGAAGTTGGCCACACGCGCGCCGCAGGTGTCCGGCGCCGCGGTCGCGCGAACGAGGCACCGGGATCTTCTTCCGCGCGCGCAACCGGATCTCGACAATGCCGCGCCCCTTCGCCGTGACTCCGATCCGGCCGATGGAAGATTCGATAGTGGCCGTTCGCTGCATAGGGCGCCTCACGTTGCCAGCCGGTTGAGGTGGCGCATGATGGCATCGTAGTCGCCGCGCGCCCGCGGGGTCGCGCCCGACGCCCGCGTGTAGTCGGGTCCGTCGCAGTAGCGGGTCCGCTTCCACGCCGCCCGCATGGAGGCGCACACCCGCTTCCAGTTCGGCTCGAGCCGGCGTCCGCTGGCGCCGAACGCGTAGAGCGTCTGGAGGAGGTCCGCGGCCACGGCCAGGTCGCGCAGCCGGCCGGCGTTCCGTTTCGCGCGTCCGGCGGCGTCGGACAGCACGCGCCGCGCGTCGTGGACCACTGGAAGCAGTTCGCGGCAGAACTGTACGTCGGCGCGCGAGAACGCATCGGCCGGCCGCCGCAGGTGGCGCCCGAAGAGAATCCGGTCGTACTCCTCGATGGCCGGCGCCGCGTGGTAGAGCGCGTCGACGGTGCGGCCGACCTCGCGGGCGGCCTTGCCACGCAGGCCCCACATCTCCGCGGCGAACGCCTCGGCGAAATCCTGCGGCTCCGGGTCCTCGAATGCGAAGAGGCGCGCGGCAACGGCGAGCGGGTACTCGATGGTCCCCGGCACATAGCGGTACGGACACCACACGGTCACGACCATGCCGCTGACGAAGCCCTTGCCGCGCCGCCTGGCGCGGCGCTGGAGCGCATAGCCCGAGAACCGGCGCAGGTTGGCGAAGTTCTCCCAGCTCGACAGGATTCGGTTCCGGTATCGCTGGATCGCGGGCGCCCCGTAAACCTCGAACCCGCGGTCGATGAAGAAGTCCATCGAGCTCGGCTCGTAGTCGTGGCTGTAGTGCCAGTCGAAGATGACCGTGTCGGCCGGCGTGCCGTCGGCCACCACGCCCTCCGCATCGTGGTCGGGCAGGAGGTGATCGCCCCACATCGCCATGCGGGCGCCGAGGCCGGTGACGACCTTGTGGCACCACTGAATGTGCTCGGCGAAGAGGCGGT
>CAZDHT010000207.1:546-1745 GCA_964505325.1 uncultured Planctomycetota bacterium | reverse complement strand
GTTCGCCTTCTTCCGCTTGAGGAGCTTCCTCGACGTGGGGTGGTGCCCGAAGTTCACCTCGTCGAGCCCGGCGTGAATGAGACGCGGCTCGAAGACCTCCATTGTGTCACGAAGCAGGTCTTCGAGGATCCCCTTCGCTTCGGGCTCGAACACGCACATCCCGCTGAACCTGCCGGGGCCCTGGTCAATCTCGCGCAGGTGGCGGTACTTCTTGAGCCGCGTGATGAAGTCGGTGTGGCCCCAGCATTCGATCTCGGGCACGACCTCGAGCCCGTGGCGTCGCGCCTCGGTGCAGAAGTCGCGCATCTCGCCGGGCGAGTAAGCGTGCGGCGTGGCGAGCTCGGGATGCGACGGGAACTTGAGCGCGCAGCCCTGGTCGTCGGTGAAGTGCAGATGCAGCAGGTTGTAGCCCCACGCCTTCAGTTGCGGCAGGAGCGAGCGGTAGTAGTCGTGGCGCTCGGTCAACCGCGCCAGGTCGAGCATCACACCGCGGTGTTCAAACGCGTGCTTGGGCACGGATCACTCCTCTTCTTTGACAGCCGGTCTCTTGTTCTTGATGTTCGACACGTAGTACCACGCGAACGGGGCGTTGCGGTACAGCATGCCGAAGTTCTTCGGCCGCGGGGTGTACTTGGGGCGGCCGAGCGCTTTCAGGGCTCCTTGCCGATAGCTGTCCTCGCCGGTGAGATAATACGCGTAGGCGAGGCCGAGCGCCTTGGTCGGGCCGCCGTCGCGCCGGTCGCCGATCATCTTGAGCAGGCCGGCCTTCGCGGCGGGGTCGCCGGTCATCCAGTGGTAGTAGACCACCCCCTCGAGCGCGATGCCGTAGAAGCTCTGGCTCCGGGCGCGGCCGGACCAGGCGCGTTTGGCCATGCCGGCGGCGCGCGTCCTGTACTTCTCGTCGAGGGTCAGTTCGTAGCTCTGCCAGAGCAGTGCAAGCTGGGCGCCGATCCCGCGCCACGCCCAGCCGCGGTCGGCGGCGCGGTTCGCGTAGCCGTTGTTCATCATCAGCTTGATGTTGTCCAGCGTCCGCAGGTCGCCGGTCAGGTAGTAATGGGCAAACACGCACTGGCTCTTGTTGTGGTTGTATTCATTGGACACGTACGGCGTGCCGTTGTCGACGCCGACGTGGTTGCGCGGCGGGCAGTAGCGGCAGGCGCCGATGAGCTGCTTCCGCGGATGGTAGTGGCAGGTGAACA
>CAZDHT010000207.1:0-536 GCA_964505325.1 uncultured Planctomycetota bacterium | reverse complement strand
TCGCGGAACTTCTTCTCGTCGGTGCGGAGGAACTGGAGCAGGGCCGCGTTGGGGAAGTCGTAGTAGTTCCCCGCCCAGGAGATGTTCTTGTCGTGCGGGGTGTTCTTGTTCCACGCCCAGTGAAACGTATCGCCCCAGGCGAAGAAGCCGTAGCTGTCGCGCGTGACGGTGTAGGTGTGGCCGTCGAGCTTCGCGGTAATCGCGTTGATGCTGTGGTGGAGCGTCTCGTCGTACTTCTGGCAGGTCTTCCACGTCTCCTTGTCGTAGAGTTCGGGGTCGCTTTCGGCGGCGTAGCCGAAGCAGTGCGTGTCGCGGAGGTAATAGCGGCCGGGCGCCCAGGCCTGAAGCGGCCGTTGCGTGCCGATGAAGAAGTCGCGCAGCTCCCCCGGTTTCTTCTTGTCGTAGAACAGGAACGTCAGGTAATGCGTGCGGGCGACGCCCATGTAGATCGGACGGGGATAGGTGAAGTTTACCTCGTCCTTGAATCGGCCGGGATAGAGGCCCAGGCGGATACCGCCGTCGGCGCCGAGCTTGAT
>CAZDHT010000206.1:6121-10013 GCA_964505325.1 uncultured Planctomycetota bacterium | reverse complement strand
GCCGATGCGCCCACGCTCAGAGAATCAGCATCGCGTCGCCGTAACTGTAGAAGCGGTATTGCTGCCGCTTGGCCTCTTCATACGCGGCGAGGATTCGTTCGCGCCCCGCTAACGCGCTGACCAGCATCAGGAGTGAACTCCTGGGGAGGTGGAAGTTCGTCAGCAGGCAGTCGACGACCTTGAACTCGTAAGGCGGATGGATGAACAGATCGGTCCATCCTTCGCCGCTCGTGATTTTCTTCGGTGGAACAGACACCCGGCCTGGTGGGGCAGACATTCCTGTCTGCCCTCTTGCGAGCGTTTCCAGTACGCGGCAAGTGGTAGTGCCCACGGCAATGACGCGCTCCGCGCGATTCACGGCATCGGCGGTGTCCTGCGAACAGACGTAGTATTCCGGATCGACCGCATGCTGCTCGATATGTTCGGCCGTCACCGGCTTGAACGTGCCGGGGCCGACGTGCAGGGTCACCGCCGCCGTGGCGCAGCCCGTGGTCCGGACCGCCGCGAGCAGTTCGGGGGAGAAGTGCAGCCCGGCCGTGGGCGCCGCTACCGCGCCCGGCTCCCGCGCGTACACGGTCTGGTAGCGCTCGACGTCCTCGTCGGCGTGCGGATCATCCCGCCTGGGTCGCTTGATGTACGGCGGGAGGGGCGCCCGGCCGATCCGGTCGAGAACGGCCCGCACCTCTCCGCGGCAGTGAAGCTCGAGCAGTGACGTGCCCTTCTCATCGCGTCCGAGCAGGGTGGCGGACAGGTCGTCGGCGAACGCAATCGTCTCGCCGTCGCGCAGGCGGCCGCGGGCGTTGAGCATCGCCTCCCAGACCTCGCCGCCGCCGGTCGCCCTGCCCTGCCCCGCCGACGCGCGCACGAGCAGCGCCTCGACCGTGCCGCCCGTCGCTCGCCGACCGTACAGCCGCGCCCGGACGACGCGCGTGTCGTTGACTACCAGAACGTCACCGGGCCCAAGGTACGCAGGCAGGTGCCGGAAGAGACGGTGCTCGGTCCGACCGGTCGCCCGGTGAAGCACCATCAGCCGCGATTGGTCGCGCTTCTTTGCGGGGTGTTGAGCGATGAACTTCTTCGGCAGTTCGTAATCGAAGAGCGCGGTCTTCATTCCGCTTTGAGGATAATGTGGACTTCGGCATCGCCGATGTATTTGATGAGCTGCTCTTTCTGATGGAACTCGATCCGCTTGGACGTGGCAGCGGCGTCGGGCGCGGTCATCCGGACGGGCCGGCCAACGAGTGCGCCGATCTGTGTGTGCTGATCCCACTGAAACCGGTCTCCGACGAACGTCTGATCGCCAGTGGTGAGGACCACGTCTTTCTCCGCCCGCATGTGCTTCAGCTTCATCTCCGCCGTTTCCTGGGGCGTTGTCTCCTCGAAGTCTAGCATGAGGGTCCTGCACTTCATGTTCGTGGTGCCCTGGGTGAGGACCACGCTGTTGTGGAAATCCGCCCGCCCCTCTGTCCTGTTGTAGTCCAGCGGGCCGTCGCAGGTGATCCGGGTGCGCTCCGGCTCGGCGCCGGGAGCCGGTTTCTCGCGCGGCCCGGAGATTTCGGGGAACAGCCCGCCCTCCGCATCGCCCCAGATTTCCATTAGGACGTTCTTGTGCAGGGTGAGGAGCGACTTTCGCTTCGTCGTCTTGCCGGCCTTCTCGCTCGTCTCCTCCTCCACCTTCATGCCCTTCCCGGTGAGTTTTCGGGTCGGGCCGACCACGGACACATCGGACTCGGTGGTGATGGTGCGGGTTTTCACGTCCTCCTTTGGATTCCAGGTCGAGGTCACGGTCGCATCATCGGTGGTGAAGTCGAGGGGATCGCTGCCGTACAGCTTGCCGCGGACGTCCCCGGCGAGCCGGGCGGCAGAGCTGTCCAAGCCGTGCTGGTACGTCCCGCGTTCCGCGGTGAGGTGCATCTCTTTTTTGCTCCGTCGCTTGCCCTTCTCGGTGACGAGGTTGTACGTGTTGAGTTCGAGGCGGAACAACGCGTACTGGTTCTTGGGCTTGGGCCGGGCGGTGTCGGCGCGCAACTCCCACTCGAGGAAGCCGGTCTGCCGGTCGTGCCGCGGCCACACGATGTCGCGGAAGACGACGTCGTCCGCGCGGGCCGCGGCGCCGGACAGCAGGATGGCCGCGAGCACCCAGCCGCGCGCAATCACGACACGTAGCGCTCCATCAGCTTGTCCCATTTGCCCTGCGCCTTCAAGATAAGCTCCGCCACTTCCCGAACTGCTCCGCGGCCCCCGGGGGCGCGGGTTACGTACGCTGCGTACTCCTTGACCTCGTCGACGGCGTCGGCCACGGCGACGGGAAAACCGGCGACGCGCATCGGCGGGATGTCGGGCAGGTCGTCACCCACGTAACAGACCTCGGAATCGGACAGGCCCGCCTCTTCGAGCAGCTTGCGGTAGGCGGGCAGCTTCTGAAGCGCCGTCGTGATGCAGTAGTCCATCCCGAGGTTCTCGGCCCGATGCTGCACGGGGGCGCTCTCCCGTGCCGACAGAATCGCCGTCCGAACGCCGCTCCGCATCAGGTACTTGATGCCCGACCCGTCCTTGACGTTGAAGACCTTCAACTCGCTGCCGTCGGCGGCGAACACGATGGCCCCGTCCGTCATCACGCCGTCAACGTCCATCACAACCATCTTGATCGGCACGAGCCTGGCCGGATCCGGGTCGCTGCTCATGCTCCGGTCTCCACTACCACGATGGGCGTGCCCGGACCCTGCCGTCGGAGTCGCCGGGTCCTCTTGACTCGCGCGGCATCCTGCGGCAGTTGGAAATGGTGTAGATGTTCTCCGCCCGGACGCGGTGCTTGCCGCAGAACGGAATGTCCAGGATGAACTCGGTGCCGTCGAATGCGCGGATGTAGCCGCTGAGTTCGTCCCCGCCTCGCGTCCTGACGTACACGCCCTCGCCGGTCAAGCTCTGGGGCTTGCCGCCGAACGCGATCGCCGCGATCTTGGGCAGACTCAACTGCAACTCTCCGAACCCGGCCGCCAGGCGAAGCACGGATTCCTTCAGCAAAATCACCGTGCCGCTGATGCGGTCGCCGTTTGACAGCACGACGTACCCGCCGAGGGGCGGCTCGCCGCGGCCGGCGGCAGACGTGCCGCCCACGACTACCCGGTGCACGCCGGCAGCGGCAATCCGCCACGGCGTGTTCCCAACGACAAACGTGAGTGTGCCCGACTCAATCCGCACGAGCCTGCCCCGCACCCTGTCGCCCGAAGCCATCACCAGCGTGTGGGGCGCCGCCGCGCCTCTGGCGGGCTCGCGGCGGTATCCGAGCTTGCACTCGTACGGCGTCCGGCTGGGCGAGCGAAGTGCGCGGCGCATGTGCAGAAACGCCTCGATGCGGCGCCCGGCCTTCCAGTCCGCCAGGTACAGCTCGTGATGAAGTTGAATCACCTCGCGTTCGAGCGACGCGGCCAGTTGCGCGGTGTCCCGCTTCTGCTTCGCGATCCGGGCGGCTTCCGCAAGTCGCTCCAACGCCTCCGGGCCCTTCCCTTCGCCTCGCAGCAGTCTGGCCCAGGCCGCCATCACCCACGGATCGCCCGGGGCATCGCGGAGCGCTTTGGCCAGCAGCTTGCGGGTCTGCGCCTTGCCGCCCACCACGCTCGCCGAGTTTCTCGAGAGCAGACCCACGGACTGTCCGTCCGAAACAACGTTGGCCGCCTCGGTTGCCGACAGCGAGAGCGGCAGGAACCCGGACAGCTCGCCCGACACGGCATCAACCACGTACACCGCCTTGTGGGAGGCCACGATCGCGCCCCGGTCCGTGACCTGGCCCAGGCCGGTGGAGCCTTCGGGTAGCGGCCAGGCCCAAACCACCGCCCCGCTGTCCGCGCGCAGACACTTGACCTGCTTGCCGGCGAGAAAGAGCCGGCCGATG
>CAZDHT010000206.1:4586-6111 GCA_964505325.1 uncultured Planctomycetota bacterium | reverse complement strand
GCTTGAGCGCTCCGAGGAAATACCGTTCCGACGACAACTCCTTCTGCCAGTTGATGTGGCCGTCCGACACGCGGATTGCGATCAGCTCTCCGCCATCGGTCGGCATGCATACCACGCAGTCTCCGACGGCGGCCATCGGCGAGTAACGGAGCGGCGAGCGCAGATTGTAGTAGCTACCGCTCGTGAAAATGGATTGACGGCGATACGGCACCAGCCATTGGATCTCCCCGGTGGTCGCATCGAGTTTCCCGATCACGCCTCGGCCGCTGCAGAAGACCAGCGCCGATCCGACGGGGAGGATGTTGGCCGGGAAAGAGATGCGGTAGCCCGAATTCGGTGCGCCGCCGCCGAGGCCGACGGCCCAGCGGAGTGCGCCGCTGGCGCGGTCGAAGGCCAACATGTAGACGTCGCCCTGCGCCGTCTCGAGCATCGTGCAGGCGTTGCGGCCGTAACACACCACGGGCGAAGGAAACGCCACCTGCAACTGCGGGTTGTTTCCTATCGCGGGGAGCTTGGCGAACGAGGCGCGCGATTTCGTCCAGAGCGACCGGCCCGTCTTCGCATCGTGCGCGCCGAGCCGGATGCCGCCGCTCGTGTACACCACTTCCTGCCCCGGCCGGCCAACCGCCGGATACACCCGGCAGTGGAAGTTGAACGAGCGGAAGCTCCCATAGTTCTCCGAGTCGTAGTTCCGCCCCGTGTGTCGCCAGATCAGCCGTCCGGTCAGCGCGTCAAACGCCCTGGGACCTTCGGCGCTGTTTATGTACAGCACCCCGTCGGAAAGCTCACCCTGGTACCCGTATCCGAAACGAGTGTTCGAGCCGTAGTACTGGGAGATTCGGGTTGAGTACTTATCTTCCAGCGGCGTCTGCCAGCGGATCAGGTCGACGACGGGCGGAGCCTGGTGCACGGGCGCGGCCGCCTTTTGTCTCAAGGACGACGCGAGCTTCTCCAACTCCTCTGACCGCGCCACCTTGGTGGCGCCAATCTCGATGGCGGCGCCTTTCGCTCCGAACAGCTTGATGGCCCGGGCCAGCGCGTGGCCATTTCCAAGTCTTGCCGCCGCTACGGCGGCCTTGGCCGCAGCCAGGCGCCGCGGCTGCTCCGGCACGGCATCCGGCGTGACGGTGTCCATCCACTGCAGCCAGTGACGGAGCGCTCCGCGGAAGTCCCCTTTCTCGAACAACAGCCCTGCCAGGAGCTTCATGCCGTTCGGCCCGTGGGAGGTCACGGCGAACTCGGACACGAGCTTCCGCGCCGCCGCCTCGTCCCGTTCCTGCAACGCCCGCCGGTAGAGCTTCTCCGCCGCCGGATCATACAACGTGCGATACAGGAGCTTCCCGGTGCCGGGAAGTCGGCGGAGCTTGTCCTCGCAGAGGGTCCGGGCGCTCCCGTAGACCCCCTTTCGTATTTCAACCACGGTCTTCGGCGGCTTGGCGATGTATTTCTGGCAGATGTCGATGATCTCTCGCCATTTCTGCTGCGCGATCAACTTCCCAATCCCCGCGATCTCCTCGTCGGCATC
>CAZDHT010000206.1:0-4576 GCA_964505325.1 uncultured Planctomycetota bacterium | reverse complement strand
TCACGGAAGGAAAGCGCCTGAGGCACCAGATCCTCGGGGATGTCCTCCTCGTCGGCATCCTCGTCGATGGGCAGGAACCGGATAGAGGTCGGGCTGGTCTCGAGGTTCGCGGCCTGCGCGGGCGAGAATCCCGCCGCCCAGAACGCGACGGCCACGAGAAGGGAGAGCGCGGCTGTTCGTTGCATATCGACCACGTTCGTTCCTCAGTCCGAGAGCTTCTCGACGATCTCCTTTGCCGCGGCGACCACGTCCTTGTCCGGGTCGTCGAGCATCTTCCTGATTTCGCCGAGCGTCGTCTTCGCAC
The DNA here is from genome assembly GCA_964505325.1 of uncultured Planctomycetota bacterium. Lineage (GTDB taxonomy): Bacteria > Planctomycetota > PUPC01 > PUPC01 > PUPC01 > CAZDHT01. Next base: position 4,272 of record CAZDHT010000206.1, on the reverse strand, counting down.
CCATCGCGCCCAGCGCGCGGATGGCGCCCTCGCGCACCATGCCCGAATCCTGCTGCATCGCCTTCACCAGAGCGGCCGCCGCTTCGTTCCCGCCAATGGCTCCCAGCGCCTCCGCGCACGCCGCGCGCACATCCAGACCGGGCGCCGACTCCAGCCCGTTGACCAGCTTGGGAACGTGCGCCGGGTCCTTCGCGCGCCCGAGCGCGATCGCGGCCGCCGCCCGGACGCGGTCTACATCCGTTTGCGCGAATGCTTTTTCCACGGCCTTGATCGCGGCCGCCGCCCGGATGTGACCCAGCGCCTCGACCGCGGCGAGTCGGATCCGCAGGTCGCCGGGCTCTGCGAGCCGCGCCAATTCCTTCGCCGCCGCCGCCGAACGCAGCGCCCCGAGCGATCGGGCCACTTCGGCCAGGAGCGCCGGCTCGTCGCGTTGGTCAAGCATCTTCAGCAGCGCCGGCTCGGCGTCCCGGCTGCTTTTCGTCGCTCCCAGCGCCTTGACGGCTTCCACGCGGAGCCGCGGATTTCCGGTCTGCTGCGCCAGCGGAATCAGCGCGCGGACCACGTCCGGATACGCCTGAACATCGCCGGCCATCGCGGCGGCACGGACCGCCGCCAGCCTGAGCTCCGGCTCCGGCGCGTTGATGTGCTTCAGGACGGGCCCTTTGAGGTCGGGTACCTTGGCCGGGCGCATTCGGTGCTGCTCGACGCGAAGGGTCACGAGCTGAAGGAGTGCCGCCGCCCTCACGTCCGCCGGCCGCGAGGAAGAAAGGATGCGTTGCAGCACCCGTTCGTTCGCCCGGTCGCGCGGTTGGGCGAGCGACCGAATGGCGGCGATCGCGGCCCGGCGGCCCACGTCGGCCACTGCGATCCTTCGGACCAGCTCCGGGTTTCGGTCCGCACCCTCGCGCAGCGCAGCGCACAGGGCAACGACCAGCGATTCGTCCTGCGGCTTGGCGAGCGCCTCCTGCAGGATGGCCTCCGCACGCTTCCCACCGGCGCGGGCGAGCAGCGCCGCATAGAACCGCTTGTCGTGGTCGGTCCCCTCGCGAAACCGCTCCGCCAGCAGGCTCACCATGGGCTGCGAGACGTGGAACTGCGCCGCGGCCGAGGCCGCCAGGCGAGAGACCTCGCCGAACGAGTTCCGCGCCAGGTCCAGGCACACGCCGGCATGTTCCCGCGCGTCAAGATCCGCCAGGCCCCGGACCGCCACCTTGGTCAGCGCCTCCGACGAGTTCCCCTTGATGACATCTGCGAGTAACGGGGTCACTCGCCGGTCGCCCATTCTGATGAGCGCCCCGTAGATTTGCCCCAGCGCGCCTGGGTCGTTCGTCCTCCTGGCGGCGGCGAGCAGCCGGTCGCCGATCGAGCGGAGCCGCGCCCGGCCGAGCAGCGCGGCGCCGGCGTCAGTGGGCCGGAAGTGCCCGGCCCCGTCGCCGAGTGTCGCCACCAGTGCGGCGGCCACGTCCGGGTCGCAGAAATCGAGCAGGGCATCGAGCGCGGCCTGACGGATCTGGGCGTCTTCCTCTTTCAGCGCCCGCATCAGCACGTTGAGCGCGCGGCGGTCGCCGGAGCCGCTGATGCTGCGGAGGCTGGTGAGGCGGACCTCGGCGCTGGTGCTGCGCCGGAACCGATCGACGTAGAAGGGGACAAGCGATGCGTCCTTGAACGAGCCGATGGCTCGGAGCGCCGCGGCCTGGACCGATGGCTCGGCCGCGCGGAGACACTTCTTGAAGAACGGGACCGCCCTCCGGTCATCCAGCTCGCCCAGCACGCCGATCAGCACGACGAGCGTGTCCGCCCGATCCTCCGCCTTGGCCGCTTCGAGGAGCTGCGGGACCATCGCCTTCACCGCGACGCGCTTGATGCCGCCCGCGGCGGAGCGCCGCACGGCGTCGGACGTGTCGTTCTTCAGGACGGACAGGAGGAGCGGGGCGAGGTCACGGTCGGCCACTACCGCCAGAGCGGACACAATTCGCTGCCGTGCGGACGCATCGTTGGTCTCGAGCGCCTCGCCCAGCGACTTGGCCATCTTGCCGGCGGCGAGCTTCCTCGCCGCGAGACGGCTGGTGAGCGCGTTGACCGCAGTGCTGCGGACCGACGAGTAGCTGTCATCCTTGATCGCCGCGCACAGGATCCTGGCCGCCTCGGTGGTCTCGATGCTGCTGACGCAGCGCACCACCGCGTGCCTTAGGTTCCGGTCGTTCGATTCCATCAGCTTGGCCAGCCGTGGAAGCAGTCGCGGCGAGCCCAGATTGCGGGTGTTGATCAGATCCAGGCAGGTTCGGAGGACGGCCTCGTCTTCTTCCTTCTTGACGAACCGGACCAGGAACGTGTCGGTGATGACACCGGGAAACCTGACAAGAGCAGTGAGGGCCACGGACCTCATTTGCGCGTCCGTCGACGCCAGAGCCTTCTTCAGCAGCGGCACGGCCCGCGCGTCGCGCACCCGGCCGAGCGAGCTGACAATCCGCTGGCGGACCCGGGTGTCTTCCTCCTTGGCGTATGCGTCGATGAGCGCCTTGGCCGCACGAAGGGACTTGACGCGGCCGAGGGTGGACGCCGCCGCGCTCCGCGACCGACGCCCGCCCTGCTTCAACACTTCGACCAGTGCGTCCAGCGCCTTGGTCGCCTGTGATTCGCTCAGATTGCTTATCGCCGTCTCACGGACCCCGTCGTTGTCCTCCTCCTTAATGATCCTGAGGTACAGCTTGAACTTGTCGTCGTCCTTGAGGTAGGCGTTGGCTGCGTCGAGTGCGGCCCGCCGCACGGCTTCGTGGTCGTCACGAATGGCTTCGCGAAGGAACTCCACCGCCTCGTTGCGGAGGAGCCGTGCAATGGGGTTCACGAGCTGGCGCCGCCGCCAGCCTTGAAGCTCGGTCTCATACATCCTCATCAGCTTCGGCGCGGCGGTCTTGTCGCCCATCGCGCCTACCGCCTCGAGCACGGCGTCCCGCACGCTGTAATCGTGATGGTCGAGCAGCCGGAGCATGTGCGGCAGGGCCGCCTTGTACTTGAGCCTGCCGAGTGCGCGGAGCGTGTAGCGGCGGCTGTCGGCACTGCCGGACGTGTTAAGGATCTGCACCAGCCGCGGGGCGTGGCGCCGGTCGCAGTAGCGGGAGAGATATTCCATCGCCCGCGCTCGGACGGTCTGGTCGGGGTCGTCGAAGAAGCGGAACATCAGGTCCACGCCGGCCTTCCCCGCCTTTGAGCCGATGGTGGACACGGCCTGGCGACGGAGGTCGTGCGGCTCGTTCGCCGCGGCCTCATACAGAGCATCGTGGGCCTCGGGGCCGAGGGTGAGCAGTGTCGCGATCGCCAGGTTCTCGATCTGCTGCCACCGCCCGCTCCGCAGCTTGGCGATGATGCTGTCGATCAGCTTCCCCTTCGCCTCGGGGGTCAGCTTGGCGGCCCGCCCGCGCCGCATGTATTTCTGCGCGGCCCAGTAAGACACCTCCGCGTCCGGGTCGCTCAGTGCGGCGGAGATGTGGTCGCCGTGCGGGTCCCACGCGACGAGGGCCTTGTACGCCGCCAGCCGCGCGGCGCTGAACTTGTCCTCCAGCAGAGCCTTCAAAGCGGGTTCCACCTCGCGGCGCTTGCTCCCACTGAGGGCCGTGGCCAGCGACGCGGCGTGCACTCTCACCGCCCAGTTCTTGTCGGCAAGCCCCGCCACCAGCGTGCGCCCCAGGTCGGACGATGCGATCTGCGAGGCAAGCGTCAGTCCGTCACGCCTCGCGATCCATGCCTTCGACGCGAGCAGCACCCGGACGTGCCGCATGCCCGCATGTCCGGCGCCCCGGATTGTGCCAATCGCCGCCTGGCGGTCCTTGGAAGGCGTGTTCCAGTTGTTCAGCTTCGCCACCGCCGTGTCCAGCGCGCTCCGAGCCTCGCCCGCCGTCGCCATCGCGGCGAGCGCGACGAGGAGAAACGGCACGAACATGGCGAGGAGTCGGCGTCGGATCATTGTGGGCTTCCAATCAGACCAAGCCACGGAAACGCCCCAGGCTGTTTCCAGAAGTTCATTCTACCGGAGCATCCGGCGCGGTGCAACTACGACTTGTACGGGACAGGAAGGCGCGTGGCAGGTGCCACCGTGTACGTTACGTCTTGCGACTGGTGGCTTTCTTGTACCGGACCACGATGGGAATCTCGTGGAACGGCAGGTGTTCGCGGAGGAATTTGCTGACGAACCGGCGCGCCGTGCCGGTGAAAATCGCAGGCGAATTGACGAACAAAACGATGGTGGGCGGGGCGACCTCGACCTGGGTGCCGTAG
>CAZDHT010000205.1:0-10049 GCA_964505325.1 uncultured Planctomycetota bacterium | reverse complement strand
GTGATGGAGTCTACTCGCTGGACGATCTCCCCCTTGCCGTCCGACGTCACCTGGCGGATCAAGCGGCGCGGCCCGTCCTGTCCCGAGTCGTGAAAGGCAATCGTGCCCCCCTCGACCACGAAAGGAGACCAGCCGTCGAAATCCCTCTTGACCGCCTCGTATGTGTGGCCCCCGTCTATCCACAGGAGCCCGATGGGACGCTGCCAGATCTTCGCGACGTCCGCCGACGGCAGATTGACCAAGCGAACGATTTCGCCGACACCCGCGCGGAGGACGTTCTTAAAGAACGCGACCCTGTCTTTCGGGCCGTATTCCCCCGCGTCAGGGTAGCTGAGTTCTTCATGCGGCTCGATGGCAAACACGGGGACCTTCTGATGGTCCAGCGAGCCCAGCCCCAGCACGACCGCGGACCTGCCACGATAGCTCCCGATCTCGACAATACACCCCGAGCCCACGGAAGAGCCCAATTCGTAAAGGAGGGTCACCTCCCGACTACTGATCTGCCCCTCGGCCAGCATGGCCTGCCGCAAGTATCGGGGCAGAAAGGGCGACAACCGGCACTTGAGCCGACGCAGAAAGAGCGTGGCGCGCATCCCGAAAGACTTCACATGCCGCGCCTTGTCAAACATCAATTGATCCGCTCTGGGCAACCAGCGTTTCTTTCGCGCCATTCCCGCGTGCCTCTTGGGGCGGAGCCTTGCCCGGCCCCGCTGAGCGGCGCCCGCCCTGGCATTGTCGATGCGGCTGACGAATTCCACCAGCCACCTGTCAACCGCATTTTACGCCACTTCCGCACGTTGGGCAAGCTTTCCAAAAGCGGCGACAGCTTGACCAACAACTCGCCAGTTGCTAGCATATCTGATGAGGGTCTGCCATGCCAGCAAGACTGACCGTAATCCGCGGACGCGACATCGACCAGGTCTACACGATCGAGGACAGGCAGGCCTCCGTTCTGGGCCGGTCTATCAAATGCGACATTCGCCTTCCCGACGGTCGCGCCTCCCGCAGTCACTGCCGTATAGAGCATGTCGGCGGCCAGTGGATCATCACTGACAACGGCAGCCGCAACGGCACTTATGTCAACAAGCAGAAGGTGGCCGAGGCCACGCTTGAATCGGGCCAGACGATCCGCGTCGGTGCGACCGCGCTGAAGTTCACCATCGACGGCGAGCCGGACCGCGCCGGCCCCGAGGGGACCGAGGCGCTGCTCAGACAGGAAGACATCGGCCCCCGCCCGCCGGAGGAAGTCCTGGAGCCGCAGCCGGAGGCGGAAGTGGAGCCGGAAGACCTGCTGCCGCTGGATGACGATTCGCAGCCGGTGATCGAGCTGGAGGCGGCGGAAGAAGAAGAGGGCGTTTGCGCCCAGTGCGGACGGGAGCTGGCCAGTGACGCCCTCGACGCGGGCGAAGCCACCGAGATCGGCGGGCGGCTCTATTGCAGCCGGTGCGTCGTTCACCACTCAGAGAGCGACCACGGCATCAAACAGGCCGAGCCGGCGGAGTCCAGCGACAGTTCCGAGTTCCAGTCGCTGCTCAGGTCTCTCGAGCGGGCCACCGAGGCCGACCAGCTCGGCAGCAGTCCAGAGCCGCCGCCCGACGAGCCCCCGCCGCCGAAGCGACGACATGGATTGCTCGATCGCCTTCGCGGAAAAAGGCCGAAGGAATAGGAGACTATAGCACCGATGCGGGAAATCGCGGTACAGCCACCCGTTTCGCCTTCGTCGAAACGGGATGGCAGTCCCGGATTTCCGCCGCCGACTCGTCCAGACGGCGCGAAAAACGGGGACTGGCACGAGCGGAGCGAGCGAGGCGAGCGGAGACGTTGCCTGTCCCCGCTTTTCGCGCTGCTCCTCATCCCAGTTGCGGTTTTCGTCACGTCCCCTCTGTTCGGCGACGCGGTCGTACTGCGCAACGGACAGCGCATCGAAGGCAAGGTGCGAATCAAGGGCGACAAGATCGAGATCACCACGGCGGACAACAAGACCGTCACTGTGACCCGAGCCGAGGTCGACCGAATCGAGGCAGGGCCGGCCGACAAGCCTGCGGACTTCGAGATCACCGACGCGCTGCGGCGGCGGGCCGAGCAGCACCGCCGCCTGAAGGCCCTCGCGGGCACGTTCCGCCAGGGCGGCGTCGGCGCCGCCAGAGCGGCGAAAGAGCTGACCGATGGCGGCCCGGACGCCGTTCCCTTCCTGACCGCCGCGCTCGCGGATGATGACACCAAGACGGTGCGGACCACGATTCAGGCGCTGGGAACCGTCGGCGTGCGCGCGGCAGCGGACGCCATCGCCGACCGGCTGACCGAGTTGAAGCCGGCACTTCAGGTGGCGGCCCTCGCACAGCTCGGCGAAATGCGCGCCGTCCACGCCGTCCCCTCGATCACCGCTCTGCTGCGCCAGAAAGACACCCGGGCCGCGGTGAAACAGGCCGCCGTGAGGGCGCTGGGCAGGCTGCAGACCGACCTCGCGGTTCCGGCGCTCATCCGCGCGCTCGGACAGGCCGAGACCAACCGGGCCGCTGCCGAGGCGCTGGTGTCGCTCGACTCTCCGAGCGCCCTGCCCTACCTCGGACTGATCGTCACGAGGAACGACCAGGGCGCCCGAGCCGCGGCGAAGATTATCTCGAAGATAGCCCGCGCGGAGCACGTCCCGCTTCTGCTGCGCCTGAAGAAGGACGACAGCCTGGTGGTCCGCGAGGCGGCCGCGTCCGCCCTCAAGAGGCTGAAGGACGGCAAGGGCACCCGTATCGCGACGCACATCGCGCTGCTCAAGTCAAAGGACCGGCGGGAGTCCGACAGGGCAAAGACCCAACTGGAGAAGCTGGCCAAGCACGACGGAAGAACGGCGAAAGCGTGGATAGACTGGTGGGTCAAGCAGAACGAAGCGCGACTGCTGGTGGTGGTCATTCCCATCGGGGATGTGGATCCGATGCTGGTCCGGGTGGTCGAATGGATTGTCGCGAAGGGGACCGGCATAAAGACGCTGGTGGCGGCCAAGTCCCCGCTTTCCAAGTGGGGGCGGATCCCCGGCTCGCGGCGGTACCGGGGCGACGCGCTGCTCGAGCAGATCGAACGGTGGCACCGCCAGAGCCCCCAGGTGATCGCGGCCATCGGGATAACGAACGCGCGGCTGGAGATGCCTGGGTTCGGCGCCGTGATCGGGGCATTCCGCTACGGGAGGTGCGGCCTGATCTCGGTGCCGGGGCTCGAGGCCGGGCAGGATGCGAGACTCCTGAAGCCCCGCCTCGCCAGATATGCGCAGCACGTCGCGGCGCGGGCGCTGCGGGTGACGAAGGCCGAGGCCGATTCGTGCCCGGCGGCGCCCGTCTTCGAGGCGGCGGGACTCGACCGGCTCGGAAACATCTTCTCCGCCAAGACCGTGGAGCACATCAAGAAGAGCGTCTCGATTTCCGGTCTGGTGCTGGCCGGCGAGCTCGACGCGGCGATCAAGGGGCTGAGCCAGCTCAAGGAGGCCGGCGACCCTCCGGAGCGCCTGATGGAACTGGGCATCCTGGCCGAGCGCAGCCTGAATCTCGATCTCGCCCGCCGGTTCTGGCTCGAGGCGAGCAAGTCGATCAAGGACGCCGAAGTCAAGGCGCTTCTCGAAGACCGCGTCGACCTCATCGAGGCGCTGGCCGCCGACAAGAACTGAGGAGGGTCCGACCCTGCCTGACCGCAAACCGTGGTACGCCGCGGGCCTCCGGTTCGAATGTCAGCGGTGCGGCCGGTGCTGTCGCGGCGAGCCGGGCTACGTGTGGGTCACCGACCTCGAGATCAAGCAAATGGCGGAACGGCTGGGGCTGCTGTGCGACGAGTTCGTGCGCGCCTATGTCCGAACCGTCGGCCTGCGCCGCAGCTTGCGGGAGCTCCCCGGCGGCGACTGCGTCCTGTGGGGCGGCAAAGAACGCGGCTGCCTCGTGCACGCGGTTCGCCCCATTCAGTGCCGGACCTTTCCGTTCTGGCACGAGCATCTCAGGTCGCAGCGGTCGTGGGAAAACCTCGCCCGCTCATGTCCGGGCGTGAACAAGGGCAAACTGCATACACTGAAACGAATCGAAGGGCTGCTCAAGAGGAAGCTCTGAATGATCGAGAGCGCCCTTCCTTGACTCATATCTTCGTCTCCAGTAGAATCCCGCCCGTTCGACACGGCCCTACGACAACGGAGGACGGTCTTGTTCAAGATCCTGAAGAAGAAGGTGGTCGCTGAAAGGACGAAAGAGATTGTGGTGGAAGCGCCGGACATCGCCTCGCACGCCCAGGCGGGGCAGTTCGTGATCCTGCGAAACAACGAAGAGGGCGAGCGGTATCCGCTCACCATCGCCGATTTCGACGCCGCGGCGGGCACGATCACGCTGGTGTTCCTCGAAATCGGCAAGTCGACCAGCCAGCTCGGCGAGTTCGAGGCCGGCGATTCGATTCCCGACTTGGTCGGGCCGCTGGGGAATCCGTCCCACTTGGCGAAGCTGGGAAACGTGGTCTGCATCGGCGGAGGCGTCGGCATTGCCGCGGCGCATCCCGTCGCCAAGGCGTTCAAGGGGGCCGGAAGCCACGTCATCGGAATCATCGGCGCCCGGGCCAGGGAGCTGCTCTTCTTCGAGGAGGAAATGCGGACGGCCAGCAATGAGTTGATCGTGACGACCGATGACGGCTCGTACGGAGCCAAGGGCTTCGTGACGGACCGCCTCGTCGAGGTCATCGAGCGGCTCGGGGCGGATCAGATCGAGGAGGTGTTCGCGGTCGGCCCGACGATCATGATGAAGGCCGTTGCCGAGACGACCCGGCCGCACGGAATCCGCACCACCGTCAGCCTCAACCCGATCATGGTCGATGGCACGGGGATGTGCGGCGGGTGCCGGGTCGAGGTCGGCGGCGAGACGAAGTTCGCGTGTGTCGACGGGCCGGACTTCGACGCGCACCTGGTCGACTTCGGCCTGCTGATGGCGCGCCAGCGAATGTACCTCGACGAGGAGAGCCAGGCCGCGCAGGAGTGCAAGCTGAAAGAGCGGTTATTAGAGGAAAAGGAATGAAGCTGTCCTTCACCACACTGGGCTGCCCGGACTGGGACCTCGACACCATCATCACCCGCGCCGTGGAGTATGGCTTTGACGGGGTGGACTTCCGCGGCTGCGCCGGCGAGATGGACATCTGGAAACTGCCGGAGTTCTCCCGCGGCTTGGCGGAGACCGCGGCGCGAGTCAAAGACGCCGGGCTCGAGGTGCCGTGCATGTCCAGCTCGGGCCGGCTGCTCGTGGACGCCGATGAGGACCGCACCAAGAGCTTGGACAACCTGACGCACTTCGTCGAGATCGGCGCCGCGCTTGGGGCGAAGTTCGTCCGCGTCTTCGGCGGGTACAACGGCGAGCGATCATTCGATAAAGCCCTGAAGGAAGCGGCCGGCGTCCTGGACGAAATGGCCGGCGAAGCTGCGAAGTCCGGAGTGGCCGTCCTGGTCGAGACCCACGACGACTGGATCGCGACGGACAAGCTGGCGTCCCTGCTCGATGCGGCGACCGAGCCGAACATCGGCGCCATCTGGGACATCAATCATCCCTTCCGACTGGCGGACGAGCAGCCCGGGCAGAGCTGGGCCAACTTCGGGAAGTACGTCAAGTACGTGCACGTCAAGGACACGCGGATGGCGGCCAACGGGAAGGCCGGGCCGTGCCTCATGGGCGAGGGCGAGGTCCCGGTCACGGAGGTCGTGGGGCTGTTGCGGCGCGAGGGATACGACGGCTGGCTGGCGTACGAGTGGGAGAAGAAGTGGCACCCCGACATCGAGGAGCCCGAGGTGGCGTTCCCGCACTACGTAACGTACATGCGGGAACTGCTCGGCAGATAGAGATCAGTGATCACTGGTCACTGTTTACTGATTACTGCTCACTCGTCTTCGGTGACCTTGAGCACCTCGTCGTGCTGGCGGGCGTGCTCGATGACCCTGATGGCGATCTCCTGGCCCTTGGTGCCGACCTCGATGCTCTCGTGCTCCAGTTGCATCGAGTCGATCTTCTGGGTGAAGTCGCTGGTGTGCCCCTTGATGCGAACGGTGTCGCCAACGCTCAGCGTGTCCTCGAGCGTGATCGCCGCCACCTGAATGTGTCCGAAGTAGTGCGTGATCGTGCCCACCTTCTGCTCTGCCATCGTTTTCCCTCCTGCCAAGCCTCGAATTCATGACGAAGGTCAATGCCCCGGAGTGCGGGACTTCGGGGCTCACGTACGAGCGACGGCGCCGGGCTCAGTGCAGCACATCCCACAGGTAGACCATCAATATCGGCAAGCCCGCAGCGGCCAGCACGAACAGGGCGACCCACAGGGCCTTGCGTCGGGCAGAGACGCGGAACTGCTCCGGAATCTCCGCACCAGTTGCCCGCGCCAGCTTCAGATGCGCCCGGACAGACCACTCCAAATTCGCCACGGCCTGCTGCCGGCTGTTCCCGGGGCCGAAGGGACCTTCGATCAGCGACGTGGTGGCGACAAAGCCGTTGTCGGTTTCTTCCACGGTGACCGTCTCTTCGGGCACCCGCATCGGGCCTGCTCCTGGGCTCGTCCCCGCCCACGGCAATTATCCCTTTTCCGCCATCCTTGTCAACCACGGGTCGGATTTGCTGAGGGGCATTGGAACAGTCGCCTGTTTCTCGAATAGCTGAGCCCCGCGTCCTCGGCCAGGCTGCCGATCTTCGGGTTGTGCTCGGGCCGTGGCGGCGTTATGATGACGTAGCACTTCAGCCGTCTGAAGCGTTGGGTGGCAAAAGGTGTCAGGGCCCTTTTTCGGGCGACACCGTGCAATGAGATCGCCAGTTGCGGTCCGAAAAAGGGTCCTGACACCTTTTGCCACCGAAAGGACGTGGAGCGTTGGACCGGCGCGTGCTTGAAGTCATCGATCTCGGACGATGCGACTACGACGCGGCATGGGCGCGGCAGAAGGAGTTCCACGCCCGGATCGTTGCCGATCCCGCGTCGCCGGCGTACCTGATCCTGGTCGAGCATCCTCCCGTGATTACGCTCGGCCGGCGAGCCGACCGGGCGAACGTTCTGTTCAGCGCGGCCGAGCTGGCGGAGCGCGGCGTGCAACTGCGCGAGGTCGATCGCGGCGGCGACGTGACGTATCACGGCCCCGGCCAACTGGTGGCCTACCCGATCATGCGACTGTCCGGCAAGCGCCGCGACGTACATTCGTACTTCCGCAGCCTCGAGCAGGTGATCATCGACCTGCTGGATGAGTACGGGATCACGGCCGGCCGCCAGGAGGGGCTGACCGGCGTGTGGGTGGGCGACGAGAAGATCTGCGCCATGGGCGTCGCCATCAAGCGCTGGATCACCTATCATGGCCTCGCCCTCAACGTGAGCACCGACCTGGATCATTTCCGCCTCATCACGCCATGCGGGATCGTGGGCAAGGGAATCACCAGTCTGGCGAAGCTGCTGGGGCGCGACGTGCCCCTGGGGCAGGTGGCAGAGAAGCTCGTCCGGCACTTCGCGGTCGAGTTTGGATTCACCGACCTCACCCCGTCGGCCTCGGCGCAAAACTGATGTCCCATATGGGACATCAGATTCGCGCGAAGAAGACGGCTCGACGAGGCAAGGGATACGCAATGAGCTATGTGTACGTGCTGGCCGGCGATGAACGTGAACGGGAGTTGGCGTTCGCCGAGGCGCTGGCATTGACCGGCGGGCGGCGGTGCGGGGCCAGGCTGGTCGAGGCCCACCGCTGCATCGACCCGGGACGGACCGGCTACGTGGGGAGCGGCATCGAACTCCTTGCGAGCGGCAAAGACCTCGACGAGGTGTGCCGCAAGACAGCCGAGATGAAGATCGCCTCGGACGGGTTCGCCGTCGAGGTGGTGCGGGTTCCCCGGGGCCTGAAGGTGCGGCGTCACGAAACGGCGAGCGCGCTCGGGTGGGTCATACAGGGCCGGCCGAATCTGGACCACCCGAAGGAGCGGTTCCTGGCGATCGCAACGCCGGAGGGCATGTGGTTCGGCCGTCGACTCGACGCGACCGAGCCGGACTGGCGGCGCCTCGTCCGCAAGCCGCACGGCTTCTCTTCCGCCCTCCCATCGCAGGCCGCTCGCGCCATCTGCAACCTGGCCATCCGCGGCGGCGAGCGCGTCGTGGACCCATGCTGCGGGTCGGGCACGCTGCTCATCCACGCGGCGGCGCTGGCGGCGCACGTGACCGGCTTCGACATCAACAAGAAGATGGTCGGGACGACCAACCTCAACCTGAAGCACTTCGGCCTCGAGCCGGCCGCGAGACTGGGCGATGCGGCGGAGATCAGCGGCGACTACGACCTGGCCCTCGCGAACCTGCCGTACGGCCACATGTCGCCGGTGACCGACGAGAGAGCCGGGCAGATGGTGACCAACATTGTGAAGCTGGCGCCGCGGGGCGTCATCATCTCTATCCGGGATGTCTCTGGGGAGGTCCGCGCGGGCGGCGCGCGGGTGGAGCAACTCATCCGATTGCCGAAGCAGGCTCTGACCCGGCTGATCTTCGTGTACCGGCGCTCGACGCCGCCGGCGTGAAAGAGCCGGTCGTGCGCCGCCGGGGCCGGCGCGCTGCTGCCCTTCGCTCAGCGCTTGAACTCCTCGAGCTTCTTGAGAAACTCTTCGAGGGAGATGCCGCCCCCGACGAAGCTGAGGTCCTCCCGCTTCTTTCCGTCCGCGCCGAAGAAGAATACTGCGGGCACGCCCCTGATCTTGTAGCGAGCGGCCAGCGGGCGCTCCTGCTGGGCGTTGATCTTGAAGGTCAAGACCTCCTTCCCCGCCTCGAGCACTTCCGGCCGCGTGAAGATATCGCGGTCGAGCGTCTTGCAGCTAGGGCAGTCACCGGTGTAGAAGTCGATGACGAATCGCTTGCCGGAGGCGAGCGCCTGATCCACGTCGCGGGTGGTCGCCGCCTTGAAGACGTTCTCTGTCACCGGCTGCATGGCAGAGAACGCGAGGAACCCCGCGTACAACACGGCGACGACGCCGAGCACGTTCTTGAGCCGGCCGCCGAGGCTGCTCTTCTTGATGAGCGTGTGGAAGCCGCCCAGGAAGACCGCCCCGACGACCAGCAGCGCCGCGAACGCGACCTGGTATGCCTTGTCACTCAGCACTGACGGCCACAGGAAGTACAGCGCCGCCCACAGCAGCACAAAGCCCAGCAGCTTCTTGAACCACTCCATCCACGGGCCCGCCTTCGGCAGCAGCCCGCTGGCGGTCCCGAACAGGATGATCGGGATGCCCATCCCCCACCCCACGGCGAACAACGTCCAGAACCCGAGCAGCGGGCTGGCCTTGTCCGCGATGTAGGTCAACAGGCCGAACAGCGGCGCCGTCACACACGGTCCTACGACGAGCGCGCTGACCGCGCCCAGCGCGAAGGTCCGCAGCGCGCCCTTCCCACCGGCGAGTTTGGACTGTAGTCTCGCCGCGTAGCCGGACGGGAGGGCGAAGTTCCATCCGGCGAACATCACCGCCGCCAGGAACACGAACAGGGCAGAAATGGGGACACGGACGTAGGGCGAGGCCAGCACGTCGCGGACCCCTCCGCCGGCTTTGGCGACCGCCACTCCAACGAGCGCGTACACAACCGACAGTCCGAGCACGTAGAGCAACGAGGCGCCGAGCGCGGACACGAGCCCCCGCTCCTTCCTCGCGCCGATTATCGCCGCCGCGATCGGGATCGTCGGATACACGCACGGCGTGTAGCTGAGTCCCACCCCGATCAGGAAAGCGAACAGGATCTGCCACAGCACCGACCGGTCCCCACCGGGGCCGGACGCATCCAGCGGCGTGAGCGCTGCGGAGCCCACGCCGGGCTCCGACGTGGCACGCACCGCGCCGGCCAGTCCCGTCACCAGCCGGAACTGAAACGTCTCGGTCGCGGGCAGGAAGCAAATCGTGTCCGTACAGGACTGGTGTTCGAGCGAGCCGCTCACCAGGATCTCGTCGCCCTTTTTCCCCGTGGCGATGAGGCGAGCGATGATTTTCGCCGCCTTTGTGTAAACGGGTGCCTCTTTTTTTGTCAGCGGATCGGTGGCGAGCTTCGGTTCGGGCAGGATGATCTCC
>CAZDHT010000204.1:0-10063 GCA_964505325.1 uncultured Planctomycetota bacterium | reverse complement strand
CAGAACCCCGCGTTGGCGCCGACGCCGCCGACGCCGAGCTTGCCCCACACCCGCCTGACCCCGGCGACCTTGAGCGGCTTGTGGTTCCCGCCCTCGAGCTTGACGAGCGGCGGGATCTCGGCCTCGAACACGCCGCCGCGGAAGTACATCATGAACAACCGTTTGGTGCCGTCCTTCATCTTCCGCAGCGCCAGGCCGTACTGCGCATAGAGCGGGTCCCCGCCCGCGGGGGTGCGGCGCGGGAGCTTGAACGAGCCGGCGTACTCGAAGTCGTCGAACGTCAGGATGCGCTTGCCGGTCTTCGGCTGCACGGGCGGCACCGGCGGCGGCTCCTCGGGCCGCTGCTCGACCTCGATGGTCTTCGCCTCGGTCTTCTCGCCGAACACCGTACCGCCGCGGCCGGTTCTCGACACCTGCCACTGGAACACGTACTTGCCCGGCTCGGACGGCGCCTTGAGCCAGGAGCCGAACGTGTGCTCCGCCCCCGGCTGGATCTTGCGCCCCTGCCCCAGGATGATGAAGTTCGTCCCCCACGTCGTGTTGCCGGGTGGAGCCACCGCGACCAGCTTCACATTATGCGGGCGCTCGGACCAGGTCGCCGTGCCGGTGTTCCTCATCGTCATGCTCGCCTGGAAGGGCTGGTCCGTCAGCAGCTTCTCCGGCGCCTTCATCCGAACGAACTTCGCGTCCATCTCAGGCACGGCCGGCTTCGCTTCCTCGGCAAGGGACGCCCTCCAGCATGACAAGAGACACAAACAGAACGAAAATGACACAAGTGCAGACCGACCTGCCGACGCGTTCTTCATGATCAATCCCTCCGTCACTTCCAAGAGGCGTCAGGATAGTATACCGAAGGAATCAACGGACGGCCACGCAAAAGGTGGCGTGGAGTGGATCCTCTGAACGGGGGGTATTTTGGAGCAGTCGCCGCCTGCTGCGTCGGGCGGCACGCCCCCTGTGGCACGGCCGTCCCGGCCGTGATCGTCCACGGGCGAGATTCAGCCGCCGCAGCCAAGGCTGCTATGGCGAAGGAGGCCGCCCGTGCCACGAAGAGCAAAGCCCACGTCACCCCCCATTGAGAGTATCCACTCGGCGCCGTGACGCCTTTTGCCACTGAAGCGTTACGAGCCCACGTGTCCGCTCTCCCGCTCTCTCAACCCGGCGGCGGCAGACGCACCATCAGCTCGGCGAGGGTGACGAGGTCGAGCATGTTGTGCTTGAGGCACTCGACCATCTGCCGGGCGTCGCCGGTCCGGACGAAGTCGTGATACGCCTGCGGAATCTCCTCGCCCGGGATGTCGCCGTATCGCATCCGCCCGCAGACGTGGCGTTCGAGGGTCTGGAGCCGGCAGTCGGGCAGCCGGCCGCGCCAGATGCGGCGCGAGACGTGCAGCAGGTCGAAATGGTCCAGCGCGATCCCGAACGGAATGCGATTGGCGGCGCAGCGCACCCGCACGTAGGGCAAGTCAAAGCTCTTGCCGTTAAACGAAATGAACAGCTCCTTCCGCGCGGCGCGCTCCAGGAACAGAGAGATCACCGCCGACTCCTCGGCGTAATTGCGCGCGAAGTATTGCCGCGCCGTCAGGCCGCTTTCCTCCCAGCTCATCGTGCCGATGAGAAACAGCGGCGAGCCGGCCAGCCCCGTCGTCTCGAGGTCGATGAACATCACGTCCTCGGGCGAAGCGCGGCTGGTCCCGCACATTACGGTGAGCCACCGCCTCACGTTCGAGTCGTCGCCTAGCAGGCAATTCCGGAACGTGTTGCACAGTGGTGCCGCCTCTTTGATCTCACGGATGTCCTTGGTAATCAGGAACGCGCAGCCACCGCGCGGACCGGCCACTTCTTCGCCGCTCACGGCACCCGCCAAGTCCACCGGCGCGGCCGAGGTGATCGGCCGTGACGGGGTCTTTCGCTGTGGCTGCGGGAGGTCGCGGCGGTACAGAATGGCCTTCAGCGCCTCATCGGCCGCGGGCGGCGGCTCTTGTGACGCCTTGCGTTGCTTGGCCAGCTTCCGGCGCACCTCGTCCACGTCGGCGACCGTCTGCTCGCGCTCGGGCAGCGGGCCGCGGTTCAAGCCTTCGAGGCGTTTGCGGAGATCCTTCCCGGGGCCCATGGCAACCCTCTTCACCATGAAGATCACGAAGACAAGACTATTCTAGCGGAGACGGTCTGGGGCTACAACGCCTTTCCGGACAGGTGACCGGCCGGTCAGTTTTTCTGCGCCACACGGCGCTCCGGCGCGTCTACTAAGGTATAATAACCCGTTCCCTCCAGGGACATGTCTGCACCGGCCAAGCGGGAGGTAGCCTGACGATGTGGCGCCGCGGCTTGCTTCCGGCGATGGGGGCCGTGCTTCTGCTGGCCGCTTTGGCGGCGCCGCTCCAGGCGGCGGAGAAGAAGCCCGACGTCGACGCGCAGGTCGACGCGCTGATCAAGAAGCTGCGCGGGGCTCGGTCCCGGGCGGCGTACGACCTGGCGCAGCTCGGCCCGGCCGCAAGGAAGGCTGTCCCCGCGCTGATCCGATCGCTGGACGACGCCTCCCGCGACCTCTCCTCGGGCGACGAGCACTCGGTCAACGCGCTCGGCGCGATCGGCCCGGCGGCGGTGCCGGATCTCATCCGGGCGCTTCAGCACGAGAGCCCGTTCGTCCGCGGCCGGGCGGCAATGGCGCTGGAACGGATCCGCCCGCGGCCCGTCGACGCGATTCCGGCGCTGGCCGATGCCCTCGACCACAAGGAGCGCGACGTCGTCCGGATGGTGATACGGGCGCTGGGAGAAATGGGGCCTGACGCTCGGGAGGCCATCCCGGCGCTGGTGGACAAGCTGAAGAGCAAGGAGAAGTTGGTTTCAGCGGCAGCGGTACAGGCGATGATGCGCATCGACCCGTCAGCGGCCGGGAAGGAATCCGCCGCCGTACTGGCCGAGATGGTCGAGTCGGACGATCCCGCTCTGCAGCAGAGCGCGCTCTACGCCCTCGGCACAATCGGCCCGCCGGCCAGCGCGGCCGCGCCGTCGCTGGTGTCGAGACTGGGAACCAAGGCGCGCGGGCCGCGGAGCCGAATAGTGCACGCGCTCAGCCGGCTGCGCCGGCCCGCGATCCCCGCGCTCACCGGAGCCCTCACCCACGACGACGACGCGGTCCGCGCCGGCGCGGCGGAGGCGCTCTTCCTCATCGCCCGCGCCATCGGCCCCGACGCGGCGGGCGCCGCGCCGGCGCTGATCGCCGCACTGAAGGATCCGGAGCCCAAGGTGCGGTCTCACGCCGCGGAGGCGCTCGGCTGCCTGCACTCCGGCGGCGACACGGCAGCCCGGGCGCTGGCCCCGCTCCTCCGCGACAAGGACCCATCGGTCCGCGGCTCAGCCGCGCGGGGGCTGGGCCGCCTGAGGCGGCCCGATGTCGTCCCCGCGCTCGCGGCGCTGCTCAAAGACGATAGCGACGGCGTCCGGAAGGGCGCCGCGCAGGGGCTCGCCCACGCGGGGCCGGTCGCCAGCGATGCGGTCCCAGCGCTCATCGCCGCGCTCAGCGACCAGCACAAGTGGGTGCGCTACGAGGCGGCACGGGCGCTTGAGAACATCGGGCCGGACGCCGCCGCAGCGATCCCCGAGCTCGCCCGCCTGGCGAAGTCGACCGACGGGTACACGAAACGGTACGCGGTGCGGGCGCTGGGGCGCATGGCGGAAGCGCACCCGAAGGCGCTGGCGGCGCTCATCGACGTCATCGAGCACGCGGACGCCGCGCAGCGCCTGCACGCCGCCACGGTCGCGTGCCGGGCCGGCCTGGCGGCGAAAAAGGCCATGGCCGCCATCGCCCCGCTCATCAAGACCGCACGATTCCAGATGCTTCCCACGCTGCTCGACGCGGTGGGGGACATGGGGCCGCACGCGGCGCCGCTCGTCCCGGCGCTCCTCGAGCGGCTCGATGACCCCCGGGCGAGCTTTGCGCACTTCTTCATCGTCCCCGCCCTGGGCAAGATCGGCGCCGTGCACCCGCGCGTGGTGCCGACCCTGATTGAACTCCACAAGAAGCGCCTCGTGCATGGCGCCGCAGCGCGGGCGCTGGGCCAGATCGGCCCACCCGCGAAAGACGCCGTGCCACTCCTGAAGGAGACGCTTCGCGGCGCCCGCGGCGACTACTGGGGCGGCACCGCGGAGGCGCTGGCGCGGATTGGGCCGGTCGACGATGCTCTCGTCAGGACCATCACAGACGGCCTGACCGGCGGCTACTACACGAAGCGGGTGGGTGCGGCGCGCGCCGTCGCCGCGCTCGGCCCCAAGGCGAAGAGCGCGATCCCCATCCTCATTCGCATTGTCGACAGCGCCGACCACGGCGCCGTGCGCGGCGCCGCGGCGCAGGCGCTGGGCCAGATCGGGCCGCCCGCGAAGGACGCCGTTCCCGTGCTGGTTCGAGCACTCCGGGACACAGACTTCGAAGTGCGCGGCTATGCCGGCGCGGCGCTGGTCGCCATCGACATGCAGGCGGCCGAGGAGCGCGCGATCCCGGCCCTCATCGCGGCGCTGCGGCCCACGGCGATAAGCCGGAGCACGCGCGAGATGATGATCGCCGTCGCCGAGGCGCTGGGGGTGCTGGGGCCGAAAGCTGAGGCCGCCGTGCCGGCGCTGGAGTACCGCGCGACCGACGAGGGCCCTTTCCCCTGGAGCGAGCGGCGGCGCGGAGCCGACGACAAGGTCAGGCACGCGGCACGCAAGGCGCTCGAAAAGGTCCAGGCCGCGCCGAAATAGCCCCACACCCCGCCCACCGATCACCCGCGACTGATGACCGCTCACTGACCGGCCGGTCGGTGTTTGTGCGTCAAACGGCGCTCCGGCGCGTCTACTAAAGTATAACAGGCCAAGTGTCAGTACCTCCCGGACAGCGCGGTGCCACAATGGCTTTTCGCACCCGGTCGCTTGACGGCCCGGAGACGACGGGATATGCTGGATCTCGCGCAAGCTGGCATCCCGTCGCACCGGAATCCCATCCGGCCAGACGAGCGAGAGGACACGATTTGGCTTGGCCCATTCTTCCACGCGCGGCCGTCTGCGCGCTGCTGGCGGCGTCGTGCAGCGCAGCGTTCGCCGCCGAGGACGCGGACGTGCAGTGGCACATCCGCCGCCTGGACGCCCGGCCGGTGAACACGCGGATCAACGCGGCGTGGCGCCTGGGCGAGATGGGCCCGCGCGCGGCGAGCGCGGTGCCGGCGCTGCTGAAGTGCTTCAAGGACGACGAAACCGCCGTCCGGGCGCGCGCCGTGATGTCGCTCGGCCGGATCGGACCGGCCGCGGTTCCGGCCCTCCTAGAGCTGTTACCCGCGAAGGACTTCGAGACCCGGAACCGGGCCTGCCAGGCGCTCGCCAGGATTGGCGCACCCGCCGTGCCGGCGCTGGTCAAGGAGTTGAACAGCGCGGACCCAAACGCACGATTACGGGCCGTGTGCATCTTCCGAGACATGGGCCCGGCGGCCCAGCTAGCCGTGCCTGCGCTGATCAGACTGCTGCAAGATGAAGAGAGGGACGTGTGCGCCGAGGCCGCAAAAGCGCTCGGCCGCGTCGGCCCGGGTGCGGCTGACGCCGTGCCCGCGCTCCTGAAAGCCTTGGGGAGGCACTACAGCGTCAGCTTCTACGCGGGGGCGGCGATCGGCCGCATCGGTGGCATCGACGCCGACACGCAGCGCACGCTCCTCAAGCTCCTCACTCACGAAGACAAGTACCGGCGTCGAGCGGCCGGCCGCGCGTTCGCGACGATGGAACGCCCTCCCGCCGCCGCGCTGCCGGCGTTGATCGCGGCGCTGAAGGACGAGTCATACGGCGTACGCTCGTCGGCCTGCGCCGCCATCGGCAAGCTGGGGCGCGATGCCGCGCCGGCCGTGCCGGACCTGCTCGCGCTGGTGCGGAAGGGCACGGTGGACGTGAGTCCGGCGACCAGCGCCCTGAGCAAGATCGGCCCCGCGGCCAAGGAGACCGTCCCGGATATCATCCGCCTGCTGAGCATCAAGAACCCGGGCATCCGGGCCAGCGGTGCCCGCGCTCTCGGTAGACTGGGCCCCCTCACCGACGCGGTCGTGCCCGCGTTGCTCGGCGCGCTGGATGACGAGGACGCATCGGTCGTCAGGACGGCCGGCGAGGCGCTGGTGGGTCTCGGCCCGGCGGCGACGGACGCCATTCCGAAGCTCACCGCCATGGCCAAAGCCAAGGACTCGTCGCGGCGAGGAGGAGCATGGTCCGTCCTGACTCGGATCGGACCGCCGGCGCTGCCTGCACTGCGCCAACTGTCGAAGAGCCGAGACCGCGCGACCCGTATCTCAGCCCTCGCGGCCATGGCCGCCGTGCGCCCGGTGCCCGAGGAGATCTTCGCCCCGCTGATCAGGTCCCTCCGCAGCCGATCACTCTTCGAACGCGCCGAAGCCATGCAGGCGCTTGAGAAAGCCGGCCCGGCTGCCGCTCCACATCTGCTCAAGATCCTCACGGACAGGAA
Source organism: uncultured Planctomycetota bacterium (assembly GCA_964505325.1). Lineage (GTDB taxonomy): Bacteria > Planctomycetota > PUPC01 > PUPC01 > PUPC01 > CAZDHT01. The sequence continues at coordinate 3,591 of CAZDHT010000204.1, read as the reverse complement.
CCGCGACGCCCGGACACATGCCGCTTCGGCGCTGAGGTCCATTCGCCCGTTGAGCCCGGAGTTGCTGCCGGGGCTGCTGAAAGCGGCAGAGCAGCCGCAGGGGACGTCCGTCCGCCGAGACCTGTCCGGCACGATTGCCCGTTTCGGCGACCAGGTGGTCCCGCCGCTCCTTCGTATGCTCGAATCGGAATCCCCCGCCGCCCGTTGCGGGGCGCTCGACGCGCTCGCCGCGACCGGGCTCGCGTCCCGCCGGATTGTCCAAGCCGTAGTGGGGCTGCTGGACGACAAGGACCCCGACGTGCAGCGGGCGGCGGTGGCGGCCCTGGAGCGGATCGGCCTCCCGCCGGACGAGGCCGTCTCCCTGCTGACACGGACGCTCGCCAAGGCCGGGGACGTGCGGACACGGGTGGCGGCCCTGCGTTCGTTGGGCCGGGTCGCCCCGGCAACAGACCAAGTGTGCGCCGTGCTGACCGGGGCCGCGAAGGCGGCGGACGATGAGGTGCGCGGGGCGGGGGTCGCGGCGTTGGGCGATCTTCGCCCCGTCCGCGCGGAGAACGTCACGGTCATCGTGGGGGCGCTGGAGGACCGATCGGTCTCCGTCCGCCGCTCAGCCACATACGCGCTGCGGCGGCTCGGCCCGGAGGCGGCCGGGTCCCTCGGCCCGCTGATCAAGGCCCTGAGCGACCACGACCTCGCGGTCGTTTCCGGCGCGATCTGGGCGCTGGGCGCCATCGGTCCGCCCGCCGGGGACGCCCTGCCGGCGTTGGAGCCGTTCACCACGCACAAGACGCGGGCGCTGCGCCACGCGGCCGCCGCAGCCATCAAGAAGATACGCGGCAAGTAGCATCGGGCCAACGCGGGGCGCAAGGCGCTCGAAAAGATCCGCGCGGTACCGAAGTAGCCCCGCACGCCGCCCGCCGATCACCGGTTCCCGAACAGCTCCGCGAACTTCGGGCCGCGCTTCTTGAGCTTCACTTCGACGATGCACCCGCCCCGGTCGATAGGCACGTTGGGAATCAGCAGCAGATTGTGCTTGTCCGCGGTGATCTCGCCGGTCGCCTTGAACGCCGCCTTGACCGCGTCGCCGTTCGCGTACTTGCTGAAGTCGGCGACCTGCATCGGTTTGCCGTCGAGTGTGGTGATCGCGAACGTGAAGACATCGCCCTCGGCGATCTTGAGCGTCTGGAGGTTCCGCGGGGTGATGTCGACGCAGTAGTCCTGCTCCTGGCCCTCCTTGGCGGCGTGGATGAGCGGCATCGACCATGAGGTCTCGGTCTCCTGCACGACCTTGCCCTTGACCGGCTGTGTCTTGACGCCCCACGCGACCTTGAGGCAGTAGCTCCGCGAGTTCGGCCGCAGCTTGCCGTAGCGCCAGCCCTTGACGGCCGGCACGCCCGAGAAGCCCGGCCGGCTCTCGTCCCAGCGGACGTGCATGGTCATCCGCGTCCCGGTCAGGATGTTACCCCAGCCGTGCCCGCCGTTGTGGACCGAATAGCTGAACGTGTGGCGCGAGTCCTTGATGTACTTCTCGAACGGATACGCCTGGTTGGCGGCGGGGATGCTGCCGTCCTGGTGGCAGTGGCCGATGACGAGGAACGGGAAATCCGTGTCGACGTTCAGCGCCAGGAACTTCCACGCGTTGCGGAAGTCGTAGACGTTCATCCCGTCGTGCTTGAGATACCAGTCGAGCTGCGGGTCGCCAAACGGCAGCAGCTTGACGGGGTTCTTGAGTTCGACCTTGCCGTAGTTCCCGCAGATGGACGACGCCCACAGGCGGATGTTGCGGCCGTGGCGGATCTGGAACGTGTCGGCGTAGTCGGTCATGCCCTCGTTCGAGTAGATGGCGGTGACGAACTTGGGGAACGCGAGGGCCAGGCCGATGTTGCCGCTGGCGCCCATCGAGTTGCCCATCACGTAGAACCGCGGGTCGGTGATCTTGTACTTCCGCCGCGCCCACAGCGCCGTCTGGATGATGCGGTACTGGACGTAGTTGCCGATGGGCTGCTTGACGTCCATCCCGCTCGCGCGGTTCTTGACCTTGGTGCCGTAGCCGTAGTACCAGGTGGGGAGCGCGTTCCGCGAGAAATCCTCCTGGCCGTAGTTCGAGTACCACGCGGCAAAGGCGTTCATCGAGCCGATCCCGTCGAGGTGCATGCTGGGCATGCTGCCGCCTTCCTTGAAGCGGCCGCGCGTCAGCGCGATAGGGAACGCGTACCCGATGTAGTCCACGTTCCACAGCTCATAGTCCATCCACATGATGTACCAGTCGCGATGCTGCATCTCGTCCTTGCGCTTCAGATCGTTGGGGTGGGGCTTCTTGCCGGCCTTCTCGGCGGCGGCGATGCGCTTCCGGGCGTCGCTGGCGCGCCGGGTGAGCGAGGACTGCACGTAGTACCGTGTGGCGCCGATGGGCTGTTTCTTCTCGGCGACCGGGCCGCACGTGTTGCCCGCGCCGACCGTCTTGTCCTCGGCGCCGTTGGCGACGGTGGTGACCGCGTAATACGACGCCTGCTCCTTTTCCTTCACCGTCCACACGAGCAGGCCGGTGTCCTCGGCCAGCATCTTCGGCTTGTTGTCCTCGCCGACCGGCTCGATGCACAGGCGCGGGATTACCCACGGCGGGGTGCCGCCCTTGCGGCGGTGCGAGAGCAGGCCCTTCCCGTCGCGGGTCCACATCTCCTCGAACCGGGACGAGCCCTCCTTGACCTCGGCGATCATCCTCGCCTGCGCCAGGGTCGCCGCGGTGACCGGCGCCGTGTGGCGATAGACGCGATAGACCTCGCCCTTGGCCGCGCCGTCCTCCTTCCAGGTGAGAAACGTCTGGCCCTCGCGGAAGAACGCCTTGACCGCCGTCGCCGATGCGGCGACGGACGGCGGCGGCGCCGCGACGACCGTACCGGCCGCCACACAAGACACGAACAACGCCACGACACTTACACGTCCAAAGCGCACCATCATTGTCGCTCCTGTTCCCGAGCTATGTCAGAGATCGCCTCCGGGCCGGTCCGCGCATAGTCTAGCGAAATCACGCCGACATGCACGGGTTCTTTCGGCGCCGCGCCGGCGCGAGGAAAGAGGGACTCACCGCGGAGACCGCAGAGAAAACAGGATTCACCACGACGACGCAACGCAGACCAGGCCCAGGCAAGACCATTCCTTGATAGGGGTAAGACTTCAGCCAAGTGAGACGGAAAGCGGGCACCGCCCCGCCCGCCGGAATTCCCCGAGTTCAGCGTATCGAGCCCCGCTCGGTGACAGCGGTGATCGGCAGGGTCATTCAATTCTCGCTTGCCACTGTAGGGGCGGTTCGCGAACCGCCCCTACTACAGCCCCTGAAGGGGCGGAACCCGGGTCATTTGTAGCCGAGGGCATTGACCTCGGCCGTTTCCACACGAAAATTGAATGACCCTGGCCGGTCGGTGACGGGTGTGCATGGGGTGTGCATGCGGGCCTTTCTTGTGGTATACTCCCCACAGGCAGCGGCACAGACGCGGCGGCACACAGGCGGCGGCACAAAGGCGGCGGCAACGGAGGCAACAACCGGGTAGTGCTCCCCGAGACTCCCGCAGAAACCGCGGCCGCCCCAGAAAG
>CAZDHT010000203.1:0-10076 GCA_964505325.1 uncultured Planctomycetota bacterium | reverse complement strand
GGGACGAGGAGCCACCCTGACCGCGTCGGCTACAATAATGTCGCCGGAGCCGGTCGCAACTCCTAGCACGATCTTGTAGGTGTGTCCCGAGTCGAAGTTGACGTTCGCCAGAGTTGTCCATCCGCCGCCGGAAACGCCGCTGTTTGCCTGATCGACGATTACCGTCGTCGTGCCGGAGGCGTGGTGTATTGTGTGGGGCACCGCGGTGTTCTTGGTGTCAAACTGCCCCCACCACAGCGAGACCTCGTAGTAGCCCGCGTCCAACTCGGGCAGCAGCCATTCGGCGCTTCCCGTATTGCCGCCGGACCTGTCCAGCCGATGAAGCGCCGGATTGCTGACTGGGTAGGCGTCGCCAGGCGCGACGACCGTCCATGCGCCCATCAGGGTTCGGAAGCCGGCCTCCTGGCCTTCGGGGTCCCCTCCGGTGGCGGTCAGCGCCGTCACCCTGATGGCGTCGGCAACGAGGGTCTCCGACCCCGTCCCTGCACTGGCGTCCGAGACCTTGACGTAGTACTCGGTGCCCGGCGTAACCTTCAGATACAGTATGCTTCCCGTCGAGGCGTCCTTAAGTGTTTCCCAGTGTGATTCCCAGGCGGAACTGGCCTGCGACACCCTCTTGGCAGTGACCGGTGCTCCCTCGGAGTGGGAGCATTCGTAGGGGATGGTTGTGGCTCGTCCCGGGCCTTCGACGTAGTGGACCTCGATTTTCACCGTGTAGGTCAGTCCTTGGGCGTAAGGGTACTTGTACTTCCACTTGACCGAGTTGCTGCCGGTCCAGGTCCCTCCCGGGTGCAGGAGGAGATGCTCGCCATAGGCCTTTGCGGGCGTTGTCTCCTCCCATATGGACCCGTAGATCTCGACGTCCGTGGGGTCGTTGTTGTCGACGATAATGTATGCGGGGCTCGGGAGCGGTGTGCTCCCTATTGTCTGAGAGTCGTCAACGATCTCGGCGCTGGCATAGTCCGGGGCGCCGTAACAAGTGATCTCCACGTTCGTCCACTGGTCGGATTCCGCGTTTCCCTGCATATATTGGTTCGTGGCCGGGTAAGCGACCCTCGGCGAAAGGTCATACTTGGTGAAGAAGCCCTGCAACGCGCCGGTTGCAGCGTAAAGGGGTTCGCCGGGCTGGCCCAGTGGGGGAAGCTCGCCTTGGTGCGTCGTGGTGTGCAAGTGGATGGCAGACGCCCAGACTTTCATGTTGGCCACGCACCTGGCTTCGCTCGCGGTGGTCAGCATCGATCTGGCTACCGTTACCAGAATGCTGGCGAGAATCGTGATGATGGCGATCACCACGAGCAGCTCGACAATGGTGTAGCCCTTGGCCGCCCTCTCGATAGACTTCGTCGGATGCTGAGTTGTCATCGGACCATCACCTCCATTGCTTTCCCAGTTACCGGTCATCCCTATCTGTCATTGGGCGAGAACAGGAGCCACGCGGACCAAGATCACCACGGGTTTGTATTGCCCCGCCTCTTCCCGCACGGCTTTGCCCCTGTCAAATACCGCCTCCAGTGAGTAGAGAGCGCGGGTGTTGCCGCTCGCGTCTGTTACGGTGCCCGCGCATGCCACCGAAAAGACGTTGCCGCGCAATGTGAACACAGAACTGTTCTTTATGAGCCAGAGCTCTCTTTCCGAGAACTCTCTGACCGCGCTGTCATCGTCGTCATCATCATAGCTGCCGCCCGGCTGGTCGTCATAGTATACGTCCTTGATCGCCTTGGTTTCACAGAGCGCCTTGGCCTGATAAAGGCGGTTGTTCTCCCGGAGAGTGATAAGCGCGGCCGCATCCGGCGTCAGACCAACGGCTGCTGCCGCCATCACCGGTGCCGACGCCGTGTTCAGGTTGACCCGGGCGGGTGTCCTCGCCGACACGGTATACGCGATGAGCGTGTTCCAGTCGGGGAAATATGCCGCGTGGCCTGAAATCTGCTCGTAGTTGAAGGTCGCGTTCTTGAACTCGCCTGCCGAGACGTTGCTGATCTCGGCAGGAGAAGCGAAGTAGCCCCGGTCCGATATGACAGGCAGGTCGTTGCGACCGTCGGTCGCGGTGGCAAAGATGTTCGGATCATACGGCCAGTAGTTAGCTCCGGAGGCGTGGTCCACGCGATTCCACCGTCCCGGAGAGACACGCGGCACCTTGACGCCGGCGGTTTCGTCCACGATGTCCCTGGTCCAGTTGTCTACGCCGGCCCATGCGGTGTAAACCGACTGGGAGTACCACGGGCTGCCGAAGAGCAGGGTGCGGTCCAGCGCCAGGTTAGTTGTGCTGAGTGGTTTTCCGGTGCCCCCGGCTCCCGTGAATCCGTCCAAGACGCCCCCGCCGACCATTTTGTACGTGTTGGCGCCTTCTCTGACGAGCAGGAGCACCTGCTGCCCGCCGTCGTAGCCGGAGTAGAAAGGATTCCTGGAATCGTTGGTGTAATCGGCGGCGGCGCCGATGGTCCAGATGGGGAAGTCTTCGCCCGCCACATTTCCCCAGGTCCCATCCTGGTTGCTGCCTCCGGTGAAGTTCCGCTCGAACGAGCCTTCGTGATACGTGATGACGAAGAAGCCGTATCCCGCGCCGTGGGTCGCGCTGAAGCCGTTCAGCAGCGGCCGTTGGCCCGGGATGTGATTCGCCGGGGCCGCCGTGAACGGTGACTTATACGCGGGGGGATTCGAGGTGTTCTTGATGGTTCCGGTGCTGAGCAGGACAAGCGAAGGGTCGCCATCATTGAGGTCGCCGGGCGCCTTCGACCCGACGTAGACGTACAAGTCCGACATGTTAACATCTTTCTTGCTCCAGTTCATCACCTCCACGTATGGGAGCAAGATGTGGAAGTCCGATACGGTGAAGGTCTGGCCGACGATGTCGTTTAGTATCTTCCCCTGCAGGTAGTTGGCGAAGACCTGGATGCTGCCTTTGTGGGAATCGTTCACGCTGAGCGGGCCGAAGTAGGCTGTGCCGCTCTGCTTGATCTCCTTATCCAAGGACCCATCAGCGTTCTTGACGATGAGCTTTCCGTTCCCGTTCGCCGGGAGCTGAACCTGGAACTTGATGATGTAGTCGCCCTCCTTGAGGCCGGCGGCGTCGGTGATGGAGAGCGTGCTGGTCCGCTCTGTGTCCTCGTCGTGTTCGGCCAGGACCGTGTAGGCGCACGTCCCCGCATTGCCCGTCCACGGTAGGGCCTCGGAGCCGAACTGGTTGGCGCCGACATCGATGTACCTGCCGACCTCGGTGACGTGGAGCCCCTCCATTCCGTACAGGTCTTCGTTCAGGTTGCCGTCGGTCAGCGCGTTGACGTCGGCCGCGCTGATGAACGTCGGTACGTGGTCGGTGTCCCTGTAGTCCACTATGTCGAGCGCATTCTTGAGGGTGAAGCGCTGAACCACCTTCCTCAGCTTCCGGTGCAGGTAGACAGCTTGGGCGGCCCGGCCTGCGTTGCTGTCCTCGAGGCCCCTTTCGCAGATGTCGATTCGGTCGGTGAACGTGCCCGTGCCGGGGTTGTAGGTCCCGTAGACCGTCTTTCCCTCTTGGATCTGCAATTTGAGTTCGGCGAGCGTCTTCGCCCCGTCGGGGTCCTCGGTTTCATTTTCGTCGACCAGGCCGTCGCCGTCGTTGTCGTAGCCATCGTAGCCGGGGTGGTCGATGCATGCCGAGCGGATGTCAAGCGTGTAGGAGTCGAGGGTAAGCTCGGTGCTCACGACGGCGTAGATGCGCTCCGCTTCGGCGTCGGCGTCCGAGGCGTAGCCGACGGCCGCCGGGACACCCGGGCCGATGGAGTAGGTGGCCTTGATGGCGTCCTTGAATTCGGCGATGTAATTGAACTTCTTGTCGTCCCCGTACGGCTTGGCGGGGACGTATTCATCCGGCTCATCCACGCCCTCGTTGGCCTCGTTGTTCTGACTGTCGCCGTCGTTGTCGATGTCGTCCACGATAAGGAGGGCGTTGTCCTGGTCGTCGTCCGTGTTTGCGACTCCCGGCTTGCCGTCGGGGCCGTACCGGTACAGGCAGATCGCCCGGGCGAGGTTCGCACAGCGGACCCGGGCTTCCTTGCTGTCTGCGTCGTTGGGGCTGCCCGAGTTATATGTGAGTCGAACCGCCGAAGGCCACGACGTGTTCCACAGGCCGCCGGTCATGTACAGATAGAAGAAGAACTCCTCAAAGCTCACCTCGAAGGAGCTGAACCGCTGGTTGACGCCGTGATAGACGGATTCAGCCGCATTGGTGACGGTCGAGACACTGTTCGGGTAGTCCCCGGCGTCAGGGTACCATTTGCTGAGGTTGCCGAATGCGTTGAGGTTCATTTTGCTCGAAGCGTCGCGTATCTTGACCGTCCCGGCGCCACTTCCGCCGTAATAGGGCAGCGACGCAGCCGTCGCTTTGACGGTGAGGTTGCCCGTCTCCAGCAGGGTTTCCTGCGCGGCTGGGACCGGGTGCTGGTACAACGACTCTTCGAAGTGATCGGCCAGCGGCCCGGCTGTCTGGCTCGGGGTGGCTTCGGCGTCATCGATGAGCGCTCCCTGGCACAGTTGGATCGCCGCATACGCGGCGAGCCTTGCCTGGGCCAGATTCCTGATGGCGTTTGTCGCCGCAGACTCCAGCTTCATCGAGGAGGCAAACCCGAAGCCGATGACCGCGAGCACCGCCATGATGGCGACCGCCATAATGAGCGCTATCGCTTTTCTTTCCTGTCGCTTCTTGAACATCGCTTACTGTCTCCAGCGTGCTTGGCGTCAGGGCAGGTCGGAGTACTTCCTGGCCATGGTCGCCCGGCCCGTGTTTCGATAGATGCGAATGAACCGCCACATGTCCCTGTTCCCGGGTTCTTCCTTGTCGCGGACCTTGATAGTGATGCTGTCGTTCGCGCTGTCACTCGCAAATCGCGCCCGGCCGACATTCGAGAACATGACGGGGAACACCACCCGGTCTCCAAACGAGTCTTCGGCGGTAGCGTTCTTGGGGCACACCTCGACGTTCTCCGGCAGAGCGTCCCACCTCGCCGACAGGAGGGTCCCGCTGCCTATGGTCGCGGTGTGTTTCCCTGAAGTCGTCCTGGGGTCGCCCCGCACGAGCAGCACCCAGGATCCGCCCGGGGGATTGTTCGGCTGCCAACTCGCGACAGTGAGTTTTGTGTCGGTGTTGGATTGAATCTGCGCCACGATCGGCTCCAGGGTCGAATTGTCTGACGCGTTACTGATGATCGCATAGTACCCGACCCATGCGTTCTCCTTCCAACTCTTGTCGTTGACCACGCACTCAGTGTTCGGGTCGCCCTGCTCCACGTCGCCGACCAGCTTGATGGCGTCAGCTATCATCTTGTTGCCCGAATTCCCGTATGTATTGTCGAGCTCAACCCGGTACTCAACGTTTGCGTTGAAGTGGAAGTCTTCGGTTCTCAACAGATTCCAGTTCTCTCCGTTCTTGTCCCCCGGGGTCTGTTGGTTCATGCTGGCCTCGTAGGGCAGAGCATCCTTGTGGTAGACCTTGTATTTCACAGTCGTACGGTCGAGTGCTTCGGTCCACCGGGCGTACACTTTGGCCGTCACCGGAACACTGAACTTGAAAATCCACTTCGCAACACTGGTCCCCCCGCTTCCGCCGCCGTAGGCGTAGTGCAGTTGTCCCTCATAAGAGCACGCTAAAGAAACTTGCGTCCAACTGCCTTCCAGGCTGCATTTGTAGTTCACGGTTCCTTCGGTCAGCCAGCCTGAATCATTCTCATTGATGCATACGGTAAACGGGTCCGCGTCTGTGGACAGTTCTCCGACCACCCCGGACTCGAACACGGAGCCGGGAGCCAGCCAGCAGCGGGCCGGCTGGGCTTCTGCAACGGCGGTGTTTCGCGCGTGCATCAGTGCCCCCTTGATGATGTTCGCTGCGCTGTCCACGCTTTTCGTCTTGATCATCGGCTCGATGGCGGGCATGCCAAGGAGGGTCAGGATCACGATAATGGTCAGCGCGACCAACAACTCGATAAGGGTGAACGCGGCAGTCGCACGTCCGGTCCGTGCTTTCATCAGAGTGCACCTCAAACGGCAAGCCTGCTAACGCCGGATCTCGCCGGCTTCCAGTTCCCAACCGTCTAATTATAGGCGCCGGCCGTTCCGTCAATCAATAGTCAGCGGGCAGATTTCTGCGCCGGCCCCAATCCCACGCGATCGATGCCGCAGATCGAGGCTTGGTCGTGGAATCCTGCTTGATTTGGCCGACCCTGTGGGCTAACATGTGAGTACCATGAGGCTCTTGGCGCTGGCTGCCTCTGCCTCGTTTGGCACAATCGGAGCGGATCGGTGAGCGGCATCGTTCGCAGGGTCAGAAAACACATTTACCACAATTACAGGAAGCTGGTGACCAGCTTCGTTCGCAGGAGTGGACTCGCCCTTCACGCCACCAATCTGATTCTCGATGAACTCGTTGGGCCCATAGGTTTTGACGACTTGGCGGCGCTGGACGGCGTAGAGCGAAGAGTCTTTGAGATGGATGGCGAGGCCTATGAGAAATGGGCGAAGGAGAATTTCCCTGAATGGCCCAGGACCTGCGGGTATATCCGGCACAAGAAACTCATTGAGAACTACGCCACGTTCAAGTTGCTCGATCCCGGTCCTAATGATGTGTTCATGGATGCTGCGGGTTCTGGAACCACGTACCTACATCATCTCCCCTGCCGCGAACTCTACATGCAAGACATCAAGATAACCTCGAAGGTCAGGAATCAGCTCGGGGACAGGGTGACGTACATCGAATGCGACGGGGGAGCCATACCCCTGCCGGACGGGAGCATTGACAAGATGTCATGTCATCACTCCTTCGAGCACTTCCAGGGCGACTCGGACGTGTTGTTCATAAAAGAGGCGCAGCGCCTGCTCAGACTCAATGGCAGGATGTGTATCGTCCACATATTCCTTGCCGACCACTATATCGAGATCACCGATGCCATGACTTTCAGCAAGAAATTCGACGTGAAATCAAAGAGGATCATTGACCCGACCTCAGGGCTGCCCGGCGGCAGGTACTGTGACCATTACGCGAGGGTGTATGATCTGCAGGCGTTCCGGGAGCGCATAGTCGACAACGTGGACCTCAGGAAGTTCAAGCTCACCATCACCGAACTACGGATGGATGGCGAGGTAGTGCCCGATGCGGGATTAGGCTGTCACCGTGAGCTTCCACGCCTCGAACCCCCGTACCGGGTGCTGATCATCGACAGGTTCGAGTAGGCAAGCCCCGAGATCGGCTCGCGCTGCTGCAGCGGAGTCCGGCAGAGGTCAAAGGAATGGTCAAGGCCATGATGTTGTGCCTGCCTTTGACGGCGCAAAAGGCCGTCATGAGGGCCTCATAAGCCTTTCCCTGGAGTGATTTATGGCTCTGCTTCCGCGCTTGGTTGTCCTTGGCATCGATGGCGTTCCTCATTCGCTCCTCAAGAAACTCATCCAACAGGGCGATGCCCCCAACTTCGCGAAGCTGGCGGACGCGGCGGGTCTGCGCCAGATGGATTCCGTTCACCCGACCGTCTCCTCAGCCGCCTGGACCTCCTACGTGACAGGCGTCCAGCCCGGCAAGCACGGCATCTACGGGTTCATCGACCGGAAGCCCGGCGAGTACCGGATTCGCATCCCGCTGTCCACGTCCGTTGCGACCAGGAACATCTGGGAGTTGCTTTCCGCCGCCGGGAAGCGCGTGTTCGGCATGAACGTGCCGGTCACGTTCCCGCCGCGCGCGGTCAACGGAATCCTGATTGGCGGCTTCCTCTGTCCGAACATCGATAAGGTCGCCAACCCGCCAGGCGTGATCCCGTACCTCAAATCCATCGGCTATGAGATCGACACCGACGCGATGCTGGCGCGGAAGTCCAAGGACCTCATGCTGCCCAACATCCACAAGACGCTGGACGCGCGAATGGAGGCGATGTTCCACTTCCTCGCGCAGGAGGAATGGGACTACTTCCACACGCACGTGATGGCGACCGACCGACTCAACCATTTTCTCCTGATGAAATACGAGGCCGGCGAGGCCAAGTACGCCGACGAGTTCCTTCGCTTCTATCGCAACCTCGATTCCTATCTGGGCAGGCTGCTGGAGGTGCTGCCCGACGAATGCGGGCTGGTGGTGCTGTCCGACCACGGCTTCTGTACGATCCGGAGCGAGGTGCAACTCTCGCGCTGGCTCGTCGAAGCGGGCTGGACAACGCTCGCCGGGGCGGAGGCCCGCCACCCGCTCGACATCGATCCGGAGAAGTCCAAGGCATACTCGCTCATTCCCGGCCGCATGCACGTCAACGTCCGCGGGCGGGAGCCGGCCGGGATCGTGCCGCCGGAGGAATTCAACCAGGTGAGAGATGACTTGACGCGCGACCTCGCAGCGCTCCGCGCTCCCAACGGCGCCCCGGTCATCCGCAGGGTGTTCCGTCGGGAAGAGCTGTACTGGCCCGCCGGGGCGGGCGCGCCAGACCCAGAGATGCCGCTCCAGCGCGTCCTCGCAACCGACACCGCGTTCGGCAAGGCCGCCGACCTGATCGCTGTCCCGTACGACGGCTATGACCTCAAGATGGGTCTCGCATCGCCGGAGACGTTCGTCAACACCCAACTCGAGGGCATGCACACATATCACGATGCCCTCATCATGGCACGCGGCGTCGAGCTCCCGCAGGAGCGTTTCTCTATACTCAACGTCACGCGCCACGTGCTGAGCGCGCTGGGGGTCGAGCCGCCTGAGGACATGGACTGAGGGGAACAACATGCCGCCCAAATCGAAGTCAGCCGGCAGGACCACGCTCAAGATCCCGACGCCCCTGTATCGAAAGCTGTCGAAGCTCATCGATGGCGCGGGATACAACTCGGTGACGGATTTTGTGGTCTACGTCCTGCGGGACCTTGCCGGGCAGTGTGAGGAGGAGAACAAGGGGCTCTCCGCCCAGGAGCTCAAGCGGACCCGGCAGAAGCTCAAGAACCTTGGTTACCTATAGAGAAGGAAACAGGATGGACAAGCTGGACGAACTCGAAAGCCGAAGCATCTATGTCATTCGCGAGGCGTACGCTCAGTTCAAGAAGCTGGCGCTCCTCTGGTCGATTGGCAAGGACTCGACCACGCTGCTTTGGCTGGCGCGCAAGGCGTTCTTCGGCAAGCTGCCGTTTCCGGTGCTGCACATCGACACCAGCTACAAGTTCCCGGAGATCTACGCCTTCCGCGAGAGGTACGTCAAGGAGTTCGGGCTGAATCTGGTGGTCGGCCGGAACGAGGACGCGCTGGCCGCGGGGATGGGGCCGGACCAGAGCGACAAGCTGGCCTGCTGCACGGCGCTCAAGACACAGGCGCTCAAGATGACCATCGCCCAGCACGGCTTCGAGGCGCTCCTGCTCGGCATCCGCCGCGACGAGCATGGCATCCGCGCCAAAGAACGGTACTTCTCGCCGCGCGACGAAGACTTCCGGTGGGACTACAAGAACCAGCCGCCGGAGCTGTGGGATCAGTTCAAGTCCAGCTCGGACGACCGCACCCACCTGCGCGTGCATCCGCTGCTGCACTGGACCGAGTATGACATCTGGCGCTATGTCCAGCGCGAGGGAATGCCCGTCTGCCCGCTCTATCTTGCCAAGGACGGCAAGCGGTTCCGTTCGATCGGCTGCCACACCTGCTGCTCGCCCATCGAGTCCGACGCCGACACGATCGACAAGATCGTCGAGGAGCTCCGCACGACCCGCACCGCCGAGCGGGCGGGCCGCGCCCAGGACAAGGAGTCGGCATACACGATGCAGAAACTCCGCGCACTCGGTTACATGTAGAGAGAGCACAATGGAAAGAGAAACGCTGAACTTCGTCATTGTCGGGCACGTCGACCACGGCAAGTCCACCCTTATCGGGCGGCTGCTGTTCGACACGCAATCACTCTCGCCGGAGAAGATGGCCGAGGTCGAGCGGATATCGAGGGAGCTGGGCCGCGAGGTCGAGTTCGCGTTCGTGATGGACCATCTTCAGGAAGAACGCGACCAGGGCATCACCATCGACACCGCCCAGACGTTCTTCAAGACGGACAAGCGCGATTACGTCATCATCGACGCGCCCGGCCACAAGGAGTTCATCAAGAACATGATCACCG
>CAZDHT010000202.1:0-10235 GCA_964505325.1 uncultured Planctomycetota bacterium | reverse complement strand
GTGCCACAAAAAGAATCCGCCTGTCCGACCGGCCCCCAATCAGAATATCAACTCGTGAGGCAGGCGTCCGCCTTCGCGAGAGCGACGCAGCCGCTTCGGCGGAGTTGCCTCTTGCCTGCGACTCGCGTTCGGGTGGCTCTCAGGAGCAGAGGTCAGAGGCCAAGGCCGCGTTGGCAATACGTTACGGCGTTGGCTCTTTCTCGCAGGCCGGCTCGTTACTGCCCCCTGCCCATGCGAAAGCGGATGTCTACGGACGTGTGGCCGTACTTCTGAAACCGATTGGTCTTGACCTTGACATCACACGGGTTGCAGAAGCCGAACTGGTCGCACTCGCGGTAAATGTCGCCGATGCGGAAGTTTGCGTTGCAGATGTGGCCAACCGGGGCCCGCTTCTGGTACAGGTCGCTGTGGCAGCGAAAGACATGGCCGTCCGGGCCGATGATGAGCTCCGACGTGCGGCACTCCACTGGCGGGCCCGGTTTTCCGCTCACGGCTTCCGGATACTTGTACGTTCCATACAGCCGGCCCTTGTACACGCCCAGGAATTCCTTGAAGCGGAAGTCAATTCCCTCGCGGAAGCACTCGGCCCGCGCCTGTTCGATCTCATCCATGTGCGGCGGGTGCTCGACCGCCCAGATCCCAGCGGAATAGCCGTTCGCCAGCAGTTTCAGCACCTTCGGCTTGATGTCCTCCAGGGCCATCACCACCGGGTGGTACGACACCCGGATTGAGGCGTAAGGGGCGTCGCGGCGGACCCGTTCAGCGGGGACCTTGGCCATGAACTCGTCCACGTCGAACTGAAGGTTCGTGAGAATGTCGATGCTCAGGTCCGGGCGCAGGCCGTTGATGATCTGGCAAAAATCCGGGTGGAGGCTGGGCTCGCCGCCCTGGAGGGTCACGGGCAGGTCCGGCCGGGACACCAGGCGGTTGAGCGCCCTGAGCCACTGGTCGCCGGGCATGGTCCCGTAGAGCGTGTCCGCATCGCCGAAGCGGTTAATGCAGTACGGGCAGCGATAATTGCAGCCGAGCGTCAGAAACGCCGCAATGTAGTTGTGCCGTTCGGGCAGTTGCAGCGCCGGCAACTCCGTCTCCCACTGCGGTCGGACCGATGACGGCTGCTCTTCCATCGCGCTGTCCGCCGAGGGTGACGCAGAAATGGCCGCCCCGCCAGCCTGTGCACTCGTTGCGGTGACCCTGGCCTGTCCTTAAACAGGATCAAGCCATTACCTTGATTCTACAACAGACGCGCAAAACTGTCAAACCGCGAGGCCGGGCAGCCGGCGAGCCGCCGCGCGTCTGTGTCAGGAGGCCCAGAGGGTGAGCCAAACCCTTGAGCGGTCGGCCCCTACGACGGTCTCAACGCCTCTGCTCCCGAGACCACGTCGAGCAGTTCCTCGGTGATCTCGTTCTGGCGCTGGATCCGCGCCTGGAGCTGGAGGTCGTCCAGGGTGTCGTCAATGTTGCTCTTGGCGGCCTCCATGGACTGAAGGCGCATGCCGTTCTCACCGGCGAGACTCTCGGTGAAGGCGCGGTAGAGCGAGATGAAGGCGAACTCGAACACCAGCCCCCACAGGAGCTCCAGCCGTGAAAGGGCCAGCCGCGGCGGCGCTGTGCGCGGCTTCTCTGTCGCACGCCATTGCGAGAGGTCGAGCGGGAGGACGCGTTCGAACGTGGGCTCGATTCGCCCCGGCGACAAGTACCGCGCGTAAAGGAGATACAGTTGGGCGAACGCGCCGCGCGCGTGCAGCTCGAGCACCACCCTTGCGACCTGGTGAATGACTGCGTCGACGCCGTCCGGCGAGGTCGTGGACGGCAGCTCGGCGAGGACCGGGAGCTTCGCCCTCCGCAGCAAGGCGGGGCCGCGCTTGCCCACGACGATGAATTGTGGCGAGTCGACGGTCGCGGCGTGCTTGGCGGCGGCCTCGGCCATCACCTCGTTGAAGCGCCCGCACAGCCCCTGCTCCGAGAAGAACGCCAGGATGGCCGTCTGCCTGGCTTGGCTCTGCGGCAGGCGGATTTCGCGCCCGAACAGGCAATCCTCGATGGCGCGGCCGACCGTCTCGGCGTAAGCGCGGACGCCGTCGAGGCGCTCCTCGGCCCGGCTCAGGTAGGTGGCCGCGAGCGAGCGCATCGAGTGAATGATGTCACGCAATCCCTCGATGGTCTGGAGCTGCCTCTCGATTTGGCGGCGGTCAGGCATCGGAGCGAAGCTCCGATTGCGGAATGCGGAATGCGGATTGCGGAATGGCCTGACGGTTACTCGGCACCACTTGGTCCCTCCTGCACCTGTTGTTTCTCTTGCTCGGCCTCTTCTGTGGCCGGCCTCGGTGAGGCCGGTTTCTCGGCAAAGTCCCGGGCAACATCAGCGACGGCGTCGGCCAGCGTGTTCCACTCGGCGTCCTCGAGATCGCCGCCCTTCTCGATCTTGTCCAGCAGGTCGCCGTGCTTCGACCGAACGCTCTCTCGCAGCGCCCGTTGGAACGGCGCCAGCTTCTCGATGGCGATGTTGTCGACGATGCCGCGGTCGACAGAGAGCAGAATGGCCACCTCTTCTCCGGCGCTGACGGGGTCCAGGCGCGGCTGTTTGAGGATCTCGCGGATGCGCCGGCCGCGGCCGATCTTCTTCTGCGTCTCCTCTTCCACGGTGGCGCCGAAGCGGGTGAACATCTCAAGCTCGGCGAACTGGGCGTATTCGAGCCGCAGTTGCTTGGCGACGGCGCGGATCGCGGGGAGCTGGGTCCTGCCGCCGACGCGCGACACGGACTTGCCGACGTGAATGGCCGGCTTGACGCCCTTGTAGAACAGGTCGGGGTCGAGGAAGATCTGGCCGTCGGTGATGGAGATGAGATTCGTGGGGATGTACGCGGACAGGTTCTTTGCCTGGGTCTCGACGATGGGCAGGGCGGTCAGGCTTCCGCCGCCGGCCTCCTGCTTGAGCCGGGTGGCCCGTTCGAGAAGCCGCGAGTGGATGAAGAAGACGTCGCCGGGATAGGCCTCGCGTCCGGGCGGGCGGCGCAGGAGGAGCGAGATCTCGCGGTAGGCGCGGGCGTGGCGGGTGAGATCGTCGTAGATGATGAGCACGTCCCGCCCCTTCCTCATGAAGTGTTCGCCCATGGTGGTGGCGGCGTAAGGCGCGATGAACTGCAGGCCGGGGGAGTCGTCGGCATCGGCACATACGATGATCGACCGGCGCATCACGCCGTGCCTCTGCAGCGACTCGGCCACGCGTTTCACGGTGGAGGTCTTCTGGCCGATCGCGACGTAGATACTGATGATGTCGGTCTCGCGCTGGCTGAGAATGGTGTCGACGGCGAGGGCGGTCTTGCCGACGGCCCGGTCGCCGACGATCAGCTCGCGCTGGCCGCGCCCGATGGGGATCAGCGCGTCAACCGCCTTGATGCCGGTCACGAGCTGCTGGACGACCGGCTCACGGTCAAGGATGGGGGGGGCTTCCTGTTCGATGGGTTTGCGGGCCTCGGCCTCGACGGCGCCTTCGCCATCCAGCGGCCGGCCGAGCGCATCCACCACGCGGCCGAGCAGTGCGTCGCCCACGGGTACGACCACCACCTCGCCGGTCAGCCACACGGGATCGCCGGCGGAGAGTTCCGTGTCGTCGCCGAGCAGGACGCAGCCGATGTCTTCGGGGTCGAGGTTGAACACGAGGCCGTAGACATCGTTCGGGAAGCGGAGCAGTTCGTTGAAACGCGCGTCGGGCAGCCCCGTGACGGTGGTCACGCCGTCGGCGACGCGGACGATCCGGCCCACATACTCCTTGCGGCCCGGCTCGCCGCGTTCGCCCAGTCCGTCACGCAGATTCCCCAGCCACGAAGTCACCAGCTCCGCCAGTTGCGGCTCGACGCTCAAGAGGGATTCTGCGTCCTTGGCTACCGCGTCAGTCAGTTGGGTTGGTTTCTTGTCTTCCGGCATAACGTGTCAGTGCCCTGTTGCCAATGCCTCCGTGGCGGCGGCCGACAACGACTCAGGTCTGCTCATTGCTTCCTTCCGGCTTCTCAGGTGCCGTATCGGCTGCGGGTGCCGGCGTGCCTTCCTGCCGCTTCTTCATTGCCTCGTCGATCACGCCGCGCCAGTGCGCCTCGAGCTGAACGTGTCCCAGCGTAACTTGCAGGCCCGCCAGCAGCGACGGGTCTTCGGTCACTTCCAGTTCGACTCCCTTGATGCCCAGCTTCTCGCGCAGGGCCTTTCTTAGCCGGTCGAGCTGATCGTCGGTCAGGGTCCCGACAAAACGCACCGGCACGCGGTTGTCCAGCTTGTCCAGCGCCTTGCGGGCGCCCTCCACTTCCTTGTCCGGCATGTCTTCGAGCAGCTTTTCGATGCGCCCCAATGCGCGGTCGGCCAGCGCTTCTGAGGCGTCGCCGAGCACAGAGCCCGCCACGGTCACAATGGTGTCGCGGAGCTCCGCGGTGATCTCATCGAGCAGTTCGTTGCGCTCCTGCTCCATGATGCGGCGAAACCGTTCCAGGCGGTCGCGGGCCAGCGCTTCGGTCTGTTCCAGCAGTTCCTTGCGCCGGGCGCCGGCTTGCTCACGCGCTTCCTTTAGGATCGATTCGCGCGTGTCCTCCAGCTCCTTGGCGGCGGCTTCGGCCTCGCCGCGGAGCTTCTCCGCCTCCTCCAGCTTTTTCTCCGCGTCGCGCCGCTCGGCCTCCATCTCGTCGCGTCGCTCCTTCATCACCTTGCGCACGGGCTTGACGAGCAGGTAGTACAAGATGACGACGAAGGCGACGAAGTTCACGATCTGCGCGATCACTTGCAGGATGGGATTCATGCCCGAAGTTCTCCGTTCTGTTTACGCGCCGGCCGCCGGCACCCATCGCGTCCTATTTGAGCAGCGGGACACCCTTGAACAGGAGCAGCATCGACACGACCAGGCAGTAGATCGCGGTGGTCTCGATCAGGGCCATGCTCACCAGGAGCGTGCGGGTGATGGTTCCGGCCAGGTCGGGCTGGCGCGCCAGCGCATCGAACGCCGCCGCCGCCGCCCTGGCCTCACCCAGCGCCGGGCCGATGGAGCCGATGGCTATGGTCGCACCCGCCACAATCACCGCCAGCATTTCAATCGTCATTTGGCTTCCTCCTTGGCTTGACGTTTTTCGACCACCTTCACCGCGCCGCCGATGTACACCATCGTCAGGATGGCGAAGATGTACGCCTGAACCGTTCCGGCGATCAGACTCAGAAACATCAGGGGCAGCGGCAGGAAGAACGGGACGAGCGAGAACATCACGCCCACCAGAATCTCGCCGCTGAACACGTTGCCGAACAGGCGGACCGCCAGCGCCAGCGTGCGCGACAACTCGCTGATGATGTTGAGCGGCAACAACAGCCAGAACGGCTGGACGTAGGTTTTCAGGTAGGTCCCGGTACCGGTGAGAGAGATCCCGTAGTACGGAACCGCCAGGAAGACCACCAGCGCCAGCGCGGCCGTGGTGGTGATGTCGCTGGTCGGCGGCCGGATCCCCACGAAGGAGACGAGATTGGCCGTCAGGATGAAGATGAACAGGGCCGCGACCAGCGGGATGAACGGGCCGGGGTCGCGCCGGATGATGCCGCGGATCTCGTCTTCAAGCCAGCCGACCATCGCCTCGACGATGTGCTGGACGCGGCCCGGCTGCTTCCGGAGCCGGAGCGAGATTAGCGCCGAGACCAGCAGGATCTCCGCCATCACCCCCCAGGTCACCCACAGGGTGTGGGTTACCGGGAACGGCCCGAACGGCGTTGGAATCTCGAATAGCGGTGGCAATCCGCCGGTCATCTTGCCTCCGTCTGCGAGGGAGGAGGAGACAGGACGCCCTCCGCCCGCGCCCTGCGCACGACCACCGTGCGCATCACCAGGAACATCACGAGGTACGGAAACAGGCACAACTCATCCAGCAGCAGCGCGGCGAGGATGCCGCCCGCGAAGAGGACGATGCGCAGCAGCGTGAGCGCGAGGTACATTGCGACGCCGCGTTTGCCGACGATAAGGCGGCCGATGGCGACGCGCATGATGCAGAAATAGGCCCAGCCGACCAGCCCGCCGCCCGCGGCAAACGCGATCATCAGGAGTATCCGGCGCAGGTCCATGCCGTCCGCCCTACATGTCCTTGTTCACGATCCGCCAGGCGTTCAGGCAGCCGATCACGAGCCCGAGGATCAGCAGCCCAAGGGTCCAGCGGTACACGGTACCGAAGCTGTGGTCCATCCATCGGCCGACGAGGACACCGATGACCATCGGAATGATGACGCTCCAGCCCACCACGCCGAACAGCCCGAGGTAGTTCCAGAACGATTCCTGTCTTTCTGCCCGGCCTTTCTCGATCCGCTCGCGCTGGCGGCGAACGCGCACTTCAAACTCGTCCTCGAGCTCGTCGTCGTCATCGCGCTCGGGCATCTTCATACTCCATCAGCCGGCGCCACGCCGCCATCTGCATCTGGTACAGCGAGCGCGTCGAGCGATACGACCGGTGATCCCGGTTCTCTCGGGCGGCGCGGACCTCCTTCTGAAGCTGCGCGAGGTCGCCGCTCACGTGCGCCTCCCGCACGGCGACCTCGACCCCCTCGCGGGTCACGCGCAGCACGCCGTGGCGGACGGCGATGTACGTCTCTCCGCCGGCGTCCCGGTAGACCAGGATCGACGGCACCAGCGCCGTCAGGTACGGCTCGTGCCCGGGCAGGATGCCGAAGCGGCCGCTCGAGTCCTCCGCCTGCACGTAAGTCACATCCTGATCCAGAACGACACGGGTTGGAGTTGTCACGCGCAGCCGCATTTCAATGCGGAATGCGGATTGCGGATTGCGGAATTCAGAGCCTTCCACGCTTCTTCTTCCTTTTTCTCGCCGTGTTAATCGAACTGACGGTGATTGCCAGAAGTTCGCCGGCTTCTGCCATAAGAGGTTCCAACCTCGCCGGCTTCAGAATGCCGGCTTCGATTAGCAGTTCCATCCAGTACAGGGATTCATCCAGCTCCTCCTCGACGATCCCCATCTTTGAGATGAAGTCGGCCGGAGACCTGGCGCGGCAAGCCGCGCGATAATTTGCCCCCACTGAAGTACCAGAGCGCAGCAATTGATGTCCAATCACGCGGGGGGTTCCTCGTTTCGGCAGCGATTCAACCAACCGAACAACCCGAAGAGCAAACTGCTTCATCCTTCGCTTCAGGCCTTCTACGTCTTTTCCACACACTCCGTCTAAACCTCCGGCTTTCTACTCCGCAATCCGCATTCCGCAATCAAAGAGCTCCTATCATGTAAAACGCCGACTCCGGCTTCTCGTCGTGCTTCCCTTCCAGGATATCGCGGCAGCCCTCGAGCGTCTTCTCCAATGCCACGGTGGCGCCCTTCTTGCCGGTGAAGTGCTCGGTGGTATGGAACGGCTGGGTGAGGAAGCGGATGAGGCGGCGCGCCCGCTGCACCGTCCGCCGGTCGTCCTCGCTCAGTTCCTCGATGCCCAGCATCGAGATGATGTCTCTCAGGTCGTGATACTGGGCGATCACGCGGCGGACCTCGTCCGCCAGCCGCACGTGCTCCTCGCCGACGATCAACGGGTCGAGGAGCTTCGAGCTCGACTGGAGCGGGTCCACCGCGGGGTAGAGGCCCTGTGCGGCCATGTCGCGCGAGAGCACAATGCTGGCGTCCAGGTGCTGGAAGATGTGTGCCACGGCGGGGTCGGTCAGGTCGTCGGCCGGCACGTACACCGCCTGCACCGAGGTGATGGTGCCGTGATCGGTCGAGCCGATTCGCTCTTCGAGGGCGCCGATGTCGCTGGCGAGCGTCGGCTGGTAGCCCACCCGCGACGGCATCCGCCCCAGCACGCCGGACACCTCCATCCCCGCCTGCACGAAGCGATAGACGTTGTCCATGTACAGGAGGACATCGCGCTGGAGCTCGTCACGGAAGTGCTCGGCGATGGTCAGGGCTGTCAGTGCGACGCGGAACCGCGCGCCCGGCGACTCGTTCATTTGTCCGAAGACCAGGACGCAGCTCTTCAGCGCCCCGCTCTCTCGCATCTCGGTCCACAGGTCCAGCGCCTCGCGGGACCGCTCGCCGATGCCGGCGAACAGGCTGATGCCCTGGTGCTCCGTGAGCGTGTTGTGGATCAGCTCCTGGATGAGCACGGTCTTGCCGACCCCGGCGCCGCCGAACAGGCCCGCCTTGCCGCCGGCGCTGACGGGAGCGAGAAGGTCAATGATCTTGATCCCGGTGGTGAAGACCTCTTCGGACGCGCCCTGCGACTGGAACGGCGGCGCCGCGCGATGGATCGGCTTGCGAGGGATGCCCTCGGGCAGGGCGTCCACGTCCAGCGGCTCCCCGAGAACGTTGAGCATGTGCCCGAGCACCGCCTCTCCCACCGGGGCCCGGACCGGCGCTCCGGTGGAGCGGACGGTCATGCCTCGGCGCATTCCAGCGGTGAAGGTGAGAGCGATGGTGCGCGCCGTGTTCGGGTCCAGATGCTGCTGCACCTCGAGCGGCACTTCGCTGTCTTCGGACATGCGCACGTACAGCGCCTCGAGGAGCGCCGGCAGGCCGTTCTCGAACCGCACGTCCACCACCGACCCGCGCACGCTGACCACCACGCCCGTTCCGTTTTCCGTGCCGGCCTTCTGCTCCACGGAGGAGGACTCACGGCGGGCCGCGTCTGTTTTCTGTTCCTCGCTCATGATTCTGCGATGCGGATGTCCTCGATGCGGGCGGAGTCGGCCCGTTTCCCACGCCGTGCCACGGGCCCCTGGAGGCTGTCGGACGCGATTATCCGCGGTTCTCCAGCACCCGTCAAGCTCTAATCCAACGCGGGTGCAGTCAAGAAGTGGAAAGCGGGGACAGATAACTTTTTTCGCCGGGCCAATCCGTTCCGCGCAATGCTTGTCTGTTGTCCGGCGAAAGAAAGTTATCTGTCCCCGGTTTCCGCCCGTTATTTGTACTTCGCCGTCTTCGGGTCGTAGCGGATGAGGCCGACCTGCATCTTGCCGCTGAAGCCGCGCGGCACCAGGGTCACGATGACCTTGTGCACCGGGTCGTAGACCATTGCACACTCGGTCCCGTAGCTGCCCTTGGGCATCTGCACGTCAAGCTCTTTCCATTCGTTCGTCGCGCAGTTCATCACCATCAGCTTCCGCGGCGGCATGGCGACCAGGCAGTCGTTCACGTCGTCGTACGCCACCTCACGCGAGTTCCATTGCAGTGCGCCCTTGACCTCGAGCTGTTTCCAGGCGCCTTTGCCGACCGGATGCTCCCAGGCCATCGTCGGCTTGCCCCGGCCGGGCACGGCGACGAAGAGCAGCCGGTCGCGTTTCGAGTCGTAGACGAGCGGCTGGAACTCGCCTGCGCCGTTCGGGCTCGACGTATCGACGACGTTCCACGCGAGCGAGGCCCTCTCATCGGCCGTCGTCACCTTGCAGTGCCAGAGCGTCTTGCCGCTCTTGGCGAAGACACCCTTCGGCGTGCCGATCAGCGCCAGCGACCACGACACGCCGAACGGCCGGCTCGGCACCGGCGGATACAGCCGGTTGCGGACCGTGTCGTAGACCCACGTGAACTGGCCGTGCTTCTTCGCGTCGTAGACGAACGCCTTCTTCGGGTCGTCCTCGAGCAGGACCGTCATCCCGTTGCGGATGCCCAGCCCCCGCGCGCAATAGACCATCGTCTTCGACTGCGGATCATAGCAATACCAGCGGTAGGTGTGCTGCGAGGTCGGCCGGAAGCCGTACGTCCAGCCGAACAGGCACGCGTTGTAGTTGTAGAGGAACGGGATGAAGTCGGGCGGGGCCTGGAACGACCAGCGGTTGGTCCCCACGTCGTAGAGGGCGAGGTCTTCGCCCTTGTAGCCGGAGTGGCCGCCGCCGATGTAGAGGACGACGCCGCGGTCGGTGTCGATGGTCGCCGAGCTCCAGGTCTTGCTGATCAGGGTGCCGGGGTAGCCGCTGTCGACGTAGGTGTTGGTCGAGATTGTTTTGAGCTTCTGTTCGGTGGCGGCGCGGTCGGGCTTCGGGGCGCCGAGGAGGCTGGTCATCATCCCGCGGCTCCGGCTGTTCCAGGCCCAGGTGCCGGGCGGCACGCCCTTGCGTTTCGGGTTCGGGTCCTTCGCCGTCGCGGGGTCGAGCCGATAGACCCACGTGCCGGCGCCCGGTGCGGCGAGGAGGAGCACGTCGTCCTTCGCGGAATAGTCGCAGCTCATCCACTCGATGCTGACGCTCGGCAGCGCGCCCTTGACCGGGGTCCACTCGTTCTTCGCCACGTCATAGG
>CAZDHT010000201.1:1232-10305 GCA_964505325.1 uncultured Planctomycetota bacterium | reverse complement strand
TGTTGAAGCATGTGCGGACGAACCGGCGCACAAGGCCGTAGCCGCCGCGCAGGTCTCAGCCGATAAACGGAGGGAGGTCGAATGGGCTATGTCTTGCTTTTCGTGATTGGGGTCCCGGTGTTCGCACTGGCGTTCGCAGGAACCGTGAAGTTCCTGGGGCTCTTCTGGGCTCGGTTCGAGACCTCCGGCCCGGGCGGGTTCAGGATGCTGTTCACCAAGATGCTGCTCGTCGCCGTGGTCTACCTGTTGCTCTCGGTGGCAGGAATCGGCGGGCTCGTAGGCCTCGCCGTGATGGCACTGTGCTATAAGACCCTGTTCGGCGCGGGCTGGGTCGAGGCGCTGGTGGTCGGCATTCTGGGCGGGCTGGTCGGCTGGATCTTGTTCATCTTCGCACTCGCAGGTTTGACAGAGCTCGGGCTGAAGCTCGGCGTGAGTTGACGGACACCACTATCCCTACGATCACACCCACTGACGCGTTGCCTGTCGGTCGCCACGGCACTCCAGGTTGCTCACCGGGACGGCCCGGCCTGCCAGCGATTGAATACCGGGCACGGTCCCGCTATAATCCGCAAGACCATCCAGATCTGCGAGGGTGAGCGATGGACGTAAACACATATACCGATGAGCTGGTCGAGAGGGCCGCGGTTGCGGCGCGGGCGCTGGCCGGGGCGTCGACCGAGGCCAAGAACGCCGCGCTGGAGGCGATGGCCGATGGCATCATGGTGAATGCCGACGCGCTGAAGAGCGCGAACGCGAAGGACGTCGAGGCGGCCAAGGAAGCGGGGCTCTCGTCGGCGATGGTTGACCGCCTCACCCTCACCGATAAGCGTATCCAGTCGATGGTGGATGGTTTGGGCGTCGTCCGCGGACTGCCCGACCCGATCGGCGAGGTGTTCGAAACGACCGAGCGGCCGAACGGCTTGGTCATCGAGCGCGTCCGCGTGCCCATCGGGGTGATCGTCATCATCTATGAATCCCGGCCGGACGTGACCGCCGACGCCGCCGGCCTGTGTCTCAAGTCGGGCAACGCGGTCATCCTGCGTGGCGGCAAAGAATCGCTCCAGTCGAACGTCGCCATCGGCAGCGTCCTGCAAGGTGCGCTGGAGAAGGCCGGCCTGCCGCGCAACGCGGTCCAGGTCGTCGACACCACCGACCGTGCCGTGGTGGATTATCTGCTCGTTGCCGAAGGCCGGGTGAGCCTGGTCATTCCGAGGGGCGGCGAGGAGCTCATCCGCACCGTCGTCGAGAAGTCGAAAGTGCCCGTCATCAAGCACTACAAGGGCGTGTGCCACGTGTTCGTCGATGCGGCGGCCGACCTGGACATGGCCGAGTCCATCGTGATGAACGCGAAGGTCCAACGGCCGGGGGTGTGCAACGCGATGGAGACGCTGCTGGTGCACGTCAACGTCGCGGCCAAGTTCCTCCCCCGGATCGTGCCGCTGCTGCGGGAAGAGGCGGTCGACGTGCGCGGCTGCGAGAAATCGCGCGCCATTATGCCGGACTTGCAGCACGCGACCGAGGGCGACTACTACGAGGAGTACCTGGGTCTCATCCTGGCGGTGCGGGTGGTCGATTCGGTGGACGAGGCCATCGAGCACATCACGAAGTACGGCTCGGCGCACACGGACGCCATCATCACGCAGGACGAGGCGACGGCCGAGAAGTTCCTCAGCGAGGTCGATTCGTCGTCGGTGATGGTCAACGCCTCGACGCGATTCAGCGACGGCGGCGAGTACGGGATGGGCGCGGAGATCGGCATCTCGACGGACAAGATTCATGCCCGCGGGCCGATGGGGCTTCGTGAATTGACCTCGTACAAGTTCGTCGTCCGCGGCTCCGGCCAGGTACGGGCGTGAGCGCGGCGGGCCCGGCCGCGACGCTTGAAATCCGGCCGCGTCGGGAAGATAATGAAGGATGTACTTCGAGCTGGTCAGCGAGATTGAGCACGTTGAGGTAATCGCCGCTGGCGGCCGGATTCGCGACGTTATGCGGCTCCGCAAGCAGTTCGGCCAGAGACGATGGCGCAAGCTCAAGGGCGTTGCGACGGTGCGCCTTGCTACGGGAAGAATCTGCCGAGCGGAGGTGCACTGGTACGAGGCGCACGGAGTGGGCCGGAAGAAGATGAAACTCAAGCGGCTTCTGGACTGAAAATGATGACGAAGGCAAAGACTGACGCATTGTTCGCGCTGTGCGTCGAGGACTCGGACTGTGACGACCTAGAGAAGCGGAAGGTTTACCGGATCGTTCCGGATGAGAAGGCGGCGAAAGACGGCTACCTACGGGTCATCGACGAGTCCGGTGAGGACTACCTTTATCCGGAGTCGTACTTCGTTCTCGTGCCCTTGCCGAGCAAGGCGCAAAAAGCTCTTCTTCCCGCGAGCTGACCAGCTACAAGTTCGTCGTCCGAGGCTCCGGCCAGGTGCGGACGTAGCTTTGATCTCACCACGAATGACACGAAGTGGGCGCGTTCAATGGAACGCCCCTATCCCTTGTCTGCCCTTCGTGTGCTTCGTGGTCTTCGTGGTAAATATCCCCCTTGCTAATGCAGGCGAGACGAAGATGAAAACGGCGAGCGCGTTCTATCCGAAAGAACTGGTGCAGCAGGCGCGGGCCAACGCGAAGAAGCACCCGTGGGCCGCGGCGATCCAGAAGAATATCGTGAAGGCCGCCGAGCCGTGGCGCAAGATGTCCGACGACCACCTGTGGTCGCTGATGTTCGGGAACACCATCAAGCGGTCGTGGATGGTCTGGTCGAACGGCCACTGCCCGGCGTGCAAGAAGAGCGTCCCTATGTACAACTGGCGGATGGACGCAGTGCGCCGGCCGTGGAAGGTCTGGTGCCCGCACTGCAAGGAGGTCTTTCCCAAGAACGATTTCGCCACGTTCTACCGGTCCGGCCTGGACGAGCGCGGCGTCTTCGACCCGAAGAAGGCCGACCGCAGACTGCTCTTCAACACCGAGCATCCGGACCCGAAAGACCCGAAGCACAAGTTCGGCGTGGACGACGGCGAGGGGTTCGTGTGGAAGCGGCGGCGCTGGCGCTTCATCGGCGCCTATCTCGTCTACGGCCAATGGAAGCACGCCGTGCTCGGCGGGGTCAAGGCGCTATCCGCGGCGTACGTGGTCACCGGCGACCACGTCTACGCGCGGAAGGCGGGCATCTTGCTCGACCGCGTCGCCGATCTCTATCCCACGTTCGACTTCCGCCGCGAGGGCGTGCTGTACGAAGGCCGTGGCGCCGCCGGCTACGTCTCGACCTGGCACGACGCCTGCGAGGAGGTCCGCGAGCTGGCGCTCAGTTACGACCGCGTCTTCGAAGCGATCGGCAAGGACAAGGAGCTCGTCGCGTTCCTCGCGAAGAAGGCAGAGCAGTTCAAGCTCGACAACCCGAAGGCGACGTTCGGGGACGTCCAGCGCAACATCGAGGGCCGCATCCTGCGGGACACGGTCCGTAACCGGCACAAGATCCGGTCGAACAAACCGCGGACATCGGTCGCCCTGCTGGTGATCACCACCGTGCTCGGCTGGCCAGGAAACCGCGACGCCGTGTTGCGTTCGCTGGACTCCATCGTCCGCGGCCACACACGGGTGGACGGCGTGACCGGCGAGAAGGGGCTGGCCGGGTACAGCACGATCGGGCCGCGCAGCCTGGCGCTTATCATCGAACGGTTCGCCTCGATGGAGCCGGCCCTGCTCTCGGACCTGTTCAAGCGCCGGCCGGACTTGCGCCGGACGTGGCGGTTCCACATCGACACCTGGTGCCTGGGACAGTACTACCCGCAGTCGGGCGACACCGGCGCGTTCGCCATGAAGAGCCCGCGCTACCGGGGCGTCGACTTCGCCCGGCAGGGGCGCGGCGGCGTCAGGGGCGACCTTCTCCAGCCGTCGCGGTTCGCGTTCCTCTGGCGGCTGTACGAGGAGACGGGTGACCCGGCGTACGTGCAGGTCATGTATCTGGCGAACGCGCGCAAGACGGACGGCCTGCCGCACGACATCTTCGCGAAGGATCCGGTCGCCTTCCAGAAGCAGGTCGCGGCGGCGATCAAGAAACATGGGCCGACACCTGGGCCGCCCAGCGTGAACAAGCGGGCCTGGTGCCTGGGCGTCCTGCGGTCCGGGGTGGGGAAGCACCGGCGGGCGCTGTGGCTGGACTACGATTCGAAGCACGGCAACCACTCGCACCACGACGGGATGAACCTGGGCCTGTTCGCGAAGGGGCTGGACCTGATGCCGGACCTCGGCTATCCGCCCGTGCAGTTCGGCGGGTGGGGCGGGGCGCGGTTCTCCTGGTACGTAAGCAGCGCCTCGCACAACACGGTGGTGGTCAACGGCCGCAGCCACAGCGGCGTCGGCAAGACGACCTTATGGGCCGACGGCGGCCAGTTCCGCGCCATCCGCGCCTCGGCGCCGGGGATGGCCGGCAGCAAGCAGTTCGAGCGCACCGTGGCGCTCATCGATATCTCTGAGCGCGACTTCTACGCACTCGACGTGTTCCGCGTCGTCGGCGGGGTGGACCACGCGAAGTTCTTCCACAGCCACTTCGGCGAGGTGACCACCGACGGGCTAGCGCTGAAGGCGGCGAAGAAGTACGGCTACGGCACGGTGATGAGCAACTTCCGCACCGACCCCACACCGAAGCCCGGCTGGAGCGTCGATTGGAAGATCGACGATCACTACGGCTACCTGCCGAAGGGCGCCGAGGTCCACCTGCGTTACACCGACCTGACCACCAGTGCGGCGGCCTCGGTGTGCAAGGGGTGGGTGATGGCGGGCAGCTACAACTCGAGCGAGCAGAAGTGGATCCCCCGGGTGATGACGCGGCGCCGGGCGGCGAAGGCGCCGCTCGCCTCGACGTTCGTCGCGGTCATCGAGCCGTACGAGAAGCAGGGCAACATCACCGGTATCAAGCGGCTCACGCTGGAGACGGTCAAGGGGGTGGCTTATTCAGACGCGAACATCGCGGTCGAGGTCTCGCTGGCCGACGGGCGCGCGGACCTGCTGATCGCCGCCGACGCCGAAAACCCGATGAAGCTCAAGCCGTCGAAGGGCCTTAACCGCGTGATGGTGCAGAACGATTGGCAGTTGAAGACGGACGCGGAACTGTGCCTCATTCGCCGCAGCAAGAGCGGCGCGGCCGAGCGCGTCGCGCTGTGCAAGGGACGTTCAATTCAAGTCGGCGACTTCGAGATGAAGCTTCGGCAGAAGACCGGGTACATCGAGGTGGTGGTGGTCAAGGGCAAGGCCGCGGTGGCGGCCGGCGACCCGGCCGACGTCGAGACCCTCTCTGTTGGAGACACGCAGTAATGGCGGAGCACATCGTACGGGAGGTCCCGGTCCGGCAGGTATCCGTCGGGCCGAAGTACCACTTCTTCGGCTACTACGACAAGTCCCCGTGGGATGCCACCGGGCGCTATCTGCTGGCGCTGGAGGTGGATTTCATCGGCCGCGCGCCCGAGCCGGACGACGTCGCACGCGTGTGCCTCATCGATCTTGAGCGCGACCATGAACTGACCGTGATCGGCGAGACCCGCGCCTGGAACTGGCAGCAGGGCTGCATGCTCCAGTGGCTCGGCAGCGCACCCGACCGCGAGGTCATCCACAACGGCCGCGACGGCGGCCGGTTCTTCTCCGTCATCATCGACATCCGCAGCGGCGACACGCGGGTGCTGCCACTCCCCGTCTATGGCCTGAGCCCCGACGGGGCCTTCGCGGTCTCGGCCAACTTCGCCCGCATTCACCACACCCGGCCCGGCTACGGATACAGCCCGCCTGACCCGCGCAAGGACGTGCTCTGCCCGGACGACGAGGGCATCGACTGGATGGACCTGGCGACCGGCGAACACCGCCGGGTCGCCACCTACGCCGAGGTCGCCGCCATCGACCACACCCCCGAGATGGACGGCGTGACGCACTGGTTCAACCATCTCCAGGTCAACCCCGACGGCTCGCGCGTGGCGTTCCTGCATCGCTACAACCGGGCGGACGGGAAGCGATGGTACACCCGCCTACTGACAATGAACCCCGACGGATCAGAGAAGCGCGTCCTGTCTGACCACGAGATGGTCTCGCACTACGACTGGCAGGACCCCGGCCACGTGTTCGCGTGGGCCAACCGCAACGAGGCTGGCCAGCACTACTACCTGTTCGATGACCGGACCGGCGCGTTCGAGGCGGTCGCGCCCGACGTGCTGACCTGCGACGGGCATTGCAGTTTCTCGCCGGATCGGAAGTGGCTGCTGACGGATACGTATCCGCGGGACGACCACCGCACGCTGATCCTGTACAAGTGGTCGGACGGGCCGCGCATCGACATCGGCCGGTTCCACTCGCCCCCGGAGCCGGAGTTTCAGGGCGAGTTCCGCTGCGACCTGCACCCGCGCTGGAGCCGCAACGGCACGCAGGTCTGCATCGACTCATCGCACACCGAGGGCCGCCAACTCCATATCCTCGACGTCTCGGAGATCGTGCCAACCTGACCGCCAAGACGCGAAATCACAAGACCGCACTAAGGAAAGACGGGCGGCTGATCTGCGGCCACTCCGCAATCCGCACTCCCCAACCCGCAATAAAAAACCTCCGCGGCAGCCGTGAGGAAGACTTATTTGGAACCCTTGACGTTACGTGGGCACCACATGACAGTTTCGCAAACCCTCTACAGCCGTGTCCGACCGGAGGTCTGTGCTAGCCTGTCAAAGTTAGGTCCCCTCGCGTGGGCATCGGTTCAAAATATGCTCGCTTCCCGACACGAACAGCGCAGAGGTTTTCATTAGCTCCCAGTATAAACCCCCGCTCCGGAATTTGCAAACCCCTGTCGGCCGCGCGGGCCGATGTCGCGGGCCCGGGAAGCTCGGTGGGATGCATTTGACACGCCCCCGGACGAAAGAATAGAATTGCAGTGGGGTGTCGAGATGCGAATGACGACAAGACGCGCTGTCTGGGTGCTGCTTGCGGCCGCCGTGGTGTGGGCCGCCTGGCTGGCTTTCTTCAGGCCGAGCTCGGCGCCCTACGTCCGCACGCCGCCAACCTCAGCCGCCTACGCCTCGCGGGCGGCCTCCGGCGACCCCGAAACCCGCACATCCGCCATCGCCGAGCTGGTCAGGCGGAAGGACGACGTGGCCGTGTCCGTGTTCTCCAAGATGCTCCACGAGGACCCAGATCCCTTCTTCCGGGCGCGGGCGGCACAAAGCCTGGGGAAGATCACGAGTAAGACCGCGCTGCCCGCGCTCACCACCGCGCTGAATGACAAGTCGGCCCTGGTGTTCAGC
This sequence comes from uncultured Planctomycetota bacterium, assembly GCA_964505325.1. Classification (GTDB taxonomy): domain Bacteria; phylum Planctomycetota; class PUPC01; order PUPC01; family PUPC01; genus CAZDHT01. The sequence continues at coordinate 3,040 of CAZDHT010000201.1, read as the reverse complement.
AGCACGTGCTGGGCGATCGGCCGCATCGGCGACCCGAACGGGGCGGAGGCGCTGCGGCCCTACGCGCTTCAACAGGGGGACACCGTGCGCGCCCGAGAGGCCACCTGGGCGCTGAGACACTTCTGCACCAAAGAAGCCGAGGACATCCTGCTCAGGAGATTGAAGTACCCCCTGTCCCAGGTAACCGTGTTAGTGGTGGCGGCGCTGGGCCAGAGCGGAACGCAGAGGGCTCTCGTCGAGCTCCGCTCCCTACGCAACACCCTGCCGGAAAAGCCGGAGTTGGCCGGTCAGGCGCCGCTGCCGGCGGATCACATCAGGCACGAAGTAGCGTTTGCCGTGGACGAGGCCATCAAGACGATCGAGGGCCGCCTCGAGCAACGGGAGTAGGGAGCTGCCCCATGGCGCGCCGACGAAGTTTCTCGCTCAGTGAACTGCTGGCGGTCGTGGCGGTGATCCTCATCCTCACGTCGCTCCTCATCGTCAGCCTCGGCGAGGTATACGGGGGGGCCGAGCGGCTCAAGTGCCAGCACCGGCTTGAACAGATCAGCTACGCGTGCCAGCTCTTCTCAAACGCAAACGATGGCCGGGAGCTGCGGTGCCTCGACCCGCTGGGCAAGGACACGGCGCGGTGGTACGAAAGACTGGTGCCGTATCTCGCGGCCAAGAACTTGGAGGAGGCTAAGCAGCACGTGAACTGTCCGGCCGCCGACGCGGCGGAGACCTCCGGAGGTACCGGCAGCGGACGGGGCGGGGACATGCCGGTGCTCATCTACAGAACCACCAACCGCTCGAGTTACGGCTCTTACGAGGGGATACGAGACGACCTCCGGGCATCGGAGAAATTCCTGGGGGGCTGCGACCTCATACAGTTCAGAGACCCGGACGAGGCGGGCGTGATCAGCCAGGCCGGGCTGGACAAGTACGGCCAGTTGTGGGTGTTCTCGCTCTCCTCGTGGGGGGACGACGCATTTCATCCCAACGTGTCCGACCGCCGAGACCCCGAACCCATCAAGGTCTTCCGCGAGCGGTACGGCGGCGGGCTCTTCCTCGTCGGGGACCACTCCGGGTACTTGCCGAACGACTTCGGCGTCTGGAACGTCTCGCTGAACGTCATTGCGGACCACTGCAAGCTCGGCATCTGCGTGAGGCACGCCAGAAGCCACAACGAAAACGTGCGGTCAACCGGGCACTTCATCGGCAACGGAATCACCTGGCTCCCAAAGGGCACCGCCTGGGGAAGCGTGGGCCACGTGTCCATCGACGACCGCGTGAATGACGAGCGCACCGAGAGACACCAGTTCGTTTCGTATCCCATCGTGTGCACGGGGGAACAGCCGGGAGGAGACCACTGTCCTTGGCCGGACAAGATTCCGCCGGGCGTTCACGATCAGCCCTGCGGCGTCATCGGCGTCATGGACGATGGTTCGGGGAGGGTGTGCGTCGGGGCCACGTTCACCCGATGGAACACCAGCTACTACAGCTCATCCGAGAACCGCCCGACCTTGTCCCAGCTTGCCGAGCAGATCGCCCTGTGGCTGGCGGGCGGGCACGGCCTCGGCGGCGATGTCACGTACGGCTACAACAACCAGATCGGGCTCCCGCCCCAGGGCAAAGGACTCGGCTCCAGCGTCCCGGAGCCCAGCCGCACCATCCGCGTGCTCGACTACATGTTCTACCAGGCCGACCACGACGGCAAGCAGGGAGCGGACGACGACGCTACCTGCATCGCCCCCCGCCACGGCGGCCGGGCCAACGTCCTCTTCGCCGACGGGCACGTCGAAGCGCTGACCCCCGAAGAGATCATGGAC
>CAZDHT010000201.1:0-1132 GCA_964505325.1 uncultured Planctomycetota bacterium | reverse complement strand
ATGTATCCGCCGCCTTGCATTGCGACGGGCAGCTTCTCCTGCAGCTCCGCCTCGATCGCGTCGCGGTCATTGGCGACCATCGTCCGCACGTCCAGCCCGCCGAAGAGCGCGATCCGATCACCATAGGCTTTCTTGAGCCGCACCAGGTCCATCCCGGCCTTGACCTCCATCGCCTGGAGGCAATCCATCCCCGCCTCGATCAGCCCGGGCACAAGCGGCTCGACATAGCCGCACGAATGCACGAGGACCGGCAGGCCGAGCGAATGGACATAGTCGAACGTCCGCTTGTGCGCCGGCCAGACGATCTCCTTGTACATCGCCGGCGACATGAACGGCTTCTCCTTGAAGCCCATGTCCTCATAGAAGTAGACACCGTCGGGCGCGCCCTCCTCGGCAAAGAGAATCTCGAACAGGTGCACGATGAGCTCCGCGTACACGTTGCACATGTCCTTGACCCAGTCGGGGTCCAGCGCCATGCCCATCAGCATGTACTCGTGGCCGCAGACGGGGTGGATGCACTCGAACACGTTCACGCCGCCCCAGCAGAAGAAGAGGTCCTCGCGCTCGCACTTCGCCCTGACGTTACGGTACCCTTCAAACTCGATCCGCCTGCGATACGTGTCGCTGTTAGTGAGGTGCGGGCGGGCGTGCTCCTCCCAGCTCTTGCGGTCCTTGACCAGGAAGTCCACGTGCTCCGGCGTGCCGGACTTGTGCTTCCACCAGCGGAGCAGCGCGCCGTTGCCGCTGCGGACCAGCTTGTGCTCGTCGGTCTCCTCGACAATCTCATCCTCGAAGTCCAGGTCGGCCACCATCTTGAGCCATCCGGCCGTGCGCAGGTCCAGCCCGAAGTGGTCCTGCGGCGATTCCTCCTCGCCCAGGTGTCCTTCCGCGCGCCATTTCCGCAACGTGTCGCCCCAGAACGATTCGTACGCGCCGATGCGATCCACGGGCCGGCGCTCGAGGATCCGTGCGATGCGTTCTCGACTGGTCACGGGATTTCGGTCCTATCAGCACAGGGATATGCCCGTTCGCGGGCGCGGCAGCGCGCTGGGCGATTATACTGTCGGCGTTCGCCGGGTCAACAAGGGCGCCGAATGACTGGGCGCGGGCGCTTGATTGACGCTGCGGCAAA
>CAZDHT010000200.1:0-10354 GCA_964505325.1 uncultured Planctomycetota bacterium | reverse complement strand
GTGGCGGGGATCTTGAACTTCTCAATCGTTGGAATGTCGAAGTAGAACTTCATCCGCGCCTCCATCCAGTCGAGCACGTAGTTGTACATGTCCGGATCGCCGGCGCCGTACGTGATGCCGGCGGCGAACCGGGCGCCCTTGCGCGGCCAGTAGTTGTCGAGCGCCGGGCTGAGATAGCAATACGTCCGCTGGATGAAGGCCATCAACTGGGCCGTGATATGGTCGAGGTACACCGGCGACGCGAGGAAGAGCACGTCCGTTTCCGGGAACAACTCATAGAACCGCTGCATGTCGTCCCGGATGACGCAGACCTTGGCGGGGTCGGCCTTGCAGGCCTTGCACGCTTTGCAGCCCTTGATGGTGAGCGGGCCGAGCTCTGCGAACGTCGTCTCGGCGCCCGCTTCTTCCGCCCCGCGCAGGAACTCGCTGACCAACCGGCCCGTATTGCCGCCGGTCCGCCCGCTGCCGTCGACACCAAGCACCTTCATGTCACACCCCCGTCTTCATTATTGACGGTCATATATCAAAAGGAATTCCGGGGGATACGATAGAGATGCTTCGCTTCGCTCAGCATGACGTGAACTGCGATTCTGCTGTGGGTTCTGTCATTCTGAGCGTTAGCGAAGAATCTCCTCGATACACGTCCGGCTTCCATTGTCAACATCAAGCTCAATAGTGATCAGTGACCGTGCGGCGGCGCATCGATCCGCACTGATTACTGGGCACTGCTCACCGGTTCCTGAACGTATGCGTCAGTTCGCCGACCTTGACCACGAGGTCGCCGCCCTTCTTCGTCACCGAGCAGTCGGGCATCCTGTCGGTCCTCGTGCCGGTCGGGAAGAGCACATGCAGGTACAGGCACTCCTTGGCGCCGTCGGCAGGCTCAACGTTGTTCCGCCCGGCGCCGTTCAGACGAGACTGCCGGCATCAGAGCAGCGACTTCAAGTTGTCGATGTCGAGGTCGGCTTTGCGCAAGATCCCCTTGAGTGTGCCTTTCTTAACCGTCTTCCCGGTGTGGACGGGCACAGGAAAAGTTCTAATGGTTCCGTCTTCTTCTTCCCGACGGAGCTGGACATGACTGCCGCGCTGGCGCGTGACCCGAAACCCGGCCCTTTCGAGCGCACGAACAAGTTCCCTGCCCGTGAGCTGAGGCAGTTTACTCACCGGCCACGACCTCGATTTCGCGGCGGATAACCTGTCTGAAGCGAACGTTCTCCCCGAGTTCCTCCAAGTGCAGTTCCGCAGCCTCACGAAGGTTCGCGAGGCATTCCTCCTCCGTGTCCCCTTGAGTGTAGATGTCGAGTTCCGGGCAGTAGACGGTGTAGCCACCCTCGTCCTCGGGGATCAGTTCCGCGGTCACTTTGAGCATTCGCATGGCTTCTTCCTCCTGCGCAGAGTATATCTGCTGCCGGGTTCTTGCGCCAGACGAAAGTCCCGAACGCCGCTCACGGATCGATTGGCCGCGTTTCGTCCGCGGCGTGGCTCACATCCACACGCACGACACGGCGGTTCAGCGTGTCGGCGACGTAGAGCCGCCCTTTGTGAAGCTGCCCCGCGCTGACGCTCACCGGCCAGCCCAGGCCGATCTCCGGATCGGGCACGGCGCTCTCCGGGCCGCGCGAATCCGGGTTGCTGTAGTAACCGAACTTGGCGATCTCGTTCCCGGCGTTGTCGACGATCTTCACGCAGTAGTCCAACCCGTTCGGGATGTACAACCGGCCCCACCCGTCGAGGTCGAACCGCGCCTCTTTGCAGACACAACCCTTGTCGACCTGCGGGCCGAGCTCGGGATACGCCGTAACGGCGCCCTCGACGAACCCCATCAAGCCGCCCTTCCACGGGATGCCCGGCGCGTCCCCCGGCTTCTTCACGTAGCCGCCGCCCGTCGGCGGGAACTTGACTACCGCCCCCATTCGGCGGCTCCGCCCAGGGTAGTTCCGTGGCAGCCCGTGCAGGCCGACGTAGATGTTGCCGGCGAAGTCGACCCTGATGCCGCCGCCCTGCGCGTCGAGCGGCCCGAGCAGGCCGTCCGCGACGCGGTCGTGCTTCTCGGCCTTGCCCGTCTCGTCCCACACGTTCACGAAATACTTGGCCCAGTCGTACATATTGTAGACGTAGATGCGCCCGCGCGGCCCGGCGTAGATGCCCTTGTTGCACCAGCCCCAACCGTACCGGCCGTAGACGTCCTTGCCGGTCGTGGTGAGCGTGGTCGTCCTCTTGCTCGTGGCGGCAAAGGGAACCGGCTTGAAGTTGCGGTTGAACCGGGTGACGAGCTCGTGCCAGCCCTTCTGCCCGTAGACGTAGAGGTGGCCGTCGGGGCCGAAGCAAAGGTCCATGCCCTTGATGGGGAACGGCTTCGCCTCGCCGGTCAGCCCGTCGAGGCGGTTGAGCCCGCTCCAGCCGTTGCTGACGACGATGTCGTTGCTCCGCGGGTCGGCCCAGACCTTGACGACGCCGACCGGCATGCCGGCCGCGCTCTCGCCAAGGATCCCGGCAACGACGAACTCCTTGCCGCGGTCCTCGATTCGCAGGATGCCCTTGACCGTGGGCGGACGCCCCTTCCGCGGCTTCTCCTGGGCGACGTTGCTCAGCCAGATGACGGCTGGCTCAGCGGTCGCGTCAACCGCCATCGACGACGCGTTGAACCCGGCCAGGGTCAGCTCGGCCAGCACTCTGCCGTCCTTCCAGCGGGAGAGCTTGATGACCTTGACCTCGTTGACAGCCTTGTAACCGTCAACGACCTTACGGGTGGTCACGTAGATTTCAGGGCCGTTGGGGCTGAGGGCGATGTGGTCGGGCCACTCGATCTTTGTCGAACCGAGCAGCTTGCCGGTCGGGTCGTAGACGGCGATCCGCTGGTTGACGCGGTCGCAGGCATAGACCCGGCCCTCCTTGTCGACGGCGAGGCCGTGGATAGCCGACATCCCGTTCTTGCGGCCCCAGTTCGTGTAGTGGTACCAGCCGTTCGGCTCGACCAGCCAGTAGCTCTTGGGCGGGACGTCGATCTTGACGAACTCCGTTCGCTCGCCGCTCGCCGGATCGACCTTGAAGATGGAGCCGTCCGGCACCGTCTTGCGGCCTTTGAACCAGATGTACCATCCGGCGAGGTAGAGCGCCTGGCCGTCGGGCGCCACCCCCCAGCAGATCGGCCCCTGGTGCGGCGGAGCGGGCGACTTGCCCCCGCCCCACTTGACGCATGCGCCGTTCGACGCGCGGATGGCGCAGACCTGGCCCCGGCTGCTGCTGAGCCACAGCACGCCGTTCTGAACCTTGTTGCCGATGAATCCGGCGACGCCGGCGGGGTAGATAAGCGGGGTCAGTTGGTGGAACTGCGGCGGCGCCAGCTTGCCGTCGCGAAGCCTCGCCTTGCCGAAACCGGCGACCTCTTCCGGCTTCAGCGTGGCGGGATAGGGCATGATCGTGCGAATGTACTCGCCCTTGCGGTCGAACACTTTGATCGACGGGACGATGCCCGTAACCCCGCTCCCGGTCGCGACGTAGACCTGCCCCTTGTCGTCCGTGGCGAGACCGTAGACCTTGTTGCCGATGGCGCTCCGCTCGCCGATGATACCGCCGAACTTGACCTGCGTCCCGATGCGGACGCGCACCTTGAACGGCCCGCCGGTCGCCTTCCCGCCGAGGTCCGTCTTGCCGTCCCATTCGAGCGATTGCGACAGGCCCGGCTTCAGCGGCGCGGGCGGCGGATTCTTGCCGCCGACCACGCCCGCCGCGAGGTGCCGCACCACCGCCTCCTTCGCGCTCAGCACAGCCACCTCGACGTCCGTGGGCTTCGAGACGGCGAACGTGACCTTGACCGTGTCGCCGGCCTTCGTAACGGTTGGCTTTGCGGCGAACTCGACCTCGGCGGCGCCGGCCCACGATGCGGCCAGCAAAAAACAAAGCGTCAATCTGCTCTTCATTTTGCCTCCTTCACCTGATCTCACAGGTTTCCTCGGCGGCGTAGACGAGCCGGCACCGCACCACCCGCCGGTTGAGCGCGTCGGCCACGTATGCATACCGGTCGGACACGGTCAGCCCGACGAACCAGCCGAAGGCGATGCTTGGCGTGGCGAACGGACTGGCCAGGTCCTTGGGGTCGTCGGGTCGGCGCGGGCGATAGAACCGGCCCTTGGGATCGCGCACGTAGCTCTCGGCCGCCCAGGCGTCCTGGTTGCCGTAGCCGCCGAACGCCGTGATCTCGTTGCCGTTGGTGTCGAGCGCCACGACGCGGAACCGGCCTTGGTCGGGATAGAACACGCGGCCGAAGTCGTCGATGTCGAACTCGCACGCGGTGCAGTGGCAGCGGCGGTTGTGTCCGGGATGCATGTCGAGCAGGTACGCGCAGCCGAACCGCCACCACGCCGCGCCCTCGAGCTCGCCGGCCTGAATGGCCGCCCGGTCGCCCTGCGACGTCTCGATCTTCTCCTTGGTCAGCCCGTCGGGCAGCCTGGCCTCGCCGTCGAAGCCATACGCGTCGTTGTCGGCGCGCCTAGGGAACCAGATCGCGCCGCCTTTGGGGCTGAACTTGACGACGCTGCCGTACATCCAGGTGTACTGCTTGGCAACGCTGCCTTTCTTGTCGATCTTCACGTTCGGCAGCAGGCCCCGGAAGAAATCGGGGTACGGCTTGCCCACCGGCTTGATGCACTCGGCGATGTACACGTTGCCCAGCCGGTCCACCCGCGGGCCGATCGCTCCGTCGCTCACCACCCACACGACGGTTCGCACGAAGTGGCCGTCCGGGTCGTATTGATCGATCCGCATGCGGCCGTGGTAGTGCTTGCCGCGGTGCTTGACGTAGACGTTGCCCGCGCGGTCCACGCAGAAGCCGCGTTCCCATGAGGTCGTGCCGGACGGCCGGCTGGCGAGTCTGCCCTTCAGCTCCGCGTGGCTCGCGGTAGCCGGGTAGGGTTTGGGCTTCCCCGTCCGATCCCAGCGGCGGATGCCGTACTTCCAGTGGTCCATTCCATAGATTTGGCCGTTGGGGCCGAACCGATACGTCTGGCCCCCCGAGCCGGTCAGCCGAAGGTGGCGCGTCTTACCGGTCCGCTCGTCCAGGATGTGCACGGTTTGGCCGACCTTGCAGCCGATCTCGCGGCGGGTGAGGCCTGCGGACAGGTTCCAGAAGGTGCGGCTCGGGCGGCAGGCGGCGGGTGCGGGCGCGGTGAACTCGCCGCCGCGGTCCTCGCATCGGAGCAGATACGGCTCGGCGCGGTCACGGCCGATCCAGAGGACGGGCGGCTCGGCCGCCGCGTCCAGAGCGAACGACCACTGGTTGCGCGCGGCGATCCGTTCCGGCAGCTTGGGCAGCGTCAGCCGCGACACTTCACGAGCGTTCTTGACGCCGGCGAACTTGACGATGCTGCCGCCGCTGCGGACGTAGACGGCCCCCGTCTTGCGGTGGACGCCGACCCACGTGGGCGATGGCACCCGAATGCTGCCGATGAGCTTGCCGCTCTTCTCGCTGATGACGAGCACGCGGTTATTGTTGCGGTCGGCGACCAGCACGTGCCCAGCACCGTCCACCGCCAGCCCGCGCGGGTCGTTCAGGTGCGCGGCGTCGTTTCCCACGTTCTTCGGATCGCCGAAGAAAACCGTGGCCGCCTTGCGGTCGGGCAGGGTGATCTTGTAGACGACGGGCGTGTTGGGACGCGGCTTGTCACTGCCGCCGCGCTCGATGCCCGTCGCGTAGACGGCCTTGCCGTCCGAGGCGGCGGCGAGGTAAACATCGCCGGCGGAGGTGTCCGACGGCAGCATGCCGCCGGCGTACGTCGCGTACGGAACCCCGCCGTCCGAGTCGATGGTCGCCAGCCATTTCTGAGGCCCCTTGCGATACGCGGCGCGGCTCACGACCATGTGCAGGTTGCCCTCGGGCGTGACGGCCATCTGCTGCGGGATATCCTCGTAAGGATAGAACAGCATGGCCAGCACGCGGTAGATCGTCGGCATCGGCCGTGCGTCCTCGGTCTTCAGGCGGGTTAGAGCGGCCACCCGCTCGGGCGGGAGGTCGGTGCCGAACGGCTTGATCGTCCGCTCGTAGCGGCCGTCGCGCCGGAACAGGTGCACCGACGTGGCCGTCCACCACGCGCGCCGCCACCGGTTGCTCAGCACGTACAGCCGTCCGCCCGGTCCGACGCTCAGCCCGACCACGCTGGTGATGTTGTCGGGGCCGCGCGCCGTCTCGAAGGCCGTACCGGCGTACTCCGCCTTGAGCCCGGCCGCCACGCGTGCGCGGTGCTTGCCCGCCGGCACCCGCCGGCCGTCGTCGTCCTTGCCGTCCCATTCGATGCTCTGCGCCAGCGAGTTCGCCTTCAGCGGCGGCGGCGGGTTCACCCCCAGCACGCCCGCGACGAGATGACGAACGATCCTGCCTTCGGCGTCTTCGATGAACACGGCCACGTCAGTGGTGCGGCTGACCGCGAACTCGATCCGGATCTTGTCGCCGGCTTGGGTCGCCGTCGGCTTCTTTCTGAATGACGGGGCCTGGCTTTCTGCCGCGCCGGCCGCTCCGAGGCAGCAGAGCAGAGGCAAACAGGTCGTCACCACGCGCATCATTTCTTCTCCTCGGTATCCCGCTTCCTTCGCTGACACCGATAGACGTACACGCTCCGGCTGTCGTAGTTCACCAGCGCGTTCCGCGCCGGGTCGTAGTATCCGGCCAGCCGCCCGCCCGGTGGGATGTCGCCCTTCGGCTTCGGGTCGGTCCAGGTGTTGGCCGTCACGTCGTACAGCCACAGGCGCGGCTTCACGTAGTTCGTCAGCAGCACGAACTTCTTCGCGACGGTGTCATAATGGAAATGGCAGCCGGCGTCGCGCCCGCCTGCGGGCGCGTTCGCGTGAGCCCTTTTCCACTCGTTTGTGTCGAACGAGTAGGTGTGCGTGGTGAACGTCGCCTTCTTCGTCGTGCGGTCGCGCCCCGCGTTGATCACCACCGCCGTCCGCGTGTTCGGGTCGTACGCGCCGACCGCGCCGTAGCCGACCGGGCACTTTGCCAGCGTCGTCCAGGTTTTCTTCTTCGGGTCGTACAGGACGGTGCCGCCGCGGGCGCTCTTGATCCACAGCGTCTTCCGGTCGGGCAGGTAGCACATGATCGCGCCCTCGCCGCCGGCAACGCCCGTCTCCACCTCGGCGTCCCACGTCTTTTTCGCCGCGTCATACGCCCAGATGTAGCTGCCCGGCTTGCGCTGCTTCTGGAACTGCTCGGCGGTCAGCCCGAACCCCTTGGCGAGCGCCGCCTTGTCGGTGAATATCAGCCCCTGGTGCACCTCGAGGAACAGCATCTGCCGCCGCTCGGGGTGGTAAACCAGCCCGCACCAGGTGTGGGCGGGGCGGAGCGGGCCGCCGTTCTTCGCCCGAACCACGCCGCCCGTGAACGTCGCGCTGGTCTTGACGAACTCCGCCAGCGGCTGCCCGCGCGGCTTCGCCGGACTCACCGAATCCGCTGGCGAAAGGCAGGCCCACGTGTTGCTGGCCAGGTCGTACTCCCACACGTCGTTCCAGGGGAGGATGTTGTGCCCGCCGCCGCAGTACAGCGCCCGCTTCCGCTCGGGCGCCCAGACCATCCAGTTCGAGTAGTCGCGGCAGAACGGCCCGCGGCGCCGGAGGTCCGGGTCCCGCAGCCACTTCAGGTCGCCCGCCACCTTGAGCGGCGGCAGCCGGAGCCACGTGTTGTCGGGCAGCGCCGCGATCTTCGCCAGCAGCGCGTCATCCGGTTTCAGGACCGGCTCGACCTTGGCCGGCCCCGCCGCCGGCGCAACGCCCGCCACGGCGAGCGACAGAACCGCAACGCAGGACCATCGTCTCACCGGGGCGCCTCCTTCTTCTTGTAGCGGTACGCCCACAGCCGCAGATCGTCATCGGAGACAACGAACATATTGAACTTCGGATCGTAGTAACCGGTCTGGCGGCGGTACGGGCGCTTGTCGATGCCGGGCCCGGTGGTCTTCAGCGTCGCCCACTGCTTCGTGTCGATGCGGAATGCGCGCAACTCGCGCTCCTTGCCCCAGTGCCCCTTGGGCGAGTTGACCAGAAGGAACAGGTCGTTGACGCTGTCGTAGTCGAACACCGTGACCGCGTCATGAGCGTAGTTTCGCTTATCCTCGCAGGCCTTCGACCATTCGTTCTTCTCGAGGTCGTAGACGAACGTGTCCTGCTTGAGGACGGCGACCAGCTTCTTGTGCTTCGAGCTGTACGCCATCTGCACTTCGGAGCCGGGAGCAACCTTGTTGCCGTGGACGAGGGTGCGGATCGACTTGCCGCCGTTGGGCTTGAGCCGCGCCCACTTGTTCGCGACGCCATCATAGGTCCACATCGCGAAGTCATTGGGAGTGACGTTTTGCGCCGCGCAGTACCAGATCGTCTTCCTCCACTCGGGGATGTAGATGAGCGAGCCGCCCATCCCGCGGAGGTAGGGCCGCGGCCCGTCGCCGAGCTGGCGGGACCAGCGGCCCTTCGTCGGATCGAACAGGTACAGGCCCGTCCCCGGCTTGAGCTGTGCCGCGAGCTTCTCGGCGTCCTGCCCCGTCCACTTCGCGTACTCGCGCGTCTTCGAGAGCAGGACCTTGTCCGTGTCGAGCACGGCCCACAGCAGCCGCTTCGACGCCGCATCGTAGGTCAGGGCGTCCCAGGTGTGCCACGGCGAGACGGGGCCGCCATTCCGTTTGGTTTGCAGGTAACCGTCCTTCACGACCACGTGGTCGGTGTACCACTTCGTCAGGAAGGCCTTCTGTTTCTCGACGTCCTTGCCCTTGCGGATGGCGTCGCGGGCGCGGCGCACGCGGCCGTGGTCGCCGCCGTCCCCGATCGCCAGCCGCACCCACGTGTTCGAGCCGAGGTGGAACTCCCAGCAGTCGTTCAGGCGGCTGGGCGCGCCGTGGTTGGCGCCGGCATACATCGCCGTCTCGCGGTCGGGCGCGTACGCCATCTTGCAGCCGTAGTCGCGGCCGCGGGGCCCGCGCGCCGCGAAGGACTTGTCCTGGTCGATCCCCACTCCGATCACCTTGGCCTTGGGCAGACGTATCGAACAGCCGTCACCAAGCCCCTCAAGAAGCTTGACGATCTTGGGATCATCCTTGTATGGCCGGTCGAGAGGTCTGGTCTCGGCCGCAAGCGCTGGGACGGAACACAAGGCCGACAGCATACAAAAGGCAAGCCATCGCATCACGGACTCCTTCAGGGGACCTCAACCAGCGTCGCGGTTTTGGGATCGAGCTTCAGCGCGTAGGCGTCGCCGCCGCGGTGCGCGGTGACGAGGACGAGTTTCCGTTTCGCGTCATACATCCATGCGGCTCCGTGGCCGTAGACGGTAGGGCCTGCGTCGAGCAGCACGTACTTGTTCGCCGCGCAATCGTAGGCGACGGTGTACGCCTTTTTGCCTTTCACGTGCGGTGCCGAGCCGAACAGCACCAGGTCGGCGTGCTCGACGTAGACCATCTCGCGCGTGTTGTGCTGCACCCCGAGCGCGAGGTTCGCGGGCATCAGCTTCTCGAGCTTTTGCGTCTTGAAGCTGAACGACAGCATGCGGCCGTCGCCCTTCTTCGCGTATCCGCCGCCCCAGCCGAGCAGCATCCGGTCGCGCTTCGAGTCGTAGCACATCCCGTCCGAGTCGCAGTACGGGCTGAAGAGCGCCCCCTGCGGCTGGAGGTTCTTCCAGCCCTCGCCGTGCTTGTAGACAAAGAGGCCGACCCCGCCCTTCTGCGACGTGGCCCACGCGACCGCGCCGTGTGCGCTGTGCTCCAGCACGGTGTGGCCCCACGAGAATCGGAACGGCCGCTGCATCGGCTCCACCCGCAGCCAGTCCATCCGCGCCGGATCATAGAGGAAACCGGTCGCCGTGATGATGAGGCCGCTGGGCGGGTCGTAGGCGTAGAGGTTGTAGCCGTGGGTCGGGCACCAGGGGCGGTTGAGGAGCGACGAGCCGAACCCGCCGCCCCCGTTGTAGCCGTAGGGCTCGTCGGCGTCGTAGCCCTCGACCATCCGGGCCGTCTTGAACGAGTAGTGCACGGGCGTGCTGGCGGAGCGGATGCAGTGCCCGCCGCCCCAGCGAACGACCTGCTCGTTCTTCGCGTCCCACACCGCCGTGCCCCAGTCGCGCTGGCGGCAGCCGCGGGTCACGTCGCGCGGAATGGGCGGCATCTTGACCCACTTGTTGACCGCGGGCAGGTCGTCGATGTGCGTCGGCTTGGCCTTCGCCTCCACCTCGCAGTACGACGCAAGGAAGCGGCCCTTGCGGTACAGCCGCTCCGACCGCCCACCGAGCTTGGCGGCAAGCTCCGCGTTCGCCTTGCTCGCGTCGACCTTCAACATCCACGTGGCGCCGCCCGCGACGAGCACGATCTCGTCGTTCGCCGTGGCC
>CAZDHT010000199.1:0-10372 GCA_964505325.1 uncultured Planctomycetota bacterium | reverse complement strand
CTGTTACGGATCAAAGGGTCTCATATGCGCGCGGATAGAGTTCACGTTGAACGTCGCGATTCTCACCGGCGCTTGCGGCTCAAGCCACAAACCCACATCTGACCTACCGCACGGCCGCCGCTCGACCTGATTTGGGACTCGGAACGTGGACCCTATTCACCACTTGGGCTTTGGAACTTGGGACTCGACCCTACACGTTATCCAGCAGGTGCCCGAGCTTGTCCTTCTTGGTCTTGAGGTACTTGAGGTTCGTCGGCTTGGGCGGCACCTCGATCGGCACGCGCTCGAGGATCTCGATGCCGTAGCCCGACAGCGCCGTGTACTTCTTCGGATTGTTCGTGAGCAGGCGAATCCGCGTGAGACCCAGGTCGCGAAGGATCTGCGCCCCGATGCCGTAGTCGCGCTCGTCCGCCCCGTAGCCCAGCTCTTCATTCGCCTCCACCGTGTCCATCCCGTCGTCCTGGAGCTTGTAGGCGTGCAGCTTGCCCTCCAGCCCGATGCCGCGGCCCTCCTGCCGCATGTAGAGCACGACGCCGCACCCTTCGCCGGCGATCATCTCCTGCGCCTTTTCGAGTTGCTCGCCGCAGTCGCACCGAATCGAGTGGAAGATGTCGCCCGTCAGGCATTCCGAATGCACGCGCACCAACACCGGCTGATCCTGGCGCACGCCCGGCTTGATCCCGCCCATGCACAGCGCCAGATGAATGTAGCTGTCAATGTCCGAGCGGTAGCAGTGCAGGTCGAAATCACCGAACCGGGTAGGCAGGCGGACACCGGTCACGTGGTGGATGAGCCGCTCCTCCTTCCGGCGGTACAGGATCAGGTCCTTGATGGTACACATCTTGAGGCCGTGCTCTTGGCAGTACGTCTCGAGCTGCGGGACCCGCGCCATCGTGCCATCGTCGTTCATGATCTCGCACAGGACCCCCGCGGGGCTCAGCCCCGCCAAGCGCGCCAAGTCGATCGCGGCCTCGGTATGTCCCGCCCGGACCAGCACGCCGCCGTCCCGCCCGCGTAGCGGAAACACGTGCCCCGGCCGATGAAGCTCGTCGGGCTGGCAGTCATCCCGCGCCGCCGTACGGATGGTCGTCGCCCGGTCCGCCGCCGAGATGCCCGTCGTCGTCCCCTTCTTGGCGCCGATCGAGATCGTGAACGCGCACATGTTCTTCGGCCCTTCGCCCGGCAGGAGTTGCAGACGAAGCCGCTCGCACTTCTCCGCCGTCAGCGGCATGCAGATCAGCCCGCCGCCGCACTTCCGCATGAAATTGACCGCCTCGGGTGTAACCTTCTCCGCCGCCATGACGAGATCGCCCTCGTTCTCGCGGCTCTCATCATCCACCACCACCACCATCTTCCCCGCAGCCATGTCCGCCAGAATGTCCGGAATCGGCGAAAACGCCATCGTCTCTCCTCGCAGCTCCCCATCCAAACGTATTATAGCCACCCCGTGCAGGCAGTCAATCAAGCCCCTAGCCGGGTCGAGCGGGCCTGCGGTGCCCTGATTCGTGATACCCTGCTCGGGTTCCAGCCACCCGTAGTCTCGCCGCCACCGGGCACCGGGCGGCGTTAATGCAATCCGGGGCGGGCGAACAGCGAACATCAATAGCAAAGTCAGTAAGGTCGACGTGAATAAGAAGCTTCGGGTCGGCCCGGAGTGCGATTGTGAGCGTAGCTCTCTCGTCTCGTTCCGCCGGAAGGCGCGAGCCAAGTTGTTCGCACTGATCCTCATCCGCCCAACTACGGCGCGCGCTGCGAACTCGGGAAACCCCCGCCCGGGAAACCCCTCCGGGGTCGACAGGTACATGGTCCCCCCCTTGAGCCGAGAGAAGTGTATCGACGTGTAGGGGAGGAAGCAAGAAGATAGCCAGGTCTCTTTGAGGGTCCAACTCCCGCAGGTTCTCCGCCGGGCACTTCCTCGATCGTGTGGGTGAAGCCGTCGGGCTTGCGTCTGACGACCGTGCCGTCGAACTCCCCGCCGGCGTCGGTCTGGATGAGCACCTCGTCGAGCGGGACGCCTTGCTCGCGGAGATGAAGAAGGAACCGCCGCACGACGGCCTCGGACTCGGCGACGCCAAACGTGTCGGCGTAGGCGAGGAACGTCGCACCGACGCGCACCTCGACGACGGTGTACTGGAACGGCGGCAGGCCCATCGCGGTCATGTACGGCCAGTAGTGCGGGATGTCGTTGAGGTACTTCACGTCCATCTTGAACCGAGTGAAAAGCTTGTACTTCTTCTTGATCTCGCGGAGGTCCCGCTTGGTCTGGTGCTTCTTCTTCGGCTTTCGTGTGAGGCCGTGCTGCCGCACGATGCGGGAGATCGCTCCCACGCTGGGCTTGAGCTCGAACTCGTGTTTCAGCCTCTCCGCACCGAATCCGGGCGTTCTGCGGCGTTGAGCCAGCACCGTCGCCTCGTCGGCGGCCGAAGTCTTGTGCGGGCAGGTCCGAGGCCGGCGGCTCCGGTCATGCAGGCCCGGTGGTCCCTCCGCCTGATAGCGGTCACGCCACTTGCGGACCGTCTTCGGAGTGGTGATAAACGCCCGTGCCGTCGGCTTCACGCCGATCTCGAGGGCCGACCCGACCAGGGCCTTGCGATAATCAAAGCGGTGGTCTTTGGAACGAATCATGATAAAATACTCCACCAAAGCCCAGCTCGACGGCTTGGCCGGACCACGTCCGCCGCCCACCAGACCGGCACCTCGCCCCGCCGTCGTACGCGAACGCGCCGCCGCTGGCTGGACGGCAACGCCCTTCGCCTTCGAGCGACAACCCCGACGCTTGGGCGGCGGCACCAGCTTCGTTACGCACGCTTTCAGTTCCCGCCAGCTTCGCTGTCCGAAGCACGCCAGCTTGACAACGGGCCAGGGGTACCCTCTGGCGGCCGCGAGCGATGTGGCGGAGGGAGGGATGAATGCTCCGGGCGCGAGGCGGGGTGGAGTTTGACTTTTGGGTCCGCACCGCGTATTCTCTGTTGTAGCAGGCGAGGATGGCGGAACTGGCAGACGCGCAGGATTTAGGATCCTGTGCCTTCGGGCATGGGGGTTCGAGTCCCCCTCCTCGCACCATCTCGGTCAGTAGCAGTCCATCACCAGTCGCTGACGACAGAACATGCTGCGGAACTTGGAGAACGCGCCTTCGTCGCTTGCCGAACGCGTTCGGGCCGGCACAGAAGTCGCCGCCGGGCTGTTCGTCGGCGCGGCCGTGGTGATCGTTCCCATCGCACTTCCCCGGACATTTGCCGCGCCCGGAACGCCTTACGCGCTCGACATCAAATATGTGGTCTCGGGCGGGTGCGCACTTCTTGCCGGGTTGGCGTTGCTGATCCGCTGGGCTGCGGGCGGACGCCTGCTCCCGAAGACCGCCGGGATGGCCCGGGTCCTGGGTCTCTTCTTGTGCGCCGTCGGAGTCTCTCTGGCGTTCTGCCGCTACCGCGAAGCGGGCCTGCGCGAGACGTGGCTGTACGCAGCGCACGCCATCCTGTTTCTCGCTGCGGCGGTCGCGTTCCGCAAGCGGGAACGGGCGGCCCGGCTGGTCGGCGCGATCCTGCTGGTCGCGGCGTTGGTCGCCATCCACGGGAGCTTCCAGGCGTCCGGTGTCGACCTTCTGGGGATAAGCTGGTCTAAAGGTGGCAGCCCGATTACGCTTGGACCCGGAACGCGCGTGCTCGGCACGATCGGCCTCGAGACGGCGCTGGGCGGCTACATGGCGATGTGCTCGGTCTTGGCGGTCGGCGGGTTATTCTTCTTCAGGAACGCTGCCTTTCGGGTCGCCCTCGGCCTGGCCGCGCTGCTGATGGCTGCCTGTATGGTGTTCACCGGGTCGCGCGCCGCGTGGTTCGGGTTTGCAGCCGGTCTTCTTGTTCTGTTGGCCGGCCCCCATTTGAGGAAGCTGAGGCCGGCGCTTCGTTCGCGTCGCGGCAAGATGGTGTTTGGGATCGTTACGGCGGTCATCATCGTCTGGGCGACCGTCTTCGGGCCGGGTATGTGGGAGCGCGTCCGTCTGATCCCCGGTCACTTGTCTACGAGGACGACCATCTGGCGCGCGGCGCTGCGGATGTTCTACGACAGCCCGGTCGTCGGCAAGGGGCCGGGCGCATTCCGCATCTACTTCGCTGATTTCAGGCCGAGGGACTACGCGAGCCACGCGGTCAGCTCGCTCACCCTGCGCGCCCACTCTGAGTACCTGGAGGTGCTGTCCGAGGCCGGGATGCTTGGGATGCTGGCGTTCGTACTGTTCCTTGGGCTGCTGTTCATCGGCAGCGCCCGGGCGTTGAGCGGGACGAGCGGCCGCGAGGATCGGCCGCTGTTGCTGGCGGCGGTGGCGGCCACCGTGGCGATTCTCGTTCACGCCACCGCGGGCGTCATCACCCGCTATCCCACCTGCCAGATGATGCTGTGGGTGCTGATGGGGCTGGTGGTCGCGCGTTGGGGGGATGACGAGCGGGCCGCTGAACCCAAGCGCCTCTCACGGGCCGAGCTGGCGTGGCGGATTCTGGTCGTGCTGGGTGCTGTGGGGGGCGCGGGGGTCATCTGGACCACACAGGTCTGGCGGCCCTACCTGGCCCGGGTGCACTTGGCCCGCGCCGACGCGTCACAGGAGGCTTCCGCCTGGGGCCAGTCCATCGCCAGCGCTCGGCGGGCGCTCGGGCTGGATCCGGCGTCTGTCCCATCGCACTACACGCTGGGCAACTCGCTGTTCTACGCCGGGCGCCACGAGGCGGCCCTCGCTGCGTTTAGAAGGCTGCAGCTCTATTCACCCAACTACTGCGACGTCCACCTGCGCATCGCCGTGCTGAATGCGCTGCTGGGCCGGATGGACGGGGCACGGGCTGCTCTGCGGCTGGCCCGTCGGTACGGCGTGGCTTGGGGCGAGTTCGCGACGACCGGACCGCTGACCGACGAGAAGCTTGCCAAGTTGGCCAAGGAGTTCGAACAGGACAAGAGGAAGTGATGGCCGGGAGGTGCTGGTGTGCGTGGATATTCCTTCCGACGATGCCTGTTGTGAGAACTTCCGGGCAGGCCGTCCCTTCGTAATTGCGGCGTAGCAGATTACGCGCACCCCTTCGACGGCCAGGAATTGACACGACCGCGGACACGGCCATATAATCGCGTTGTGAACTCTTGCCGGCCGAAAGCCGTTTGAATTTGGCGCAAGTTTCCCGGGCTCGACAGGTATCCTAATATAACAGCCGGTATGGCAGAAAATCTGCGTTTTCGCGGAACTGCCGGAGCCAGGTAGCGTCTAATCTGGTGGAGAGGGCGCAAATGCTCAGCCCCCTTCCGAGCGAACCGGAGCTCCTGAAACGGTGTGCAAAGGGCGACACCGAGGAGTTCGGAAGGCTCGTAACTCATTACCAGGACGCGATTTTCAACTTGGTGGTTCGAATGATCGGTAACCGCGAAGATGCCCGGGACGTGACGCAGGAGGTCTTCATCAAGGCCTTCCGACGGGTCAAGTCGTTCGAGGGAAGATCGAGCTTCGCCACGTGGCTGTATTCGATCGCGGTCAACCAGTCGATCAGTGAAAGGAGACGCAGGTCGGCCACATCGCGAGCGGGGCAGATTCAAATGGGCCTGTTGGCCGGCAAGGGAACGGAGAGCGGGTACGATCCGCCCGGCAACGGCCCGGCGCCGGACGACAAGCTGCGCGCGGACGAAACACGGCTGCGGATCGAGCAGGCCATCGCGGAACTGGCCGACGACTACCGGGTCGTGGTGCTGCTGCGGGATGTGGACGGGCTGGACTATAGCAGCATCAGCAACGTGCTGGGATGCTCCCGCGGCACCGTGAAGTCGAGGCTGCACCGGGCGCGGCTGGAACTGCGCCGGAAACTGCAAGGGCTTCTGATCGCATGACGAGTGTAAGATGAACTGCGAACAGGTCCGAAACCTACTCGATGAATACGTCGATGGTGAACTCTCCGCGGCGCAGGGGGCGTCTGTGGACGAGCACCTGGCCGAGTGCGAGGTCTGTCGCGCTGAGTTGGAGGCCATGAGAAGCACGGCGGCACTGGTCGGCTCGCTGACGCGAGTCAAGGCGCCGAAAGGACTGGTGGAGGACATCAAGGCGCGGCTCGTCCGGCGCCCGGCGGCGGCACGGACGCGGCGCCGGCCGGCGATCCTCCGTTGGGTGGGCGTCGGGAGCTGGGTCGCGGCGGCGGCCACGCTGATCGTCGTGATCAAGCTGGCGCCGTGGGAAGGTTCGCCGCCGGAGCCGGCTCCGCAGCCGCCGGCAAAGATCGCCGCCCCATCTCCCAAAGCGAAGGACAAGGCCGAAGAAGCAAAGGCAGCGCTGAAACATGACCAGGACGCGCGAGTCTCGAAGGTTGCGGATGGGAAAGGCGGGCGCGCCGCTGCCAAGGAGGCCGAGACCGGCGCGGAGGCGAAGCAGTTCCTCGAAAAAGCCATGAGGTCTGGCTGGGCCGCGGGCGGGGCTGCGCCCGCCGAGATGGATGCGGCCGTTCGCGCCAAGGTGAGACGCGCCGTGCAGGCGCCGCCCAAGCCTGCGCCGACGGGCGCAATGTATGATGCGACCGAAGGAGGCGTGGCGCCTCTGCCGAAGGAGCGCACGGTGGAACAGGCGAACGGCCTCAGGCCGCCGTTCGGGCCGGGGAAGGCAGCCGGCCGGACACGCTACGCCGGTGAGCCCAAGGCGGCGTGGCGTGAGGCGGGCACCCGACGGACGCTAACGTACGTGTGCGCCGACGTCAAGACCGGTCTGGCCGACGTACGGAAGGCGGTAACCGCGGTCCGCGGAACCCTCGTCGCAGACGAAGAGCAGATGCGTGCGGACAACAAGGTCAACGAAGTCATTGTCTCGATCCCGGTCGACAGACTTCCCAAGTTGGTCAGCGCGCTGAAGCTGCAGACTCCCACGAAGGACACAATAAGAGGTCACGGGGGCGGCTTAGGCGTAAAGGACGCCGCCAAGCCGGAGATGCTCCTCGGCCGAAAGAACGGCGTGGCCCGCGCCGGCAAGGGCTCAGCCACCGTCACCGTCCGAATCCTTCTGAAGCCGGAATCCAAGCCATAGCAGAACGGTAGACGGGCTGGAAGCGCACGGCGGGACCCGTGCGCCTAATGCTGTTTCACTTGAGGAGCTTGCGGTAGTCGCGGGCGCGTTTGCGATAGAGGCCCAGGCGATAGGCGATCTCGCTGCGGCGGCTCGTCTCCATCCACAGTTCCTCGAACTCCTCGCGCTGGGTGTTCCACTCCTTGAGCAGCGCACGCACGGCCTTCTTCATGGCGGCGGGCAGCTTCTCGACGCCGCGAGCGCGCAGCGCGTCGATCTGGCGCGAGGCGGCGACCTTTCCCTCGATGAAGACGATCTGCGCCAGCCCGAACAGCACCTCGCGCAGCACGTCCCCGTGCTCGGGGTGCAGCTTTGCGAGCTTCGAGACGATGTCGAGCGCCCGGCGCGCGTGCCGGCCGGTACTGCGGACGGCGCCGGGCGGGAGGCCCTGCAGCGATTCCGCGCACGGGAACGCATCCCAGTACAGCCGGAACGGGCGCAGCCCGCGCACCCTCCGGATCTCGGGGCTCATCCGGCCGGTCTCTTTGTAGAGCTTTCCGAACAGGCCGGTATCATCGCCAAACCACGCCCAGGCAAAGCGGCGGTCGAAGCCGTCGCGGTCGGTGTGGAGTTTGGGTGTCCAGCTCTGCTCCGCGCCCCACGCGTAGCCGTGGTAGCTGGCGGACGGCATCTGGGCATGGCCGCCGTCGCCCCAGTCGGTGTTGAGCAGCCCGGTGGCTCCGGTGCGCTGTCCCATCACGGCGCGCTCGGCGATGTTGGCGCAGGCGTTGGGCACGTTGGCGAAGATGCGCGTCCACGTGCTCACGCCGGGGCAGGTCCAGTGTTCGAGCCCGGCGGCTTGGAGCTTGCGTTCGACGCTGAGGTCGCTCCCCGCCGAGTAGCCCCATTCAAGCATGATGACGTCTTTCGGGATGTGCGGGAGGCACTCGGGATGCTTGAGCACGATGTCGGCCCAAATCATCGTCCGCTTGCCGTACTTCCTGGCGAGGCGGTTGATCTTCCGGATGTGGCCGACGTAGACGCGGCCGACGCCGACGCGCGCCGCGCGCTTGGCGCTCCGGCCTTTGCCCAGCTCCCGGGTTTCGTCACAGGAAGCGTTGAAGAGCTTCGAACTGTATGCCGGCAGGCACTCGGCGTACATGTCGTCGAGCAGGTCGTAGATGCGCCTGTCGACCGGGCAGAGCGTCCACGGCGCGTCGGGCATCTCCGCCAAGTGGTTGTACCTTGGGATGGAGAGGAGATGGCGGTGGTGGCCGAAGGACTGGAGGTTAGCGTTGAGGTCGACGAAGTGCTGCTTGCAGAACTCGTCGAGCTGGATGACGTCCTCGGCGGTCATCGAGCCGCAGTTCCGGCCGATCTCCGGATGCCTGCGGAAGACGAAGGTGTGCTCGGTGTAGAGTTGGAAGCAGTTGATCTTGAGCGAGGCGAGGCGTTCGATGCGCTCGAACAGGGTGTCGAGCGTTGGGACTTTGAACCGCGAGATGTCGAGCATCACGCCGCGGTGGGCGTACGTCGGCCAGTCGGTGATCCGGACGCAGGGGACCTCGGCGCGGCTGGTGAGCAGTTGGCGGAGCGTCTGCGCGGCGTAGTAGAGCCCTCGCGGCGAGGTGGCGACGGCGACGACCTCGTCTCTCGCCACCTTCAGCGCGTAGGCCTGGTCGCGGACGTTCTTTGGCGCCCTGGCGAGGCCCTTCGCCAACTCCGCAAGCGGCGGGTACAGCCTCTCGTCACGGCCGGTTATCAGGAACAGGATGCGGCGCCGGATACCATCGAGCTTGCCCATGCGTTCGACCGGGAGCAGGAGGCCGGTCCGGTCTTCCGCCTCGCCGGCGAACGACCACGCGGCGTTGACCTCCTTATCGCCGCTTGGCCCGACGATGATCGGCAGGCCGTCTTCGAGCTTGAACGTTCCTTTGTTCCGCCGCACCGACTTCGGGAGCGGAAGCAGCTTCAATTCGGCCATCGACTGCGCTCCTCAGCAAAGAAAGACCCAGGATTTCGCCGCGTGATAGCACAAGACCTGTATGAAGTCAAGAGAGGTCATCGCAACGAGGCAGGATAGTGGGCAGCAACACGGACCAGACGCCAGCCGAGACCGGCTCGCCCCGCCGGCCTTAGCCTGTCAGTAGACCCTAAGCCCCGGTATTTTTTTCTCGAGCGCGCGTTTGGCTTCGGCGGTGACCTTGGTGCCCGCCACGCTCAGGTGGCGCAGGCTGGTCATCCGCCCCAGGTGCTTGAGCCCCCGGTCGGTGATCCCGGTCTCGTTGAGGTACAACTCCTCCAGCCCGGTCAGGCCCTTCAGGTGGACCAGGCCGATGTCGGTGATCGGCGTGCGGATCAGCTCGAGTTTCTTCAGCCCGTTCAGTCCGATCAAGTGCGTGAGGCCGCGGTCGGTGATGTTTGTGACGGACAGAGACAACTGTCTGAGCCGATCGAATCCCTCGATGGGGATCAGCCCGTCGTTAGTAATGGGGCTGCCGCTGAGTCGAAGCGACTCCAACCGGGGCAAGTCGCGGAGATAGGCCAGCCCTGGCCCGGTGACCTTGGTGGAGGAGAGCCGCAGCTCCGTCAGCCGCTTCATGTTCCTCAAGTAGATCAGCTCCTGGTCCGTGACGCGCGAGCCCACGCCGAGGTTGAGCTTCTCCAGCCGGGTCAGGTCCTTCAGGTAGGCCAGGCCGCCGTCGCCGACGTAGATGGACAGCGACTCCAACGTGGTCATCCCCCTCAGGCTGGCCAGCCCGGCGTTGGGAACGCCGCCCTGGAAGACCAGCTCCTTCAGCCGCAGCCCCCTGAGATGGGCGAGGCCGGCGCCGGTGATCTGGTTCCACGCCAAGTGCAGCGTCTTGAGGCGGCGTAGCCCGCGAAGATGGAACAGGGCGGCGTCGGTGATTTTCGTCTCGCTCACCCGCAGCTCTGCCAGGTCTTTGAACTTCGCCACGTGGGCGAACCCCGCGTCGGTGATGTTGACCTTCGTGCCGGGGACCCGGCTCCAACCGAGGTCCAGTCTCTTGAGCCGGGTCAGCCCCCCGAGCTGGGCGAGTCCGGCGTCGGTGACGTTCGAGCCGCTCAGCCAAAGCACTTCCAGTTGGGTGAGACCTTTCAGGTGAGCCATTCCGGCGTCTCCGACGTCGGTCCGCCAGAGCGAGAGGGCGGCCAGCTTGGTGAGTCCTTTCAGCCGCGCCAGCCCGTCGTCGGTGACGGGCGTCCGGCTCAGGTCCAGCCTCTGGAGGTGGGGCAACTGATTCAGGTACGACAGGGCGGCTTTGTCGAAGCTCATATAGCTGAGCCGGAGGTCTTCCAGGTTCTTCAGCTCCTTAAGGTTGGCGAGCCCCTCGGTGGTGA